>CAJYJW010000168.1 GCA_913775025.1 uncultured Sphingomonas sp. | reverse complement strand
GTGCAAGGCCCGGCTCGCCTGATCCACATCGTCGAGGAACAGCGTGCCGCGATGCGCGGCCGCCACGCTGCCCTCGCCGGTCGGGGCGACCAGTTCCGCCTCGATCAGCGCGTCGGGCAGGCCGCCGCAGGCCAGCGGCACGAAACGGTGGCGCGCCCGCTTGCCCGCGCGATGGACGAGGCGGGCGAACAGCTCCTTGCCGGTGCCGCTCTCCCCTTCGATAAACAGATCGAGATCGGCACCGGCCAGCATCGGGATCATGTCTCGCAGCCGCCGGATGGCGGGCGAGTCGCCGATCAGCGCCGCCTCGACCCCGCCGTCCGCCTCAGCCTCCGCCAGCGCGCGCAAGCGGCGGTTGTCGAGCGCGAGCGCACGGGCGGTACCCGCGCGGGTGACGGCGGCGATCAGATCAGCGGGGTCGAAGGGTTTCGACAGGAAATCCCATGCCCCCGCCTTCAGCGCATCCACCGCCATCGCCACATCGGCATGCCCCGTGACGAGGATCACCGGCAGCGTGGCATCGCGCGCGTGCAGGGCGCGGAACAGATCGATGCCGGACATGTGCGGCATCCGTACGTCCGTGACCACGACGCCGGGATAATCCTCGCCGATCGCATCGAGGGCCGGGGGCGCCGATGCGAAAACGTCGACCGTGAACCCGGCGAGCATCAACGCCTGACGCGTGGCGGCGCGCATGTCCGCGTCGTCGTCCACCAGGGCGATGCGTAAGGGGGCGTCCGTCATGCCCGGCGCACCGTCACGTCGAAGCAGGCGCCGCCATCGCCAGGCAGCAACCGCAGGCTGCCGCCGAGATCCGTCATGATGTCCTGCGCGATGACGAGGCCTAGCCCAAGTCCGTTCGCGCGGCTTGTGGCGAAGGGGGTGAACAGCCGATCCGCCACCTCGGCCGCTATGCCGGGGCCGTTGTCCTTGACCGTCAGGCTGACCTCGGCCCCGTCACTGCGCATGGATAGGACGATACGGGGCTCGGCATGACCGTCCACGGCTTCCAAGGCGTTTTGCAGCAAAATCACAAGTACCTGCTCCAGCCGCACCCGCCCGGCGAGAACGATGAGATCCGCAGGGATGACGGGCATCTCGAAAGCAACATGGGCCAGCCGTTCCTTCAGGATAAGGCGGGCGCCCTCTACCACCTCAATCAGCGGCACCGCGCCGATGTCGCCGCTACGCCTGCGGGCGAAACCGCGCAATTCGGCGGTGACGGTACCGATCCGTTCCGTCAGCCGCCCGATCGCACGAAGGTTGCCCCGCACCTCGTCGATCTCTCCGCGTAGGAGAAACTGCTCTGCATTGGCCGCGTAGGTACGAATCGCGGCGACAGGTTGCGCCGTCTCATGCGCGACCCCGGCTGTGATCTGGCCGAGCGTGGCGAGGCGATTGGCCTGACGCAGCCCCTCGCGCAGATCGGCGGCGCGTGCCTCGGCTGCGGCCCGCTCCTCGATCTCGCGGCTGAGTTCGGCGGTGCGCGCGGCGACGGCGGCCTCCAGCCCGGCGGTGCGCTTCGCCCGTCTGCGACCCCGCTCCCGCAGCGCCCAGGCTCCAACGAGCAGCACCGTCACGATTAGCGCGGCGGCGGCGCGCGCGATGCCGGCCGCCGCCGCGATCGAGGCGGCCGGCACCGCAAGATGGACGCGCCACCCGTCCGGTCCGGGTGGAGCGACGACCTCGATGTAGCGTTCGTCTGCGTCCACCAGCATCGATCGCCGGCCGGGCAGGCGACGGAAGGGCGGGGCCTGCAAGACCTGAGTTCCGCTATCCGCCCGCACCGCCGATGCCGCCGGTGCCGAAAGCGGAACCGTGGCGGCGAAGCGCCAGTCGGGGCGGCTCGTGACCAGCACCACCCCAACCGGATTGGTCGCAAAGGTGATACCCCCGGCCGCGCGCCAGGCCTGCTCGATCCGGTCGAAGTCCAGCTTCACCACAACGACCCCGCGCGCCGTCGCGGTGCGACGCGCCAGATACAGGCCGGGCTTGCGGCTGACGGTGCCGAGCGCGAACTGCTCTCCCGCGCCAAGCGCCAGCGCATCGCGATAATAGCGGCGAAACAGATAATCGTTGCCGACGAAGCTGGCGGCGGTGCGCCAGTTGCTCGAAGCGATCGCCCGGCCGTCCGGACCTATGAGGTAGATCACCGCCGCGCCGGTCTGTCGCGCCAGCGCTTCCAGCTTGCGGTTCAGCGCATCCGTCCTCCCTTCCGAAAGGGCGGTCACCACGTCGCGATCGTCCGCCATCGCCAGGGGGAGCAGGCGGAAGCGCGCGATCTCGCTCACCAGCAACGTCGCCCGCAAACGCGCGTCGGCCGCCGTCGCGACGACAAGGCGATCGGTCTCGCGCGCCGTGACGATGCGCCCCGCGGCGAACGCGGACAGCCCGCCAAGCAGCAAAGCGACCAGAAGCCACCCGATGACGCGCCGTTCGGTCATTCAGCTCAGGTTAGTCCTGCCTGACGACGTGTGCAACTTTCGACACATCGAGCATTGCACACGGGCAGATTCTTACACGCGGCCGGGGCGCCTGATTGGCGAAACCCGCGCAAGACCGCCGCTTTTCTGATTTGTCGTGATCGTTTCGTCCCCATCGTGAATATTTGCATCCTGTCATCAGGACGCCGGCCCGGGCCGAGACTCGGGGGCGCAGAGGATGAAAGGCCAGGCCATGTTGCTTCAACCGTCCCCCCCTTTGCCGTTGCAGGCGCCCAAGCCGTGGTACGCGCATCTCTATGTGCAGGTGCTCGCCGCGATCGTCGCCGGCGTCCTCATCGGCCATTTCGCGCCGCAGACCGGCGAGGCGCTGAAGCCCTTGGGCGATGCCTTCATCAAGCTCGTGAAGATGGTGATCGCCCCGGTGATCTTCCTCACGATCGTGACCGGCATTGCGGGGATGCGCGATCTGCGTGCGGTCGGCCGGGTCGCCGGCAAGGCCTTCGCCTATTTCCTCTTTTTCTCCACGCTGGCGCTGATCGTCGGTCTGATTGTGGCGAACGTGGTGCAGCCGGGCGCGGGGTTGAATGCCAATATCGCCACCGCGGACGCCGGCAAGGTCGCCGAATATGCCGCCAAAGCGCATGATACGACGTTGACGGGCTTTCTGGTCAACATCATCCCGGACACGTTCCTCTCGTCGCTGACGGAAGGCAACATTCTCCAAGTACTCTTCGTCTCCATCCTGTTCGGCATCAGCCTGGCGCTGATCGGCGATCGCGGCGATAGGGTGCTGAGCGTTCTGAATGACGTGTCGATCGCGGTGTTCAAGCTCGTCGGCATCGTGATGAAGGCGGCGCCAGTCGGCGCATTCGGCGCGATGGCCTTCACCATCGGCAAATACGGCATCGGCAGCCTTGCCAACCTCGGCTGGCTCCTCGGCACCTTCTACATCACGTCGCTGCTTTTCGTGCTGGTCGTGCTGGGTACCGTCGCCTGGTTGTCCGGTTTCTCGATCCTGAAGCTGATCTCTTATCTGAAGGGGGAGCTGCTGCTCGTCCTCGGTACCTCGTCTTCCGAGAGCGCGCTGCCAAGCCTGATGGAAAAGATGGAGCGGGCGGGTTGCCCCAAGTCGATCGTCGGGCTCGTCGTGCCGACCGGCTACAGCTTCAACCTCGATGGCACCAACATCTATATGACGCTGGCCGCCCTGTTCATCGCCCAGGCCTACAACGTCGATCTCACCCTCGGCCAGCAACTGATGCTGCTCGCCGTCGCGATGCTGTCGTCCAAGGGGGCGGCGGGCGTCACCGGCGCGGGGTTCATCACGCTGGCGGCGACGCTTTCGATCGTGCCGACGGTGCCGGTCGCTGGCATGGCCCTGATCCTCGGCGTGGATCGCTTCATGTCAGAATGCCGTAGCCTCACCAACTTCATCGGCAATGCGGTGGCGACCGTAGTGGTGTCGCGCTGGGAAGGTGCGCTCGACAAGGAGCAGTTCGACGCGGCGCTGGCCGGGCGATTGCCGCGCGTGGAAGACCTGCCGCTGGGCGTGGTCGCGGCCGAATAACCCCAGCCGGAAGGAGCGTCCGCCATGACGATGCGCCCGCGGCTGTGCGCCGCCACCCTGATCCTCGCCCCCGCGCCTTTGCTGGCGCAGGCGACGCCGGCTACCCCCGCTCCGTCCCCCTCGGCCACGCCGGGAGAGGCGGCACGCAAGGCCCCCGCGACGGATATCGTCAGCAGCTATCCGGCGGCGGCCAACGGCGATGCGACGAGCCTGAACGGATACAACCTCTCCCGCTGGGCCGAGGATTGGCGCAGCATGCGTGATCCGAAGAACCGTGACGATTTTCTCGATCGCCTCAAATATCTGCCGCTCGACTCTGATGGCGATATCTATGCGACGCTTTCGGGCGAACTACGGCTGCGGCAGAATAATACGACCAACCCCAATCTTCGCGAGGGGCCGTATCAGCGGCAGGACATCAACCGTATCTTCCTCGGCGCGGATCTGCACCTGGGGCCGCACCTGC
>CAJYJW010000167.1 GCA_913775025.1 uncultured Sphingomonas sp. | reverse complement strand
CGGGCGTGAGACGATGGTTCCAGCCGCACCGGAACCCGCGCCCGCGCCAAAGGCTGAACAGACACGCCCTGCCTGGCTGAACGCCCCGGCCGAAGGCAAGCCCGCGCCGCGTATCGCCCGCGAAGGTGGGGGTACCTTGTTCGAACGTATGTCCAACATCGCACGCGGTGCGGCAAAGGCGCAAAGCGAGCCGGAGGCGGATGCCAAGCGCGGAGACTCGCTCGACATTCCGCGGTTCCTGAACCGCCAGAACAATCAATAGGGTCAGGAGGGCGTGTGACGGACGATCCGCCGCGCGCCCGTGAGTGATATGGCCGGTCCGGTCAGCATGTGTCGTTCACCGGTGAAGCGACACGGATCGGCGTGTCGGCCGATCCTGAATGCTTGTCGTTACGTGTCGATGATCGCTTATCTTATTCCATCATGACATCGCGTTCCTCTTATTCCCGTACCGTCTTGCGCAATCTGCTTGCCGCATCCGTCGTTCTTCTGCCGCTGGCCGCGCAATCGGGAAGCGCCCTTGCGCAGAGTACGGCTTATCCGGCAATCACGGAGGTGGATCCGGCAAGCGCTCTTAGCCGGTATCTGCGAATGCTGGCATCCAACCCGCGTGATCTCGCCTCGCTTACGGGGGCGGGGCGGGCGGCGCTTGCGGTGGGGGATGCCAACGCCGCGCTCGGATTCTATGCGCGGGCCGAGGAAATCTCGCCACGCAACGGGCGGATCAAGGCGGGGCTCGCCAGCGCGCTCGTCCAGATGGAGCAGCCGCGCACCGCGCTGAAACTCTTCGACGAGGCGGTGGCGCTTGGCGTGCCGACGCGCGAGATCGCCGCTGACCGGGGGCTTGCGCACGACCTCAATGGCGACGGCCGTAGGGCGCAAGCGGACTATACGATCGCCTTGCGCGCCGGCAACGATGACGAGACGGTCCGCCGTCTCGCCCTTTCGATGGCGGTATCGGGGGATCGCGACGGGGCGCTTGCCATCCTCAGCCCGCTGCTTCAGCGGAGAGATAGTGGTGCGGAGCGGGCGAAAGCCTTCGTGCTGGCGCTGACCGGTGATCCGGCCGGGGCGGCGGGCGTCGTCCGCGCGGCGATGCCGGGCGCGCAGGCCAGCGCGATGCTTGGTTTCATGAACCGGCTGGCCGGCCTCAACCCGGCGCAGAAGGCTCTGGCGGTGAATTTCGGTTATTTTCCATCGGATGGCCGATCGTACAGCGCCGCCGAATTGTTCGCTGATGCGCGCGCCGCGCCGCTGCCGGCCCCCGGCAGCGTTATCGGCGCGCGCGACCTTCGCCGGGCGAGCAATGCCGATACGCCGCTGATCCCCTTCGGCGAGGCGTTGGGGCCACGGCTGGCGGCGAGCGAGGTGACTGCCGCGCCGCGCCGCCGCCCGGGGCAGGAGGAGGTGCTGCCGCCGGCGCACGTGCTGTCCGCACCGATACCGGGGGTTACGCCAGAGCCGGAGACCGGGCGTCGTGCGGCGCTGATCGCCCGACAAGGCGCACCGACGGCGCGGCCCGCCGCCCCCGGTACGGCTGATACGCCGGCGATCACGCCGCCTGTCCCTGCCTCGCTTGCCCTGTCAGCGACCGCGCCGGGGGCCGGTGCACTGTCTCCCTCCGCATCGGGCGGGGCGGGGGCTGGCCAGAATACGGCAGTCGGCACCGGGGCGGCCAGCCCGGCTGCGGCGGCAAGTTCTCTCTCGCCCTTGGCGGCGCCTTCGGGAGTGCAGGCTGCGCCGCCAGTCGCGCGGGCCGCGCCGCCACGGATCGCCACGGTCACCGTGCCGGGCGGCAGTCCAAGCCGGCAGAGGGTCGAGCCGGTCCGGTCGATCGCGTCCCCCGCCAAATCTTCGATGTCCACGGCGCAGATGACCGATCGCGGGCGCGCCGAGCCGGATCGCATCACCCGCAGCGGACGGCCGGCGGTGAAAGCGGGCAAGCCGGCGGCATCGGGTGACAGCAAGGCGGCTGATACAAATACGAAGGAAGCCGCCGCGACCCGCCAGACGCGCAAGGGCAAGGACGTGAAGCTTGCCGCGTTGGAGGAGAAGACGAAAAAGCCGTCCACCGCCGATGAGGCAGGAGACGAGAAGCCGGCCCGTGGCCGAACGGCAAAGACCGCGAAGACGGATACCTCAGACAAGGCGGATGCCGGCCGTAAAGCCGGCTCCAAGGCAAAGAACCCGTCGAGCGAGCCGACCGGCGCCAAGGGCCGGAACGATACCAAGGCGACCGCCAAGAAAACCGAGCGGACCGATACGAAGGCGGACACGAAGTCCGTCCCGAAGCCGGCGACGGCGGAGCGTTACTGGGTGCAGGTCGCATCGGGATCGAACAAGGCCAATCTGGACAAGGCCTGGGCCGATGTACGGAGCAAGGCGCCGAAACAATTGTCGGGCCAATCCACCTATACCGCCCCGTGGCGTGCGTCGAACCGGCTGCTGATCGGCCCGTTCAAGACGGCCGACGAGGCGCAGGCCAAGGTGAACGCGCTGGCGAAGTCCGGCGTGCCCGGCATCCAGTTCACCACCCGCGCGGGGGCCGATGTGGAGAAGGTGGCGAAGAAGTAACGCGCACGATTGCTTCCCGTGGCGAGTACCGTAAGTCGGCGGGATGAAAGCGCCATACGCCTCCGACCCCGCCGCCACGCGTGGGCGCTTGCATGCCGAGCCTGAGGGGGAGACGCGCGGGCCGCGCAACGCCTTTCAGCGCGATCGCGATCGCATCATTCACGCCATCGCCTTCCGTCGCCTCGGCCACAAGACGCAGGTGTTCGTGGCCCCCGACGGCGATCATTACCGCGTCCGCCTGACGCACAGTCTGGAGGTCGCGCAGATCGGCCGCACCATCGCGCGCGTGCTGGGGCTGGACGAGGATCTGACCGAGGCGCTGTGCCTTGCCCACGATATCGGCCACCCGCCCTTCGGCCATTCGGGCGAGAATGCGCTGACGGCGGCGGTGGCGGATGCCGGCGGCTTCGATCACAACGCGCACACCTTGCGCGTGCTGACGCGGATCGAGACGCCTTATCCGCGCTGGCCGGGCCTCAACCTATCCTGGGAGACGCTGGAGGGTCTGGCCAAACATAACGGCCCGGTGGTGAACCCGACATGGGCTCTGGCCGAGGTGGATGCCGCCGTCCCGCTCGATCTTGGCGGATGGCCGTCCCTGGAGGCGCAGGTGGCGGCGCTGGCGGATGATATCGCCTATGACAACCACGACATCGACGATGGCCTGCGCGCCGGGCTGATCGATCTTGACGAGGTAGTCGCCCAACCCCTCGTCGCGCCGGGCTGGGCGGCGGTGCGCGCGCGCTTTCCCGATCTGCCGCCGGCGGCGCTGGTGGCGGAGCTGGTGCGCGAGCAGATCGGCCGCATGGTGAACGATCTGCTGGAGACGACGCGGACCGGGATCGCCGCCGCCGGCATCGCCAGCACCGACGATGTGCGGGCGGCGGGCCATGCGCTCGTCCACTTCTCGGGGGCAATGGCGGCGGAGGAGCGTGCGTTCAAGCGTTTCATGTATGCCCGCCTCTATCATCACCCCAGCCAGCTTGCCGTGGCGGAGAAGGCGCGCGCGGTGATCGCCGGCCTCGCCGCCGCCTATCGCGCCGATCCCATGCTGCTGCCGCCGCACTGGCGCGAGGCGCTGCCCGAAGGCGAGCCGCACCGCGCGCGCCACATCGCTGATTTCATCGCGGGGATGACGGATCGCTATGCCCTTTCCCGCTATCGCGCGCTGATCGGGCCGATCGCGATGGGCGAGGGAGCCTGACCGCCCAAGCAGGATTGGACCTCGACGCCCGCTTTCCGCTAAGCGCCGGCCGGAACCATTCGCCGGAAGATGCCCGTGACCCTCTATGCCCGTTTCGCCGACCGCATCGGCGCCATCCTCGATACGCTGGAAGCGGAAGGCGCGCTGCCGGCCGGGATCGATCGCCGCAACGTGGGTGTGGAGCCGCCGCGCGATCCGTCGCATGGCGATCTTTCCACCAACGCCGCGATGGTCCTAGCGAAGGCGGCAAAAACCAACCCGCGCGCGTTGGCCGGGCTGATCGCGCCGAAGCTGGCGG
>CAJYJW010000166.1 GCA_913775025.1 uncultured Sphingomonas sp. | reverse complement strand
TTGTCCGACATGGCGCGGCCCGAATAATCGAACCCCCAGGTCACCAGCGGCCAGCCGTAATTGCCGCCCGGCTTAACGATGTTGAGTTCGTCTCCCCCCTTCGGGCCGATGTCGATCGTCCAGATCGTACCGTCCTCGGTCCGCGCGAGGCCCGCCGAATTGCGGAAGCCGATCGCGTAGAGTTCCGGCCGCGCGCCAGGCTTGCCCGCGAACGGCCCGCCCGCCACCGCCGTGCCGTCTCTGTTGAGATGGATGATCTTGCCGGACTGATTGTCCAGCCGCTGCACCATGCCGCGGTTGCCCTGCCCGCCCGATCCGACGCCGACCAGCATCGTCTTGTCCGGCAGAAACAGGATGCGCATGATGCACGGCCCGCCCGGAGGGGCGGGCGTGCTAGTGCTGAAGATCACCTTCTGATCGACCAGCCTGTCCCCCGCCAGCCGCGCCCGCATCAGCGATCCGGTTCGCGCGCTGTCGGTGCCCGTCACATAGGTCAGGAACACCGTTTTGTTCGTCGCGAAATCGGGGTCGAGCTTTATGTCGAGCAGCCCGTCGAAGATGCTGCTGTTCAAAACCTCCGGCGTGCCGGCGATGGGTTTCGGCTGCAATGCGCCGTTGTGCACGATGCGCAGGCGGCCGGGTCGTTCGGTCAGCAGCATGTCGCCGTTCGGCAGCCATGCCATCGCCCAGGGATGATCCAGCCCGTCGAGTACCTGCTCCACCCAATATCCGGGTTCGCGCGCGCTCTCCGGCGCGGCGACGGAGCTTCCCGCACCCACCGCAAGGATCAGGGGGGCGGCGACGATTGCCGCCGCTACCGGCAGATACAGCGTCCGCGCGATTCGCTTCATCATAATCCTTACCGATCCTCTCGTTCCTGCGTGCGTACGAACGGGGCTCAGGCAGGGCCGGTCATCGCGAAGATCAGACCGGCAGTCTGCATGCCTTTGCCTGTCGATCGCAGGACACCGCGCGTCATCTCACACCGTGATCGTCGCGATATGATCCCGCACGTCGGCGGTCTCGCCTTCCTCCACGACGATCTCGCTAAGCGTGCCGGTGCCGGGGGACGGCACCTCGACCGTCGTCTTGGCCGCCTCGATCTCGACCAGCGGCTCTCCTTCGGTCACCGCGTCACCGACCGCCTTCAGCCACCGGACGATCTCGCCATCCTGCATGCCCATGCCGAACTGCGGCAACAATACCTTCAACTGCGCCATGATGATCCCCTCAAGCCGCTGCCGGCTGTTCGATGCCGACAAGACGCCGGGCGGCGGCGGCGATGCGATCGACGGTCGGGAAAAGGGCTTTCTCGATCGTCGGACTGAATGGAATGTGCGTATCCGCGGTGCAGACGCGAAGAACCGGTCCGCGCAACGCATCGAAGGCATGTTCGGCGATGGTCGCCGCGATCTCACTGCCGGCGCTGCACGTCTGATGCGCCGGATCCACCGTGATCGCACGCCCCGTCTTGCGGACGGAGCGCAGGATGAGTTCGCGATCGAGCGGCATCAGGCAGCGCGGATCGATCACCTCAAGCGAGATGCCTTCCTTCGCGAGCTGCTTGGCCGCCTTCAGCGCAACCGGCACGCCGCCTGCCACCGCGACGACCGTGACATCCGTCCCCTCGCGCTTGATATCACCCCGCCCCAGCGGGATGATGAAGTCCGGATCGTCCGGCACCTCGTCCTTGCTGGACCAGCAGGTTCCATCCTCGAACATCATCACCGGATTGTCGTCGCGGATCGCCGCCTTCATCAGCCCCTTCATGTCATAGGCGGTCGCGGGGGCGACGATCTTCAGGCCGGGCATGTTCATGAACATCGAGTAGGGCCGGTCGCTGTGCTGCGCGGCGTTCGCATTGCCATAGAACAGACAGGATCGGATCACGAGCGGCAGCTTCGCCTGCCCGCCATAGATATAGCGGGATTTGGCGACGATGCTGACGATCTGATCCATCGCCGGGTAGAGGAACGAGGAGAGCGTCACGTCCACGATCGGCCGCATGCCGACCATCGCCGCGCCCGCCCCCGCGCCGACGATGCCGTTCTCCGAGATCGGCGTATCGCGCACGCGTTCCAACCCGAATGCCTCGACGAAGCCGGTGGTGGTGCCGAACACGTTGCAGACGATATCCTCGCCCATGATGAAGACGCGGTCGTCGCGCTGCATCTCTTCCATCTGCGCCTGACGGATCGCTTCGAGATAGGTGACCTTCGCCATCGGATACTCCCTCGCCCTCAGGCGTCGGCCAGATAATCGGGGATCGGCACGGCGGCCGTGAAAACGTCGTCGAAAGCCTCGGCCTGTTCGGGCAGCGGGCTTTCGCGCGCGAAACGGAGCGCATCCTCCACCTCGTCCGCCGCCTCCCGTTCGATCGCGTCGAGCGTTTCGGCGGAGACGCCCTGTTCGAGCAATCGCGCGCGGTAGAGCGTGATGGGATCGCGCTTGCGCCACTCGCCCACCTCCTCGCCGCGATCGAGCAGGATGCGCCCCATGTTCACCGCATGATCGGCGTAGCGATAGGTCTTCGTCTCCACGAAGGTCGGCCCGCCGCCGGTCCGGGCGCGTTCCACCGCCTGCGCGATCGCCGCCTCGACCGCATCGACATCCTGCCCGTCGACGATGATCGCGGGCATATCATAGCCCTTCGCGCGATCGGCGAGAGTCTTCACCGGCACATGGGTGCGGGCCGGCGTCGATACGGCATAGCCGTTGTTCTCGCACACGAAGACCGCCGGCAGTTTCCAGACGGCGGCAAGGTTCAGCCCTTCATGGAATGCGCCTTCGCCGGTCGCGCCGTCGCCGAAGAAGCAAAGCGCGACGCGGCCATCGCCCTTGAGCTTGGAGCCGAGCGCGGCGCCCGTCGCCACCGGCACGCCCGACCCCACGATGCTCGTCTCGCCGAGGCTGCCGACCGAGAAGTCGGAGAGGTGCATCGATCCGCCCTTGCCCTTGCAAATGCCGGTCGCCTTGCCGAGCAGCTCCGCCATCAGCGGGCGCAGTTTGGCGCCCTTGGCGATCGGATGGCCGTGGCTGCGATGTGTGCCGACCATATAGTCGCTTTCGCCCAGCGCCATGCACGCGCCGACGCCGGAGGCCTCCTGCCCCGCATAGGTATGGAGCGCGCCGGGAATCTCGCCCTGCGCGTGAATTGCCTCGGCCTTGTCCTCGAAATGACGGATGCGCAGCATCCGGCGATATTTCTCCAGGCTGCGGTCGTTCGTCTGATCGGTCATCGTCGTTCCTTTCAGGCGTGCGCCGGTTCGCGCGGCGCGGCGGCGGCATCCGCCACGATCAGTTCCAGCGGGGCGGCATACATCGGCTCGGGCGCGCCGGCGGTGATCGCATAGACGTTCTCCATGTGACAGGGGCCGAGCTTGGCGCCGAAGAACAGACTGTCGAGGCTGATGAGCATCCCCTCCTCCATCACGAACCCCTGCTTCACGCCGGCGAGCCCCGCCGCCGGATAGGGCAGCGGGATCTCAAGCGGCATCAGCCCGATGCCATGCGCCACCACCAGCAGCTTCTCGGGCGTGGGAATGCCTGCCGCCTTCAGATGCTCGTAACCGATCGGGGGCAAGCTGTTGGTGGAGACGCCGGGGCGGAGATGCTCGACCATTTTGAGGAAACCGTCGCGCAGCACGTCGTGGAGCCGCTGATAGTCAGCGGAAGGGCGGCCGATCACGGCGGTGCGATTGATGTCGATCCAGAAGCCGTCGAGCACGCCCTGCGTTTCGAGGATGACGATATCGCCGCCCCGCAGCGTCCGCCTGCCCGATGTGCGGAACAGGTCGGGTATGAAATCCTCGCCGTCATAGGTGCCGCCGAATAACATCGCCCCCTCATCGACGGGGATGACGTCGTTGCGAACCATGAAGTCGCAGATGCCCGCCTGCACCTCCTTCCATTCGGCCCCCTCGTGCAACAGCGAGCCGGCATGCGCGATCACGCGATCGGCCATCGTGCCCACGGCGCGATAGCGCGCCAGCTCATCCGCCGTCTTGACGACGCGCACGCGCATCATGAAATCAAGCGCGTCGCGATACCGGTGAGCGACCGTGGCGGAGACGGCAGCGGATACGCGGTGCTCGTCGAAGGCGATCGTCGCCCCGGCAAGCGCGTGATCTGCCAGCGCCGCGGCGATCGCGGCGGCGATATCCGGCTTGCATTCGCCCCGGATCGCCTGGCCAAGCACGCCGGCATCCTTGGCAAGGCTGCTCGTCGCCCGATCGGGATCGACATAGCGGCTGACCTCGCAGAAATTGAGCATGTCGAAGGTCCGGATCTCGTCATAGTCGCATGCCTTGCCCTGCTTGCGCAGCACCGCGACGATGCCGAGGCTGGCCTCCGGGATGACGAGTATCGTAGGCTTTCGCGCATCGGCGAAGACGATGGCGCCGGCGAACGCTTCCATCTGTGTCCATCGCTCCAGCACCGAATGATAGCCCGTCGCATAGCGCACGTCGTGCGGATGGGTGAGGACGGCGGCATCCAGCCCTTCGGCGGCCATCAGTTGCTGCATCCGCGCGACGCGGGCGTTGACCGCGTTCATGCCGCCTCGCGATCCGCTTCCCGTTCCGCGCCCTCGTTCGAGACGTCGGCGACGATGGCGCCCTTGGCAAGATCGCGCAGGAATTCATGATTGAGGATGAAGCGCACCTCGCCCGCCTCGTCGGTGAAAGCGACCGCACCGTGGCCCATGAACAAATATTCGGTCACCTGCTCGCACCGCGCCTCCGAATGGCGCGAGCCGATCGGCTCATAGCCATAGGTGCCGGCCGGGGCGGATCCGACGTCATAGATCAGCTCACCCTTTGTGACGAAATAGGAACCGTGGCCGAGGTGCCAGTGCGGCGCGAATGTCGCCCCCGGCTGCATCTCTACCCACAGCACCCAATCACCCGTCTCCTCGCTGTAGCGCAGCAGGCGGATCGTGGTGCCGGTGCCCAGCGCATGCGGGCGGGCATCAGCGATGTTGACGATGAGGTCGCCGACCTTGCCGGCATCGTGCTGCGTCATAAGCATAAGGAGGCTCCTTCAGTTCGGGACTACATGGTGGCGGTGAGGCCCTCGTCGGCGATGATGACCGCCCCGTGGATCGCGCTGGAGACGGGATCGGCGAGAAAGCAGATCACCTCCGCCATCTGCGCCGGGTCCATGAAGAAATCGCGGCGCGGCGAGGGGTGGTTTTCCATCAGCGCCGCGATCGCATGTTCGCCCTCAGGCGTGCGCAGCCCGGCGGTGAGCGGCGTCGCGACCGAACCCGGGCACACGCAGTTGATGCGGATGCGATGCGGCCCCAGTTCGGCCGCCAGCGTCCGTGCGAGCATCGCGACGCCGGCCTTGGAGGCGGAATAGGCGCTGTCGCCCGCGCGACCCGCGATGCCGCTGACCGACCCGACGAAGATGATCGATCCGCCCTCCCGCTCGATCATCGCGGGCACCACCGCATGGGTGACATAGAAACTGCCCTTCAGGTTCACGTCGATATGCCGGTCGAACAGGGCGATCGGACTGTCCGGCACCGGATTGGGCGCCCAGATCGCGGCGTTGTTGACGAGGATGTCCACCGGGCCAAGCGTTTCGGCGAGCTTCGCCACCGCGCGGGCGACAGCCTCCGCATCGGCGATATCGACCTGCACAGCGGCGTGCGCCTTGCCGCTTGCGACCACCGCGTCGAGATCGGCCTGCGGTGCCTCGGTCAGGATACCGACAGTGGCGCCGTCCGCCACGAGCCGGGCGACGACAGCCTCGCCGATGCCCGAGGTGCCGCCGGTCACGATCGCGACCTTGCCGGAAAAACGCTGATCGGTCATCGGCCGGCTCCCTCACCGATCGGAGTATAGCGGCGGATATCGGGCTGGCCGTCTACACAGTCCCACCCCGCGGCCGACATCGCCTGATGGTAAGGCATGTCGGGGTGTGCTGTATAGGCGGCCTCGTCGGCGAACAGCTCGATGAAGGTAAAGACATTCTCGTCGTCGTCGGCACGCAGAACCTGAAAGATCAGCGCGCCGGGCTCGTTGGCGCGGACATCCGCCTGTAACTTTGCTACGAGCGCAGCGAATTCATCGCCACGGCCGGGTTTGGTGCGAACCTGCATCACGATGCCGATCATGCGTGGGGGCCTTTCGAATGAACCGGGAATTGCTCGATCAGGCAGCGCGGCTGGCGCAGGGGCCGAACCCGGCCTCCGCGCGCCCGCTGATCGATCGCCTGCTGCGCGCCGCGCCGGATGATGCCGACGCGCTGACGCTGCTCGGCATCGTGGAGCAGCGGGGCGGCGGGCATGCGGCGGCGCTTGCCGCCTTCGCCCGTGCGCGCGCCGCCGATCCGGACAATCCCGCGCGGCTGGGAAATCACGGCGTCGCGTTGAAACAGGCCGGGCGTTACGCCGAGGCGATCGCCGCCTTCGAGCGAGCCCTGGCCCTGCGGCCGGGCGCGCCAGTGACGCTCGCCAATCTCGGTTCCAGCCTGATCGCGGCTGATCGGGCAGCGGAGGCGGAGGCGCCGCTTCGCGCCGCG
>CAJYJW010000165.1 GCA_913775025.1 uncultured Sphingomonas sp. | reverse complement strand
GACATCAAGCGTGGCGATTTGCCCGCTCTTGCCGGGGCGTATGCGCGGCTGATCGCGGCGGCGGGCGGCGGCACGCTCGGCCTTTTTACCGCCGTGCAACGGCTGAAGACCGTCCATGCGCGCATCGCCGATCGCCTGGCGCGTGACGGGCTGCCGCTCTACGCCCAGCATGTCGATCCGATCGACACCGGTACGCTCGTCGATATCTTTCGCGACGATCCGCGCGCTTCGCTGCTCGGCACCGATGCGCTGCGCGACGGAGTGGACGTGCCCGGATCCTCGCTGCGGCTGGTGGTGATGGAAGGGGTGCCATGGCCGCGCCCCACCGTATTGCACGCCGCGCGGCGGGCGGCGGGCGGCGGCACTGCCTTCGATGATCGGGTGGTGCGGGCGCGGCTTGCCCAGGCGTTCGGCCGCCTCATCCGCCGGGCGGACGATTCAGGCATGTTCGTGCTTCTCGGCGCGGCCACCCCCTCCCGCCTGCTGGATGCCTTCCCCGCCGGCACGCCGATCCGCCGCGTCACGCTTGACGAAGCGGCGGCGGAGGTCACCGCGCGGCTTTCCTCCGCCGCCGCTTTGCGGCATCAGGCGAATGGGGTGGAGGGAGCCGAACCGCGATGAAGAAGCTGACGCTGTTGCGCCACGCCAAATCCGGCTGGGACGATCCGGTCGCGCGTGATTTCGACCGGCCGCTGAACCCAAGGGGGAAGCGCGGCGCGCGGCGCATGGGCCGCTACATGCGCGACGAGGCGCTCACCTACGATCACGTCCTCGCCTCCCCCGCCGTGCGGGTGGTCGATACGCTGGACGAGCTGTGGGACGGCTATGGCCGCTCGCTAAGCGCGGTCCTGGACAAGCGGATCTATCTCGCCTCCTGCGTCACTTTGCTCGATGTGGTGCAGGAGGCGCCGGACAGCGCGCAGCATATCCTGCTGAGCGGACATAATCCGGGGATGGAGGATATGATCCTGATGCTCATCCCCGACACGGCTGACGATCCCCTGCGCGATTCGATCGAGGAGAAATATCCGACCGCGGCGCTGGCCGAGATGGAGTTCGACATCGACGCCTGGGCGGATCTGAAACCCCGCAGCGGGCGCATCACCCGCTTCGTCCGTCCGCGCGATCTCGATCCCACCCTCGGCCCCGACGGGGACTGAGAATGCGATGGGCAAAGCTGGCGGCGCTGTTTCTGGCGCTGGCGGCGGCGCACGCACCCGTACAGGCAGCGTGGACGGAAGCGAGGACCACCCACTTCATCGTCCTCGCGAACGACGATGCGGAGTCCGTCCGCGACATCGCCCGCAGGCTGGAACGCTTCGATGCCGGAATGCGCCGCCTGCATCAGTTGGGGGACGAGGATGGCGCGGGGGCGAATCCGCTGACCGTCTATATCCTGCCCACCATGGACGCGGTGCAGGATATCCATAGGTTCGGCAGATCTTACGGTAGCAGTTACGTCGCAGGCTTCTATTCCGGCCGGGCGGCCGGTTCCGTCGCGTTCACCTCTCGCATGAAGACCGACCGCTCGCCGCTTGCCCTAAGCAGCGAGACGGTCCCGTTCCACGAATACAGCCACCATCTGATGCTGGCGAATTTCAGCGGCGCCTACCCCCGCTGGTTCACCGAGGGCTTCGCCGAATTCAATTCCACGGCAAAGCTGGAGCCGGAGACGGTCGGTTTTGGCGCGCCAGCCAACCACCGCATGATCCTGCTGCTGCTGGAAAACCCGCTGCCGATCAACATGCTGCTGGCGGGTGAAACCCGCCTCCGCACGATGGACGCTGTGCTCCAGGTCTATGCACGCGGCTGGCTGCTTACCCACTATCTGACGTTCGAGCCGTCGCGTGCGGGGCAGCTTAAAGCCTATCTCGACGCGCTCAGCGCGGGAAAACCTAGCCTGCAGGCGGCCACCAAGGCGTTCGGCGATCTCGATCGGCTGAACCGCGACATGAACGCCTACGTCCGCCGCCGCACGCTGCGCTATGCCGTATTGTCGGTCCCACCGGTACCGGAAAAGGCGGTGACAGTGCGCGTACTCGGCGCGGGAGAGGCGGCGATGATGCCCGTGCGGATGCGCCTTACGCAAAGCGTCGCAAAGCCGATCGCGGTGAAGCTGGCGCAGGATGCTCAAAAACGGGCCGCGCCGTTTCCGGAAGATCCGGCGGTACAGACGCTATTGGCCGAGGCCGAATATAAGGCGGGGGAGGATGACGCGGCCGAGGCGGCGGCCGATCGCGCGCTGAAGGCTGATCCCGCCGATCGCAAGGCCATGCTGTGGAAGGGGCAGGTGTTGACGCGCCGCGCGATCGCGGCCCACGCCACCCCGGCCGTGTTCGCAAAGGCGCGCAACTGGTTCGTGAAGGCCAATCGCGCGATGCCGGACGATCCCGCGCCGCTCCTATCATTCTATCAGGCCTATCGCGCCGCCGGAATGACGCCGCCGGCGAATGCCGTGACCGGGCTGGAGCGCGCGTTGGAGCTTGCCCCGCAGGATGACGACCTCAGGATGCTGCTAACGTTCCAGATGGTACGGGACGGCCGGCTGGCGGAGGCGAAGACGGTGCTCGCCCCGCTGGCGTTCAGCCCGCATCGGCCGCCGGATAATCCGGCCGCGCTTTTGCACGCACAGATCGAGACGGGCATCGCGACGGGCGCCCCGGTAACCCTGCCGGACGAGCCGCCCGCGCTGGATTAGGCGTCCCGACTGTCCCTGAACGGCGGGCCGTCCTCCGCGAGCGCCTGCGCCAGATCGTCTCGCACCGCCCGTATGGCGGCGATCAGCCCGGCATCCACTGCCGCTGCGGGCGGGGCAGGTGGAACGGACGTCGCGCCATCGCCCGTCGGAGACGGCGAAACGGCCACACCCTCGGCCAGCAGCTTCTGCACACCCTTCACCGTATAGCCCTGCTGGTTCAGCAGGGCATCGATCCGCCGAACCAGCGCCACGTCGTCCGGGCGGTAATAGCGGCGGTTGCCGGCGCGTTGCAGCGGGCGGAGTTGGGGAAAGCGGGTTTCCCAATAGCGCAGCACATGCTGCGCGACGCCGGTCGCCTGCGCGACTTCGCTGATCGTGCGGAAGGCCCCTTCGCCCTTCACCCCATGATCCTCAGTCGCCAGAGGTCTCACCTGCGATGCGATCACGCATCATCTGGCTGGCGCGGAAGGTGAGAACGCGGCGCGGCGCGATCGGCACCTCGATGCCGGTCTTCGGGTTGCGGCCGACCCGCTCGCCCTTGTCGCGCAACACGAAGCTGCCGAAGCCGGATATCTTCACATTCTGTCCGGTCGAGAGCGCCTCGCACATATGCTCCAGCACCTTTTCGACCATACGAGCCGATTCGCCACGCGACAGACCAATTTCGCTATGCACCGCTTCCGCCAGATCGGCCCGTGTCAGCGTATCCGTCGCGCTCATCCATGCCTCCCGAAATCCACGCCAAAACTAGCGACTTATGCAGCGATGGCCAAGCCGCCTAATAACGCGCGACGGCTGCTCCCCAAGTGAAGCCGCCTCCCATCGCCTCGAACACCACCAGATCGCCGCGCGTGATCCGCCCGTCGCGCACCGCCGCATCGAACGCAAGCGGGACGGAGGCAGCGGAGGTGTTCGCATGCCTGTCCACCGTGACGACGATCCGATCGGGCGAGAGGCCTAGCTTGCGCGCGGTCGCATCCAGGATACGGCGGTTCGCCTGATGCGGCACCACCCAGTCGATCGCGTCCATCGCAATGCCCGCGGTCTCCGTCACCTCGCGCAACACGGCGGCGAGGTTGGTCACGGCATGGCGAAACACGTCCTGCCCCTTCATCCTCAGCTTGCCCACGGTCTGCGTCGTGGAGGGTCCGCCGTCGACATAGAGCAGCTGATTGTGGCGGCCATCGGCATGCAGCTTCACCGCGAGGATGCCGCTGGGTGTCGCGCTCTCCTCCGAATCGCCCGCCGTCAGCACGATCGCGCCCGCGCCATCGCCGAACAGCACGCAGGTGGTGCGATCCTCCCAGTCAAGGATACGGCTGAACGTCTCCGCACCGATCACCAGCGCGGTCCGCGCGGATCCGGCACGGATCATACTGTCCGCCACTGACATGGCGTAGAGGAAGCCAGAGCAGACCGCCTGCACGTCGAACGCCACGCAATCGGGGATGCCGAGCATCGCCTGCACCTTGGTGGCGGAGGCGGGGAAGGTCTGGTCCGGCGTGGCGGTGGCGACGATGATGAGGTCGACATCGCCTGCCACCATCCCCGACGCCTCCAGCGCCGCCCGCGCGGCATCGGCGGCCAGCGTGGCGGTCGTCTCCCCCTCGCCCGCGATGTAGCGGGCGCGGATGCCGGTGCGCTCGACGATCCATTCATCGGACGTATCGACCGTCTTCGCCAATTCGGCATTGGTGACGCAACGCGCCGGCAGGGCGGAACCGGTGCCGGCGATCATCGCGCGGCGCGCCGAGGGACTATTCATGCCGCCACCCCGGAGGCCGGGCCATGCGTGCGGATGGTGTCGAGATCCTCGGCGATCCGGCGGGAGAGGTCGTTGGCGACGAGCTTCGCCGCCACGCCGATCGCATTCGCCACCCCCTGCGGCGATGCCCCGCCGTGGCTTTTCACGACGATGCCGTTGAGGCCGAGGAAGACCGCGCCGTTGTGATTGTTCGGATCGAGGTGAATGCGCAGCAGATGCATCGCCGGCTTGGAGATCAGGAAGCCCAGCTTCGACCGCAGCGAGCTGGTGAAGGCGCTGCGCAGCAGGTCGGTCACGAACCGGGCGGTGCCCTCGATCGTCTTGAGCGCGATATTGCCCGAGAAGCCGTCCGTCACGATCACGTCCGCTTCGCCCCGGCCAAGCCGGTCCGCCTCGATGAAGCCGTCGAAGTCCATCCGCAGGTAATCGGCCGCGCGCAGCTGGGCGGCGGCGTCGCGCAATTCCTCGGTGCCCTTCATCTCCTCGGTGCCGATGTTCAGCAGGCGTACGCGCGGGGTGTCGATCCCCATGCCGGCGCGCGCATAGGCTGCCCCCATCACCGAGAATTGCACAAGGTTGCGGGCATCGCACTCGGTATTGGCGCCGAGATCGAGGAGGACGAGGTCGTTGTCACCAAGGCTGGGCAACAGCGCCGCCAGCGCCGGCCGGTCGATGCCGGGCATGGTGCGGAGCGCCAGCTTGGCCATCGCCATCATCGCGCCGGTATTGCCGGCCGAGACGGCCGCATCGACC
>CAJYJW010000164.1 GCA_913775025.1 uncultured Sphingomonas sp. | reverse complement strand
AAAAGCGTCACGATGACGATCGTCGGCGAGAATGACGGACCGGTCGCCAAGGCGCTCACCGGCACCGTATCGGAAAATGGCGCGGCGCTGGTGCTGACGCCTGATTTTACCGATGCGGACGTAGGCGATACTCACGCCGTCACCGTCGATACCACCGGCACCGCTGGCCGCGTGGTACTGAACGCCGATGGCACCTTCGCCTACGACGCCAACGGTCGGTTCGAGTCGCTCAAGGCCGGCGCGACCGCGACGGACAGCTTCACCTACACCGTCACCGATGCCAGCGGCGCTGCCTCCACAAAAAGCGTCACGATGACGATCGTCGGCGAGAATGATGGCCCCGTCGCCAAGGCGATCGCCGGCACCGTTAGCGAAAGCGGCACCGGCACGCTGAAGGCCGATTTCAGCGATGCCGATCTCGGCGACAGCTTCACCTTCTCGGCGGACACCACCGGCACCAAGGGCAAGGTGACGACCGGGGCGGATGGCAGCTTCGTCTATGATACGAATGGCCGCTTCGGCTATCTGAAGGGCGGGCAGACCGCGACGGACAGCTTCACCTACACGGTCACCGATGCCTCCGGCGCAAGCGCCACCAAGACCGCGACCGTCACGATCGTCGGCGATAATGCCGGGCCGGTCGCGCTGGCCGACCACAACGGCGTCAACCAGAAGACGACTTTGACCGTGAAGGCGGCCAAGGGGGTCCTCGCCAACGACAGCGACGCGGATGGCGATACGCTGGCCGTGACGGCGGTGAACGGCGCGGCGGGATCGGTCGGCAAGGCGCTGGCGGGGGCCTACGGCACGCTGACGTTGCAGGCCGATGGCGGCTACACCTATGTGGCGAACGGCAAGGCGGGGACGCTGCCGGCCAAGCAGGTGGCGCAGGATCATTTCAGCTACACCGTGGCGGACGGCCATGGCGGTGCCACCGTGCAGACGCTGACGATCACCGTCGAAAAAGCCGGCCAGGGCTATATCCGCGGCGGCGACGGCTGCGATCTGCTGCTGAGCATCCTCGGCTGTGACGTGCTGGACGGCGGCAACGGGGACGACCTGATCTACGGCGGCCTCGGCTCCGACGTGCTGATCGGCGGCGCGGGCAATGATCTGATGTATGGCGGCTGGGGCGGCGATACCTTCGTATTCAACAAGGGTTTCGGCCGCGACACCATTCTCGATTTCACCAACGGCGTGGACGTCCTGCAATTCAGCAAGGCGCTGTTCGCTGATTTCGCGGCGGTGAAGGCGGCATCCTATATGGTCGGCAACGATTTGGTGATCGCGACGGGCAACGGCGATGCGATCACGCTCAACGGGTTCCGCATGGCGCAATTCGATGCGAGCGACTTGCTGATCGCCTGACCCGGCAACGCCCGTCGGCAACGCAGCGCCACCCGCCGCCACCGCGATCCGGTGTCGGCGGGTGTCGCATGTCATCCCGCGGACACCTGCTGTTTACGCGCAGCCGTTATTCCGGTGCGACCGACATGCGGCCATCGTGCCGGCTGCGGGGGAAAGGCGATAGGGTCGAACATGTTGCTACAGCTTTTCTTAATGCAATTAGCCGTTACGGGCTCACCCCACCCGCTCAGGAATGCGATGCCCGCCACACTCAGCCAGATCACGGCCGCCGCCCCGACCCGGACAGCCGGAGGACTTCAAGTCGATATGGTCTGGTCCGGCGTCGGCACGGGCATCGGCGCCGCCACCGCGCGCGACGGGACGCATCTGTTCGCTTATTACGATGCCGATCGCTACCTGACGCTCGCCGCGATCGACCCGGCGGGGCGGATCACGCGCCGGCGACTGGCCTCGCGCTTCGCCGGGTGGGATGCGCATAACGCGATCACCATGGCGATCGGGCCGGACGACAGCCTGCATATCGCCGGCAACATGCACGCCAGCCCGATGGTCTATGCGCACGGCCCCCACGCCCCGGATATCGCGTCCGTCCGGCTCTCCCCGATGACCGGCCAGAACGAGGCCTCTGCCACATACCCCCACTTCCTGCACGATGCGAAGGGCAACCTGCTGTTCATGTACCGCGACGGCGGCTCCGGCAACGGCACGTGGCTGCTGAACCGTTGGGAGGGCGGCGCATGGACGCGGGTGGGCAGCCTGTTCGCCGATCATGACGATGCCGGCCCGATCAGCGCCTATCCCACCGAGTTCGTGCGGGGGCCGGACGGGCGCTTCCATGTCGCGGTGGTCTGGCGTCGCACGCCGGACGTGGCGACGAACTTTGCTTTGTCCTACGCCTCCACCGCCGATTTCCGCAGCTGGCAGGCTGGCGGCCGATCGATCACCGGGCCGCTGTCGCCGGAGACGATGGCCACGGTCGATGCGCCGGGCGAGAATGCGGGGCTCGTCAACAATGCCGCTTTGGGGCTGGACGGAGCGGGCCGGCCGATCATCCTCTACACCCGCTATGGCGAGGGCGGGCATAACGCCATCTTCGCCGCGACGCCGGGCGCGAACGGCTGGACGACGCGGGCGATCGCCACCGCGCCTGGGCGCGCACAGATCGCGGGGCGCGGCTCCATCCCCGATCTGCCGGTCGCGGTGTTCGCGGGCCCGCCGCGCGGCAGTCGCCTGCCCGTGCACATCGCGCTACCGCATGGCGGCGATCTGCACGACCGGGTGCTCGATACCGATCGCCTCGCGCTGATCGCGGCGGATGCCCCCCACCCGCATGCGGACGACCCCGTCGCCGATGCGCTGAAAGCGCAGACGAACGGCATGGCGGATGTGGCGCTCCACGATATGCCGGTGCCCGCCGCCACGCCGGGGGAGGTGGCGGGGCGGTTGCGCTGGTTCGCGCAAAAAGCCAATGGCGATCGCCCGCGCGCCTGCACCGATGATGCGCCGCGCGCCTGCGCGCCCCCGCCCTCGCCCTTATTGTGGTTTCCCGATCATTGAGGGCGTGACCGCCATGTCGGCTTGAGGATGCGTTAACCAAGTTGCCGTTAAGACTTCCAGCCAGCCGGCACGCATCGTGCCAGACTGCTGAGGGGCACGGCATTGACGACTGAGCATACTCCGGATGAAGCCGTCCGACTGGTCGAGACGTTGCTTGGCCGCCGCCCCTCGGGCAAGGCGCTGCGCGAGATCATGGGCCGTTCGTTCAACGAGAGCGTGGCCTATATCCTCACCAGCCAGGAATATGCCAAAAGCGTGGTGGAGCCGTTGGTCGCGGGTCAGGAGCCGGTCCACACCGCCCAGCGCCGCACGTTCCGCGCCTCCGACGTGGAATGGCTGGTCGACAAGATCGGGCTGGACGATCCCGTCGCCTTGTCCGCCGCCCGCCGGGGAAACTGGACGTCCTTCTTCTCCGAATTTCTGCAGTCGCAAAAGCTTGGCGAGATCGTCAGCGCGACCTTCCCCAAGCGTGGGCAGGCGGGTCGGGCCGAGAGCTTCGCACGCTTCCGCCGCCAGCTAGAGAACACCGCGCCAGTCACGATGCCGATCGCCGAACCGCGCAAAACCCCGACGCCGCCGATCAAGACCACCGCGCCCGAGCCCGCGGCCAAGCCGGTCGTCGTCCCGCCGGAGGCTGCGAAAGCCGCCCCGCCGGAAACGTCGAAGGCCGCCCCGCCCGCCAAGAAGCCGCCCAGCCGCCAGCAGGTACTCACCGCGCAGCAGGCGAGCATCGGCACCGCGCGCGATCAGCTCCTGAAGCTTGAAAAGCTGGTGCTCCCCCACCTGTCCGGCGCGAACGCGGCTCTGGCCGGCGGCACCGTCACCGAGATGAAGCAGCGCCTGAACAAGGCGCGGCAGACGCTGAAGGCGCTGGCCGTCGAGGATGATCTGGCGCCCTGGAAAGCGGAGATCGACGCACGGCTCGATACGTTGGCGACGATGGCCCCCGCCACGCCTTATTACCGCGCACTGCGCGG
>CAJYJW010000163.1 GCA_913775025.1 uncultured Sphingomonas sp. | reverse complement strand
CCCCGTCGTAGAGGCCCATCGCGCCCTCCGCGACGACCAGATCGGCGTTCTCGCCCGCTTGCGCGGCGAGCCCCGCGATCAGCGCGGGCGGCATCGCGAAATTGTCCAGGTTGAACGCGGGGCGGCGGCAGGCCGCGGCATGAAAGGCGGGGTCGATATAGTCCGGCCCGGTCTTGGCGCCGGCCACCCGCAGGCCGCGATCCGCCAGCGCGCGTTGCAGCGCGATCGTCAGCACCGTCTTGCCGCTGCCCGATCGGGCGGCGGCAACGAGGATGCCCCTAGCGGGTGACGACATGCGACGCCTCCCGCGCCTGCCAGCCGGCACGTTCCAGTTCGGGCACGTCTGTCGTTTCGTCGGGATAGCCGAGGCAGAGCAGCGCCGTCAGCGACCAGCCCGTTGGTACGTCCAGCAGCGCCGTCACGGTGTCCGGGTCGAGGATCGACACCCAGCCGAGGCCCACCCCATGCGCCCACGCCGCCAGCCACAGCGTATGGATCGCCGTCACCGTCGAATAGCGCAGCGTCTCCGCCATCGTCGCGCGGCCGAGGCCGTGGCCGGCGGCGGGCGCCTCGTCGGTGAAGATGGCGAGCAGCAGCGGGGCCTCGCGCAGGCCGTGCAGCTTCAGGCGCGCGTAGGCGGCGCGGCGTTCCTCGTCATAGCCCGCGGCCGCCGCGATGATCGCGCTATCGACGTGGGCCGCCAGCGCCTCCCGCCGCGCGGACGTATCGATCCGCGCGATCCGCCATGGCTGCGCGTTGCCGACCGAGGGGGCGAGCGCCATCGTCTCCAGCAGCGCCTCCGCCATCCCCGGCGGCAGCGGGTCGCGGCGAAAATGGCGCACGTCGCGCCGCCAGCGGAACAGGTCCGCCAGCTTGGCGCGGAAGGCATCGTCGAAGGCAGGCGCGTCGCTCAATATTCGATGCCGGGCTGCGCCTTCACGCCTGAGCGGAACGGGTGCTTCACCATCGTCATCTCGGTGACGAGATCGGCCATGTCGATCAGCGCGTCGGGCGCGTTGCGGCCGGTGACGATCACATGCTTGTCCGCAGGCTTGGCAGCCAGCACCGCCATCACCTCATCCAGGGGCAGATAATCGTAGCGGAGCACGATGTTCAGCTCGTCGGCCAGCACCATGCGATAGGCGGGGTCGGCGATCATCCGCTTCACCTCTTCCCACGCTTGCCGCGCGACCGCGATGTCGCGGGCGCGATCCTGCGTGTCCCAGGTGAAGCCCTCGCCCATCGCCTTGAACTCGACGATCTCGGGGAAGGCGTCGAATACCGTCTTCTCGCCCGTCTCCCACGCGCCCTTGACGAACTGGACGACGCCCACCTTCATGCCGTGGCCGATCGCGCGCGTCACCATGCCCAGCGCGGCGCTGGTCTTGCCCTTGCCCTTGCCGGTGTGGACGATCAGCAGGCCCTTTTCCTGCGTCTTGTTCGCCATGATCTTGTCGTGCGCGGCCTGCTTCTTCTTCATCTTCTCATTGTGGCGCTCGTCGCTCATCGGCATGTCGCTGGCTCCGTAAGGTCGGCGAGCAGCAGGCCCGCGCTGTTCGATTTCGGTTTCCACAGGCCGCGTTCCAGCGCCTCGGTCAGCTTGGCGGCGGTTTCGCGCAACGCGGCGGGGTTGGCCGTCGCCATGAAGGCGCGCACCGCCTCATCCTCGATGAAGGCGGCGTGGACGGCATCGAAGTGATGATCGCGCACCGCATGCGTGGTGGCCGCGAAGGCGAACAGATAGTCGACCGTGGCCGCCATCTCGAACGCGCCCTTGTAGCCGTGGCGCATCATTCCCGCGATCCACTTGGGGTTCACCACGCGCGCCCGCACCACGCGCCCGATTTCATCGGAAAGGGTGCGGACGACGGGCTTCTCGGGCCGGCTGTGATCATTGTGGTAGGATATGGGCGCGCGACCGGAGAGGTGCTCGATCGCGGCGGCGACCCCGCCTTCGAACTGATAATAATCGTCGCTGTCGAGCAGATCATGCTCGCGATTGTCCTGATTCTGGACGACCGCGTCGGTTGCAGCCAGCCGCGCCTCAAACAGATCGCGCGCCGCATCGCCTTCCACGCCGCCGCCATAGGCGTAGCTGCCCCATGTCAGATAGGCGTCCGCCAGGTCGGCGCGGTCGTGCCACAGCCGTTCGTCGATCATCGCCTGCAATCCCGCGCCATAGGCCCCGGGGCGGCTACCGAAGACTCGGGCGCCCGCACGGCGGGCGGCTTCGGGCGGGGTCGCACCCTGCGCTTCAAGCGCCGCCGTCTCCACGCGGTGGCGGGCGGCGGCGGGGTTGTCGGCGTCCGGCTCGTCCAGCGCCATGATCGCGCGGGCGGCGCTGTCGATCAGGTCCATCTGCTCGGGAAAGGCATCGCGGAAGAAGCCGGAGACACGGAAGGTCACGTCCACGCGGGGGCGGTTAAGCTCGACCAGCGGCATGATCTCGAACCCGATCACGCGGCCGCTGCCCCAGTCCCACCGGGGGCGCGCGCCCATCAGGGCGAGGGCCTGCGCGATGTCGTCGCCGCCGGTCCGCATGTTGGCGGTGCCCCATGCCGAAAGCGCGATGGCGGCGGGGTAATCGCCCTCGCGCTGGAGGTAATCCTCCACCAGCATTTGCGCCGATCGCTGCCCGAGATCCCACGCCGTCGCGGTTGGCACCGCGCGCGTATCGACGGAATAGAAGTTCCGCCCGGTCGGCAGCACGTCCGGTCGCCCGCGCGTGGGCGCGCCGGAGGGGCCGGGGGCGATGAAGCGACCGTCGAGCCCGGCCAGCAGCGCCGCCGCCTCGGCCGGGCCGCATGCCTCGATGCGGGGGGATAGGTCCCGCGCGATGGCGGCCAGCACCGCCGCGCTCGCCGGGCCGGGGGCCTCGCCACCGCGAAGCAGCGCCAGCGCGTACAGCTCCAGCCGTTCGATCGTGTCGCCCAGCGTGCGCCAAGGATCGGCAGATACGTCGCCGAGGACGGCGGGGCGAGGGCCGGTGAAGCGATCGCCCATCCGGCAGTCGAGCGGATCGAAGCCGAGCGCCAGATCATCCGCCAGAGCGCGCAGCAGCGAGGCCTGGCCCGCATCGTCAAACCCGCGCGGCGTGCGGGCGAGTGCTAGCAGCAGATCGTCACGCAAGCCCCCCTCGGGCGATCGGGTGAAGACGTGCAGGCCGTGGCGGATCTGCATCTCCTTCAGCTCGCAAAGATAATTGTCGAGGGTGGAGAGCGCTTCCTCCTCATCCTCGCCCATGCCGGCGTCCTGATCCAGCCCCGCATCGCGTGCCAGATCGACGATCTCCTGGCGAAGGGCGGCAAGCCGGCGCGGATCCATGCCGGCGGCGAGATAATATTCGTCCACCAGCGCCTCCAGCCGGCGTAAGGGGCCGTAGCTTTCGGCGCGAGCGAGCGGGGGCGTGAGATGGTCGATGATCGCCGCCCCGATCCGCCGCTTGGCCTGCGTACCCTCGCCCGGATCGTTGACGATGAACGGATAGAGCTGCGGCACCGGCCCGGCGCACACCTCGGGCAAGCAGCCTTCCGATAGCGACAGCGCCTTGCCCGGCAGCCATTCTAGGTTGCCGTGCTTGCCGACATGCACCACCGCCTGCGCGCGCCAGACCCGGTTCAGCCAGAGGTGGAAGGCGAGATAGCCGTGCGGCGGCGGCAGCGCCGGATCATGGTAGCTGGCCTTGGGATCGATATGATAGCCCCGCGCCGGCTGCACCGCGACGATGACATTGCCGAAGCGATGCACGGGCAGCCGGAACGCGCCGTCGCGCACGAAGGGATCGTCCGCCGCGTCGCCCCACCGTTCCTCGATCGCCACGCGCGCCGCCATCGGCACATCGGCCAACAGGCGTGCGTAATCGGCAAGCGGTAGCGCCACCTCGGCGGGGCGGTCGGAAGTGGCGTTGGTGACGCCCGCCGTCATCAGCGCCATCAGCGCCGCCCCGTCCGCCGGCGCGTCGGCGATGCCGTAGCCCGCCTGCCCCAGCAGCGAGAGGATGGCGGCGGCGCTGGCGGGGGTATCGAGGCCGACGCCGTTGCCGATCCGCCCGTCGCGATTGGGGTAATTGGCCAGCACCAGCGCCACCCGCCGCTCCGCCGGAGGCGTGCGGCGCAGGCCGGCCCAGTTCGCCGCCAGCGCCGCCACGAACCGCAGCCGGTCAGGCGCGACGCGCGGCACCACGATATCGCATTCAGTGCGCGCGTCGAACCGCGCCGCCGCCTTGAACGCGATCGCGCGGGTGAACAGCCGCCCGTCCACCTCCGGCAGGGCGACATGCATCGCCAGATCGCGGGGGGAGAGGCCGCGCGCGCTGGCCGCCCACGCGCTTTCCTCCATGCCGGCGAACACGGTTTGCAGGATCGGGCAGTCGGCGCGTTCAAGCACGCCGCCGGCGCGCGCATCGCCGGGGGTGGAGGCGGCGAAGGCGGTGGCGTTGACGATCACGTCGGGCCGCACCGCATCGATCAGGCTGCCCAGTACTTCCAGCGCGAACGGTTCGCGCAGGGAGCGGACATAGGCCGGCACCACGTTCAGCCCCGCCGCCCCCAGCGCGGCGACGGTCGCGTCCACCGCCTCCAGCGTGCCCGCGATGGTGAGCGCGCGGTAGAAGGTGAACAAAGCGGTGGGCCGCCCCTCCACGAAGCGCGCGTGCACGTCCGCCAGCGTTGGGCGGTCGTGGCCGGGCAGGTGCAGCCCGGCATCCGGCACCGGCACCGGATCGTCGGGCGTGCCCATGTCCTGCCCGATCAGCCGCGCCGCCGTCCGCAGGAAGCCGAGCGCGTTGGCGATGCCGCCCTGGCGCAGATAGGCCGCCAGCCGGTCCCGCATATCCGCCGGAAGGGTGGAAGCGCGGTCGAGGTCGGGGTCAGGCTCCCGCCCGTCGGCGATGGCGGCGAAGGCGATACCCTTCGCCCGCGCGACGTGCGCGATCTCGTCGATGCCGTAGGGCCAGTAGGCCTTGCCGCCGAGCAGCGCCACGCAGACGAAGCGGGCGTTCGCGATCCCCTGCTCGACATACAGGTCCACCGAATAGGGATGCTTCAGCCGCAGCAGGTTGACGAGGCGCACGCGCGGCGCATCCTCCCCCAGCAGCGCGGCGGCGGCGGAGAAGCAGGCGAGGTCGCTGTCCGCCGCCGTCAGCAGCACGATATCGCCCGGCGACTGGCGAAGGTCGATCGCCTCGTCGCCGTCGCTGATCGTGCCGGGGGTGGCGGACAGCAGATGCATCAGGCGGTGGCCGGCTCTGCCGCGAACGCCTGCGCGATGGCGGCGCGGATCGCGGCCTCGTCCAGCCCCGTCTGGCCGATTACCACTAGCTGGCTCAAGCGTTCGGCCTCACCCCATGGCCGGTCGAAATAGTGCGCGATGCGCGGGCCGACCGCCTGCACCACCAGCCGCGCCGGCCGCCTGCGCACCGCCACCGTGCCCTTGATGCGGAGGATGTCGTGCGCGGCGATCACCCGCTCCAGCGTGGCCGTCAGCCGTGCGACATCGCCGATCTCGCCGCAGGCGACCACGAAGCTGGCGAAATCGTCATGGTCATGCTCCTCCTCCGCATCGTGGTGGGAGGGGCGGGCGGCGAGGTCGTCCTCCGCCGCCGCCGTCAGCCCCAGCAGCGCGCCGATATCGACCGCGCCGTGGGCGGAGCGGACGATCGACACGCCCGCGCGGGTGGACTGGCGCAACTGCGCCTCGACCGCCGCCATGCCGGCTTCGTCCACCAGATCCGCCTTGTTCAGCACCACCATGTCCGCGCAGGCGAGCTGGTCCTCGAACAATTCCTCAAGCGGATTGTCGTGATCGAGGTTGGGGTCCGCCTTGCGCGCCGCCGCCAGCGCCGCCTCGTCGGTAGCGAAGCGGCCCTTGGATACGGCATCGGCGTCGATCAGCGCGATCACCCCGTCCACCGTGCAGCGGGTGCGGATGTCGGGCCAGCCGAACGCCTTCACCAGCGGCTTGGGGAGGGCGAGGCCGCTCGTCTCGATGATGATGTGCTCGGGCGGGTTCGGGCGATCGAGCAGCGCCTGAATGGTCGGCAGGAAATCGTCCGCCACGGTGCAGCAGATGCAGCCGTTGGCCAGCTCCACGATATCCTCGGCGGGGCAGGCCGCGTCGTTGCAG
>CAJYJW010000162.1 GCA_913775025.1 uncultured Sphingomonas sp. | reverse complement strand
TGGGCGTGCAGGCGGAGCTGTATCCCTCCATGTATAACCGCATCACCGGCACCAGCCTGCCCTGCGAGGGCGATACGCTGGCCGAAGGCATCGCGGTGAAGGAGCCGGGGCGCATCACCTCCGGGATGATCGCACGCCTCGTGGACGAGATCCTGCTCGTCGGCGAACGCGATCTCGAACGTTCGGTGGCGCTCCTCCTCCAGATCGAAAAGACGGTGGCGGAGGGGGCGGGGGCCGCCGGACTTGGCGCACTGCTCTCCCACCCGGGGCGGTTCTCGGGCCGGACGGTCGGAATCGTCATCTGTGGCGGCAACATCGACACGCGGCTGCTGGCCAACGTGCTGCTGCGCGATCTTGCGCGGTCGGGCCGGCTGGCGCGGCTGCGCATCCGCTTGCAGGACCGGCCGGGCGCCCTGTTCAACGTCGCCCGCGTATTCGACGAGCAACAGGTCAACATCATCGAGATCTATCACCAGCGTGTGTTCACCACACTGCCGGCGAAGGGCCTCATCACCGATATTGAATGCGAAACGCGGGATCGGGCGCATCTCGATCGGCTCGTCGCGGCGTTGAGCGCGAACGGTTATGAGGTCACGCCGGTGGAGCTTGCATGAGGATCCGGCGTTAACCGCGTATCTTTGGTAAATGCCCTTTTCAGGACATGCCGCTATCGGCATAAACGCAGGGTATCCAAGCGCATGAGAGGCGTGCCCGAAACGTGACCGCGCAATTCCGCTTTCCGCGTTTCTTCGTCACCACGCCGTCGCCTTGCCCCTATCTGCCGGGCAAGACGGAGCGGAAGGTCTTCACCGAGCTGACGGGGCCGAACGCGGCGGAGCTGAACGACGCCCTCGGCCGCATCGGCTTTCGCCGCAGCCAGAGCGTCGCCTACCGGCCGAGCTGCCTCGACTGCAGCGCTTGCGTTTCGGTGCGGGTCGTCGCGGATGCGTTCAAACCGAACGCCAGCCAGCGCAGGCTTATGCGGCGGCACGATGATCTCATCATCTCCGCCTGCAAGCCTTGGACAACGGAGGAGCAGTTCGATCTGCTCCGCCGCTATCTCGGTGCGCGCCATCCGGGCGGCGGCATGGCCGACATGGACGAGCAGGACTTCGCCGACATGGTGGAGCAGACGCCGGTCAACACCTATGTCGTCGAGTATCGTGAGCCCGGGGGCCGGCTGGTCGGCGCGTGCCTCAGCGATCAGCAGGCGGATGGCCTGTCGATGATCTATAGCTTCTTCGCGCCCGATGATGCCGCCCGCCCCGGCCTTGGCACCTATATCATCCTGGATCACATCACCCGCGCGGCGCGGGCCGGCTTACCCTACGTCTATCTCGGCTATTGGGTGAAGGGTTCGGCACGGATGCAGTATAAGGTTCGCTTCAAGCCGATCGAGCGGCTGGGGCCGGCGGGCTGGCAGCGGTTCGACCCCGATCTGGCGACGAACGCCGCGGGCTAGACGGCGTCCCCCACCAGCGATGCGAACATGGCTCGGGTAAGAATGAGGATAGATCGCAGTCTGGCCATGGCGCGCTCCCTGTTTCGAAGCGTGGCATAGCAGGCTACGGTTTAGACCACGTTACTTGCCCGTTACGTCCGCGCGACACGGCCCTACTCGACCGTAACCGACTTCGCCAGATTGCGTGGCTGATCCACGTCCGTCCCTTTCGCGACAGCGACATGATAGGCGAGCAACTGGACCGGGATGGCATAGACGATCGGCGCGATCAGCGGGTGCACCTTGGGCATGGTGACAGTCGCGAGGCAGTCGTCGCCTGCCTCCTGAATGCCGTCGTAATCCGAGATGAGCACCACCTTGCCGCCGCGCGCCTGCACCTCCTGCATGTTCGAGACGGTTTTCTCGAACAATGGGCCGGACGGGGCGAGCACGATGACCGGCACATGCTCGTCGATCAACGCGATCGGGCCGTGCTTCATCTCACCCGCCGCATAGCCTTCGGCGTGAATGTAGCTAATCTCCTTCAGCTTCAGCGCACCTTCCAAGGCCAGCGGATAATCCGGCCCGCGCCCGAGATACAGCACGTCGCGCGCCTGCGAGATCGCGCCCGCCATCTGCTCGATCCGGTCGTTGTAGGCGAGCGCGGCGTTGATCGCGGCGGGCGCCTCCGTCAGATGGCGCACGATCCGGCGTTCCTCCTCCGCAGAGAGCCGGCCCTTCGCACGCGCGAGATTAGCCGCCAGCGCCGCCAGCACCGCAAGCTGGCACGTGAACGCCTTGGTGGAAGCGACGCCGATCTCCGGCCCGGCGTGTGTCGGCAGCAGCAGATCGGCCTCGCGCGCCATCGTGGACGTCGGCACGTTGACGACGACGGCAATCTTTTGCCCGCCCTCCCGCGCATGGCGCAACGCGGCGAGCGTATCCGCCGTCTCACCGGACTGGCTGACGAAGAGAGCCAGCCCGCCCTCCTCCATCACCGGCGCGCGATAGCGGAACTCGGAGGCGACATCGATCTCGACCGGCACGCGGGCGAACCGCTCGATCCAGTATTTCGCGACCATGCCGGCATAATAGCTGGTGCCGCATGCGACGATCGTGACGCGGCGGATGGTGGACAGATCGAAGTCGGGCACCGGCAGCGACACGCGGCCGTCAAGAGGCCGGAGATAACTGTTCAGCGTCTGCGCGACGACGATCGGCTGCTCGTAAATCTCCTTGAGCATGAAGTGGCGATGATTGCCCTTGTCGATGAGCGCGCCGGTGATGCCGGATACGGTGACCGGTCGCTCGACCGGCTGGTCCTGTCCATCATAGATCTGCGTGCCGTCGCGGGAGATGACGACCCAGTCGCCCTCCTCCAGATAGGCGATGCGCTGGGTCAGCGGGGCGAGCGCGAGGGCATCGGAGCCGAGATACGTCTCGTCGTCTCCATAGCCCACCACCAGAGGCGATCCGAGACGCGCGCCGATTAGCAGATCGGGCCGCGAACGGAACAGGATGGCCAGCGCGAAGGCACCGCGCAGACGCTTCAACGATGTCCTGACCGCCTCGACAGGATCGACCCCGGCCTCCACCTGCGCGGAAATCAGATGGGCGACGACCTCGCTATCGGTCTGGCTCTCGAACACGCGGCCCTGCGCCGCCAGCTCCTCGCGGAGAGACTTGAAGTTCTCGATGATCCCGTTGTGGACGATCGCAACCTCGCCGGTAGCATGGGGATGCGCATTGTTTGTTGTCGGTCCGCCGTGGGTCGCCCAGCGCGTGTGGGCTATCCCCACGTCTCCGGGTAGCGGGCTTTCCGCGAGCACCCGCGCCAGATTGTCGAGCTTGCCCTCGGCCCGTCGGCGATCAAGCACATCGTCATGAACGGTGCAGACGCCAGCGGAGTCGTAGCCGCGATATTCCAGCCGTCGCAGCCCCTCGACCAGCCGGTCGGATACTGCCCGCGTGCCGAAGATACCGATGATGCCGCACATGCGCGCTTTGTCCCTTGTCTCGTGTCGTGCCGCCCTAGCGGCAAAGGATTAGGAATTCGCCTTTGCCTTGCGCGCCGTCATCGTGGCGCGGAAGCGGGCGGCCCAGCCGGGTTTTTCGGTTTGCTCGGGCCGGACGAGGGCGAGCGCGTCGGCGGCGACGTCGCGCGTCAGCACCGATCCGGCGGCGACGATCGCCCCCGCGCCGACCGAGACGGGTGCCACCAGGGCGCTGTTCGATCCGATGAAAGCCCCCTCGCCTATCTGCGTGCGATATTTGAGAAAGCCGTCATAATTGCAGGTGATCGTACCGGCCCCGATATTGGCCTCCGCGCCGATATCGGCATCGCCGATGTAGCTCAGGTGGCTCGCCTTCGCGCCCGCGCCGAGCCGGGCCTGCTTGATCTCGACGAAATTGCCGACCTTGGCATCCGCACCGATTTCCGCGCCTGGGCGAAGTCGCGCATAGGGGCCGATCTCCGCCCCCTCCGCCACGGATGCGCCCGCGATATGGCTGAAGGCGCGGATGATCGCGCGATCACCGATCCGCACCCCTGCACCAAACACGACGTTTGGCTCGATCGTGACGTCCCGGCCGAGAATAGTATCATGCGAAAACCACACGGTTTCCGGCGCGATCAGGGTGGCGCCGTCCGCCATCGCGCTCAGCCGCTTCCGGCACTGCCAGGCCAGTTCCACCTCGGCGAGTTCGGCACGGCTGTTGATGCCGGCGACCTCCCATGGCTCCGCCTCGATCACGGCAGAGGAACGCCCGTCGTTCGCGGCCAGCATGACGACATCGGGGAGATAATATTCCCCCGCCGCATTATCATTGCCCACCCGCGCGAGCAGCGGCCACAGATCGGCGGCGCGCACCGCCATCAGGCCGGAATTACAGAGGGTTATCGCCCGCTCCGCGGGCGAGGCATCCTTATATTCGACCATCTTGACGATGCGATCACCGTGCGCCGCGATGCGCCCGTACGCCAGCGGATCCTCCGGCCTGAACCCCAGAACCACGGCCGCCGGCGCGTCCGCCGCATTCAGACGATCAAGCATCCTCGCCATCGTGCCGGCCTGCACCAACGGTACATCGCCGTAGAGGATCAGCACGTCGCCTTCGAAACCGGCCAATGCCGCCTGCGCCTGCTGCACGGCGTGGGCGGTGCCGTGTTGCGGCTCCTGCACGGCGATCGTGACGCCGCGTCTTGCGACCGCCGCCTCCACTTGGCCGCGCCCGCTGCCGACGACGACGACATGATGCCCCGCTCCCGCCTCGGCCAGTTCTCCCAGCAGATGATGCAGCATCGGCCGCCCCGCCAGCGGGTGCAGCACCTTGTGCATATCGGACTTCATCCGCGTGCCTTTTCCGGCGGCGAGGATGACGGCGGCGAAGGGCGGGCGCGACATGTCGGCGTCTCTGCCACGTCCCGCTTGCCTTTGCCATATGCCGCGGGGCAGGAGCATCGCCATGACCCGCTTCCCCCTCGACGTCGTGGCTTTCGATCTGGACGGTACGCTGGCAGACACCGCGCCAGACCTTACCGCCGCGCTCAATCATGCCCTTGGCCAATTGGGCCGGTCGCCCGTGCCGGCAGAAGACGTGAGACACATGGTGGGCCATGGTGCGCGAGCGCTGTTGCAGAAAGGCCTGGCCGCGACGGGGGAGACGGACGAGGCGCTGGTGGAGGCCGGCTTTCCAATATTCCTCGACTATTACGAGGCGCACATCGCCGCCACGACCACGAAGTTCGACGGGCTGGACGAGGCGCTCGATGCCCTCGCCGGGCGGGGCGTCGCACTCGCGGTATGCACGAACAAGCTCGAGTCGCTCAGCCGCAAGTTGATCGATGCGCTCGGGTGGCAAACGCGGTTCGCGGCGCTCGTCGGCGGGGATACGCTGCCGGTGCGCAAGCCCGATCCCGCGCCACTGTTCGAGGCGATCAGGCGCGCCGGCGGCGGGCGGGCCGCGTTCGTCGGCGATTCGATCACGGACACCGATACGGCCCGCGCCGCTGGATTGCCCTCTATCGCCGTCACCTTCGGCTTTTCAGACAGGCCGGTGGATCAGCTCGGAGCGAGCGCGCTGATCGATCACTATGATTCGCTGATCCCGACTCTGGAGCGGCTGGCGCAGGGCTAACGCCGCGCCTTCGTCCAGAGATGCCTTGCCAGCAGCAACGGTGGCATGCGGATCCAGTGCGATCGCACATAGAAAGCGAAGCGCGATGCCGGCCGCCGTTCCCGCCCCCACCCGTCGCGCGCGGTGAGCCGCCGCAGATAAAGGCCATCCGTAACTTGCGAACGGCCGGCCCAGGTCTGATCGACCGGCGTTTCATAGAGTCGTCGCGCCAATCGTATCGCGCGTGCGGTGGCGGCGCATAGATTATGGCGCGTGGCGCGCGCGCGCAGCGTCTCGGCAAAATCGGGATGATCGGCGAATTCGCGCAGCAGGCGGTCGATGTCCCACAGATTGCGCATGCCGCCGGCCAGATCACCGTCCGCGAACAGATGAGCAGCGGCATGCACGATCATGTCGGCGGGCGAAAGGACGGCCAGACCGTTCCCCAGCGGCAGCGCATCCGCGATCAGCGCGGCGGCATCGGGGGTCGGGCGGGCGGTGGGCGGCAGGATCGTGTGATGCACGTCGATCATCCGGTCGCGTTCCGGATGTGTCAGCGGCGGCAGCTCGTGCATCCAGCGCCGGTAATACAGGTGGTCGTAGGGGTCAGGCTTTACCCATTCCCAGCCGGCATCGATCAGCGCATGCTCGACCACATTCAGCGCTGTGCGCGGCACGAGGATATCGAGGTCGCCGATCGAACGCCCTACCCCGGCGGAGAGGCCCGCCGCGACGAAGGCGGTTCCCTTGAGCACCACCACCGGCACGCCCAGCGGGGCGAGCGCGCGTCGTGCCATCTCCGCCTCCCAAAGCGCCTGCGTACGGCCATGCGTCGCGGAGACGCGCGCGTCTGCCAGAATCGCGACGACGGCAGGCGGCAGGGCGAGGCCGTCCAGTCGATGCGCCAGGCTGCCGAGCAGCAGTTCGGCCCGTGCGACGGTGAGCAACGCCTGCCAATCTTCGCCGGCAAGCGACAACGCCCGCTGCGGATCGGCGAGAACGGAGGCCAGCAGCAGGGCCGGCCTCATCGCGGCGCCTCCGCCCACAAAGCCTCGACCAGACGTAGCGCTGAGGCCGTATCGGGATAGTCCACGCCGATCGCGGGAATCCCCTGTGCAAGCGCGGTAAGGGCGGCGTACCCCGTTTCGCCCAGCGCGACATAGTTGGTGGAGGCCTGGGTCAGCCGTACGAACGACTCCACCGGGCCGACCGGTCGAAGATCCTCCGTCTGGCCGAATTGCGGGAACAGCAGCAACGCCGGGCGGGCCGGCTCCGCCATGCGTGCGATGGCATCGGCGGCGGGGCGCAGGTGGCGGATGTCGCCCTTGGGTGTGCCGGCGATCAACGGGCCGAAGCGCTCGTGCGATATGTCCGCCGCCATCACCGCGATCGATTCATTCTTCAGACTTACCGGGCGAGGAAAAGGATGGACCAGGCCGGTCGCCGGATCGAGCAGCGCGAATTCATCGCCCAGCAGCCGCCACCCCCGCTCCCCCAACAGAGCCGACAGGGTGGATTTGCCCGCGCCGGAATGGCCCGACATCAGCAGCGCCCGCCCGTCCCGCTCCACGCAGGAGGCGTGCAGCAGTAGCCAGCGGCGCGCGCCCAGCGCCATCTGCAGGTTCATCCCCATCTCGGCGGCCAGCAGCCCCTGCGCCAGCGGCAGTGGCGCGGTATCCGGAAGCGTGAAATCCCCACGTATAGTGATGGCGGGGCGCGCCCAGCGACGCCACGGCCGTGCCGCCTCCAGCCGGACGGTGAAGTCGGCCACGCCGTCGGGCGGGGCGGGATAGCCCTCGTACAGACGGGCGAGCGCCGCGACCGGCGCCTGCCACTCGGAACCGATACGGAAGCCGACCGGCCCGACCCGCACCGCGAAACCGTGGCGCATCGACTAATCCTCGATCGCGACGAGGCCGCTTTGGGCCAGTTCCGCCAGCCGGGCAGCGATCACGTCCACTGCCTCATCATCCGCCGCGAACCCGAGCCGTTCGGCGATCCGCGCCGCATCGGCCGGGCCAGCATCCAGCGCGGCGAGGATATTGGGGGCCGGCGGTAATAATACGTGCGTCATGCCCGATGGACGATGGTAGAGGATCGTCATGCCCTCCGACTCCACGCCCCGGCGCGACGCCGGAGGATCGGCGCGATAACGCGGCATCTCGCCGTCAGGGACGGGGCATCTGTAGCGACTGGTAGCAGGTGAAGCCGCTCATCCCGTTTTGCAGCTTGCGGATGTACGCCATGTAGGCGCGGCTCTGTTCGTAATCGGCGCCGGGGAAATTCGCGCCCTGCATCGCGCGGCGGATCTCCTCCGCCTTGAGCGGCCGGTAGGGCGGGCGAAACGCATTCGGCGATCCGGCATCGACCACGCGACCCTGGCCGTCGATCCATTTGCCCGCGCCCAGCTTCGGATCAGGCACCGGCACCTGGCAGTTCATCACCGAACCGGCGGTGGATGCGAGCGCGGGGCGGATGGTGACGACGGTGGATGCCGCCGCCGCGCCCAGCATCAAACGCCGTCGAGTGGGGGCAAAACCTGCGGGCGCATCCGCCGCGTCATGCCCGTGTGGCCCGTCGCCGCCCTGTTGGTCCGCCATTCCGTTCATTCCGCAATCCTGCCCGCCAAAAGCTGCTTAAACGTAAAGACCGGCGATGGCGATATGTCGCACACCGCCGCTATGGAACAGTCGAATCGTCGACAGGAGGGGGAAGGCATGGAAAGCCTGCGCGACCGACGCATAGCGATAGCCCTCGCTACGGCATTTGCATTGGGGGCGCTGGCGTTGCTCGCCCCGGCCGTCGCCGCCGTGCTGGCGGCGATCGCCGGCGGCATCGCGGCCTGGTTTGGGTTCGAACGCCCCGAGACCCCTCCGGTGCCGGAAAGCGCGCCCCCTCCACCGCCCCCGGAACCGCGCCTGGCCGATGTCGCCGCCTCGATCGACGAGCCTTTGCTGTTCGTCGAACGACAACGCGTCACCCACGCCAATGCCGCCGCCGTGGCGCTGCTTGGCGATCACATCATCGGTGGCGACGCCCGTCTCGCCATCCGCCATCCGGATGCCGGAGCGGCCTTTTCCGGCACGATCCCCTCTCGCCCGGTGATGCTTGGCGCGCTTGGGGGCGACGGGCGCCATTGGGAAATGCTGATGCATCCGCTGGGCGACGGCGGGCTGATGGTGCGGCTGGCGGATCGCAGCAGCACGCTGGCGGCGGAACGGATCCGCGTCGATTTCGTCGCCAACGCCAGCCACGAACTGCGCACGCCGCTTGCCACGTTGCTCGGCTATATCGAGACCTTGCAGCTTGCCAACGGGCCGGAGGATGCCGCCACCCGCATCCGCTTCCTCAACACCATGATGGTCGAGGCGAAACGGATGCAGCGGCTCATCGAGGATCTGATGTCCCTCTCCCGTATCGAGGCGGAGCAATATAGCGCCCCGCAGGATGCCATCGCGCTGAACCTGCTCGTCGGCGAGGTCCGCGATGCCATTACCGGCGCACAGGCGCTGGCGCGGGATCGTATCCTGGTATCGGCCGAAACGGTGCCGACGGTTACGGGGGATCGTGTGCAGCTCTCCCAACTGCTGCATAACCTGATCGGCAATGCGCTTAAGTACGGGCGAGCGGGCGGCCCCGTGTGCGTGACGTTGGCGGAAGAGACGGCGGGGGTGCGGTTGAGCGTGGCGGACGAAGGCTCCGGTATCGCGCGCGAACATATCCCCCGCCTCACCGAACGCTTCTACCGGGTCGATCCGGGGCGCAGCCGCGCGGTGGGCGGGACCGGCCTTGGCCTGGCGATCGTCAAGCATATCGCCGAACGGCACCGGGCCCGACTGGAAATCAGCAGCGTGGTCGGCCGTGGTACGAACGTTTCTGTCCTGTTTCCGCACGGGGCGGGTGCGCTGTCATCAAAGAGTCACGCAAACGTCACACAGGACACGTCGAGAGTGGCGATAGGCGGCGACGAGCGCGGCTGATCGCTGACGCAACGGAGGCTTTGGCGTGAAGAAGACTATTCTGATGGCGGGTATCGCGGTGCTGGCGCTGGCGGGTTGCCAAAAGAACGGCGGCGGCGAGGCCGGTGGCGCATCGCGCGATCAGATCCGCGCGGTCGGCTCCTCCACCGTCTATCCCTTCACGACCGCGGTGGCTGAGCAGTTCGCCCGCAAGAACCCGACCTTCAAGGCGCCGATCGTCGAATCCACCGGCACGGGCGCGGGTATGAAGCTGTTCTGCGCCGGCGTCGGCGCGCAATTTCCGGACATCGAAAACGCCTCGCGCCGGATCAAGAAATCCGAGGTCGAGGATTGCGCCAAGCATGGCGTGACACAGATCGTCGAGTTACAGATCGGCATCGACGGTATCGCCATGGCCGAAAGCAAGGCGGGCGAGCCGATGAAGCTGACCCCGCAGGACATCTACAAGGCGCTCGCCGCCGAGCCCTATGGCAAGCCGCAGACCGCCAAGACGTGGAAGGACGTGAACCCCGCCCTCCCCGCCACTGCGATCAAGGTGCTTGGCCCGCCGCCGACGAGCGGCACGCGGGATGCCTTCGCCGAGCTTATCCTCGATAAGGGTTGCAATGCCGACCCGGCAATGGTGGCGCTGAAGAAGAGCGACAGCGACAAGCATAAGGGGATCTGCACCAAGGTGCGCGAGGACGGCGCCTATGTCGAATCGGGGGAGAACGACAATCTGATCGTGCAGAAGCTGGTCGCCAGCCCCGATGCGGTCGGCATTTTCGGCTACAGCTTCCTCGAGGAGAATGCCGACAAGCTGCGCGGTATCGCGGTGAACGGCGTGGTGCCTACCTACGAGACGATCGCCAGCTACGAATATCCGGGCGCCCGCCCGCTCTATATCTACGTGAAGGGCGCACATCTGAACGCGATCCCCGGCCTCAAGCAGTTTGTCGCCGAATATGCGAGTGCATGGAACCCGGACGGCTACCTGAAGCGCCGTGGCCTGATCGCCGCGCCGGATGATGTCCGCGCGAAGAACCTGGATATCGCGAACAAGCTGACTCCGTTCGATCCGGCGCAGGCGGAATAAGCGAATCATGTCGGGTTTTGCCCTGCTCTTTCTCGTCCTTGGCCTGGGGCTTGTCGCCTGGGGCACGGCGCGGGCCCGCGCGGCGCGTTTCGCGTCGGCGGGCAGCGCCCGCGCGCATTCGCGGCCCAATTATCATGGCTGGTACGTCGCGCTCTGGGCGATCGTGCCCGCGCTGATCTTTCTGGCGATATGGGGCAGCATCGAACCCGGCCTCGTGATGGGCGCCGCGCTCGACAGCCCCGCCGCCGCCAGCCTGCCGATGCCGGGTATGGAGCGCAGCGCGATCCTAAGCGAGGTTCGGGGGCTGGCGGAAGGCACCGTCGCCGCCGCGTTCAACCCGATCTCCAATGCCCTGCTGCCGGCCTATCAGGCCGCATCGATGCACTATGCCATCATCGGCACGCTGGCGGCGGTGCTGCTGGCGCTGGCCGGCGGGGCTTATGCCTTCACCCGCCTGACCCCCGATTTCCGCGCTCGCACACGGGTGGAGCGGGTGGTGATGGGCGCACTGCTGGTCGCCTCGCTGATCGCGATCCTGACGACGCTCGGCATCGTCGCCTCGCTATTGTTCGAATCGCTGCGCTTCTTCGCCAAGGTCTCGCCCATCGAGTTCCTGTTCGGCACCAGCTGGAGCCCGCAGACGGCGATCCGCGCCGATCAGGTGGGTAGTTCTGGCGCGTTCGGCGCGGTGCCCCTGTTCTGGGGTACCATCTTCATCGGCGCGATCATTGCGATGGCGGTCGCCATCCCGCTTGGCCTGATGAGCGCGATCTACCTGACCCAATATGCCAAGCCCTCCACCCGCAAGTGGATGAAGCCGATCCTGGAGATACTCGCCGGCGTGCCGACCGTGGTGTACGGCTATTTCGCGGCGCTTACGATCGCACCGGCGCTGCGCCAGTTCGCCGTCTCGATCGGCATATCCAGCGCCTCCTCGGAAAGCGCGCTCGCCGCCGGTCTCGTCATGGGTGTGATGATTATCCCGTTCGTTTCCTCCATGGCGGACGACAGCATCGCCGCCGTGCCGCAATCGATGCGCGACGGATCGCTGGCGATGGGCGCCACCACGTCCGAGACGATCCGCAAGGTGTTGGTGCCCGCCGCCCTCCCCGGCGTGGTCGGCGGGGTGCTGCTGGCGGTGTCGCGCGCGATCGGCGAAACGATGATCGTGGTGATGGCCGCCGGGCTTGCCGCGAACCTCACGCTCAACCCCTTTGCCAGCGTGACCACGGTGACGACGCAGATCGTGCAGTTGCTGACGGGCGATCAGGAGTTCGACAGCGCCAAGACGCTTGCCGCCTTCGCACTCGGACTCGTGCTGTTCCTCGTCACGCTGGCGCTCAACATCGTCGCCCTGCGCGTCGTGAAGAAATATCGGGAAGCCTATGAATAGCCCCCTCGTGGCGGGCGTGCCCGCGACCGGCGTGGAACCCCCCGCCCCCGCCGCCCGCCCGACCGAATGGAAGGGCGCACGGATGCAGGCCGGCATTCGTCGCCGCTATGCCGCCGAGCGTCGCTTTCGCCTGCTTGGGCTGGGATCGGTGCTGCTGTCGGCTGGTTTCCTCCTCTTCCTGCTCCTGACGATGCTGGGCAACGGCTTGCGCGGCTTTACCCAGACCGAATTGCGCCTGCCGATCGATTTCGCCGCCTCCAGCATCATGCTGGATCCCGCGACGCTGGCGACGCCGGCGGGCCAAGCCGCGCTGAACACCGCGGATATCGAAGGAGCCACAGCTGCCGCCGCCGATGTGGCCTTCGGCGCGGGCGGCGCACGCCTGCTCTCCGACGGCGGGTGGCTGCGGGTGCGCGATGCGATCGCCGCCGATCCCACGATCCTGACCCGCAAGGCGGAAGTGTGGGTACCCGCCGCGACCGGCATCGACCTCGCCGCGAAGGGCAAGGCTTCGCCCGAAGACGAAGCGGCCTATGCCCGGCTGAACAGGGCCGGCGCCACGAAGACCGGCCTCAATCTTGCCTTCCTGACCAGCGCCGATTCCACCGATCCGACCCTCGTCGGCATCTGGGGCGCGCTCAAGGGATCGCTGTTGACGATGGCGGTCACCATCCTGCTTGCCTTTCCGATCGGCGTGCTGTCCGCCCTATACCTGGAGGAATATGCGCCGCGTAACCGCTGGACCGACCTGATCGAGGTCTCGATCAACAATCTGGCGGCGGTGCCCTCGATCATCTTCGGCCTGCTCGGCCTCGCGGTGTTCCTGAACTTCATGGACATGCCGCGCTCCGCCCCGATCGTTGGCGGGCTGACGCTGGCGCTGATGACGATGCCCGTCATCGTGATCGCGGGGCGCAATGCGATCAAATCGGTGCCACCGTCGATCCGCGACGCGGCGCTCGGCATCGGGGCATCCCGCGTGCAGGTGGTGTTCCATCACGTGCTGCCGCTGGCGCTGCCCGGCATCCTCACTGGCACGATCATCGGCATGGCCCGTGCATTGGGCGAAACCGCGCCGCTGCTGATGATCGGCATGCGCGCCTTCATCGCCACCCCCCCGGGCGGCATCACCGAACCCGCGACCGTGCTGCCGGTCCAGATCTTCCTCTGGTCCGACGAGGTGAGCCGCGGGTTCGTCGAGAAGACGTCAGCGGCGATCATCGTGCTGCTCGTCTTCCTGATGCTGATGAACGGCATCGCCATCTATCTCCGCAATCGCTTCGAAAGACGCTGGTGATGAATACGTCTACCCTCAACGACATCGCCGCCAACCAGAGCACGGCGCCCGCCGAGACGCTGAAGATGACGGCGCGTGACGTGAACGTCTTCTACGGCAGCAAGCAGGCGATCCGGAACGTCTCGATCGATGTGACGCAGGAGAATGTCACCGCCTTCATCGGCCCGTCCGGCTGCGGCAAATCCACCTTCCTGCGCACGCTCAACCGGATGAACGACACCGTATCCTCCGCGCGCGTCGAGGGCGAGATTACGCTCGACGGGGAGGACATCTACGACAAGTCGATGGATGTGGTGCAACTGCGCGCCCGCGTCGGCATGGTCTTCCAGAAGCCGAACCCCTTCCCCAAGTCGATCTACGAGAATGTCGCCTACGGCCCGCGTATCCACGGCTTGGCCGGCGGCAAGGCCGACATGGACCGCATCGTCGAGCAGTCGCTGCGCCGTGCGGGCCTGTGGGACGAGGTGAAGGACCGGCTGAGCGACAGCGGCACCGCGCTTTCGGGCGGGCAGCAGCAGCGGCTCTGCATCGCGCGCGCCATTGCGGTCGATCCAGAGGTGATCCTGATGGACGAGCCGTGCAGCGCGCTCGACCCGATCGCTACCGCGCGTATCGAGGAGCTGATTCACGAACTGCGCGGCCGCTACGCCATCGTGATCGTGACGCACAACATGCAGCAGGCCGCGCGCGTGAGCCAGCGGACCGCCTTTTTTCACCTCGGCACGCTCGTCGAATATGGCGACACGTCCGACATCTTCACCAATCCCCGCGAAACGCGGACCAAGGATTACATCACCGGCCGCTACGGCTGAGGCGCGGCGCGATCGCCGGCGGCCTATGCGCGGCCGCCCGTCGAACGTAGCCAGAAAGGAACAGACGATGGCAACGACGACCGGACATACCGTCAAGGCTTTCGACGACGACCTCGGCCAGCTGCGCGGGCTGGTGGCCGAGATGGGCGGCCAGGCCGAGGCCGCCATATCGGGCGCGATGCAGGCACTGGTGCGGCGCGATCTCGACGCCGCCGCCGCCATCGTGGAGAATGACCGGCGGATCGACGTGATCGAGGCGGAGATCGAGCGGCAGGCACTGCGCCTGCTCGCCCTGCGCGCGCCGATGGCCGACGATCTGCGCGAAGTGCTCGCCGCACTTAAAATATCCGGCGTGATCGAGCGGATCGGCGACTACGCCAAGAATATCGCCAAGCGCGTGGCCGTGCTGGAAGGCGTCAAGGGCATCGAGCCGCTGTCGATCCTGCCCGCCATGTCGCGCGCCGTATCTGACATGGTGCGCGCCGTGTTGGATGCCTACGCCGCGCGCGATGCGGATGCGGCGCTCCGCGTATGCGAGAGCGACAAGCAGGTGGACGACTTCTACAACAGCCTGTTCCGCGCGCTGCTGACCCACATGATGGAAAACCCCCATACCATCACCGCCGCCACGCATCTGCTGTTCATCGCCAAGAATCTGGAGCGGATCGGCGATCATGCGACGAACATCGCCGAGATGATCTATTTCGCCGCCACCGGGCAGCGGATGGGTGAGCGGTCGCGTGGCTTGGACAGCCTGAGCGGAGAGATTTGATGGCGCGTGCCCGCCTGTTGCTGGTTGAGGACGACACCGCCCTCGCCGAACTGCTCGTCTGGAATTTCGAGCGAGAGGACTTCATCGTCGAACATACCGCCGACGGCGAGGAGGCGCTGATCCTCGCGCGCGAACAGCCGCACGATCTCGTGCTGCTCGATTGGATGATCGAGGGCGACATATCCGGCATCGAGGTGTGCCGCCGCCTGCGCCGCCTGCCGGATACCGCCAACGTGCCGATCATCATGCTGACGGCGCGCGGCGAGGAGGAGGATCGCATCCGTGGGCTGGAAACGGGGGCCGACGATTACGTCACCAAGCCATTCTCCCCGCGCGAGCTGGTGGCGCGCGTTTCGGCCGTGCTGCGCCGCGTCCGCCCCGCGCTGGCCGGCGAGCGGCTGGCCTATGCAGATATTGAGATGGACACGGTAGCGCATCGCGTAAAGCGCGCGGGCGACACCGTGCCGCTCGGGCCGACCGAATTCCGCCTGCTGCGCCATTTCCTCGAACATCCCGGTCGCGTTTTCTCGCGGGAGCGGCTGCTAGACAGCGTCTGGGGGCGCGAGGCCGATATCGAGCCGCGGACGGTGGACGTGCATATTCGGCGCCTCCGCAAGGCGATCAACGAGGGCGGCCGATCCGATATCATCCGCACCGTGCGGTCAGCTGGCTATGCGCTGGATGAAGAAGCCGCCTGAGCCATACGCGCCTGAAACCGCGGCATAAATCGCAGCTATTAAATGCCCACCGCCGCCATCTCAATATGCCCGGAGGATGGCGTTGCGTTGCTGCTCTCGATCGCCAGGTAAGACCGCCATCAATGATGTCACGCCGCTCTTCCCGCGTCTGTCAGACGGACAGGGAGAGCCGCGTGACA
>CAJYJW010000161.1 GCA_913775025.1 uncultured Sphingomonas sp. | reverse complement strand
GTGGCGCTGGCCGCCCGGCTCTCCACCCCCCTGGAGCGCGCACGTGGCGCGGAGGCGGCGGCGGGGATGGATGTCCATCCCCTGCCCGGCCGGCCTTTGCGGATTTCGGTGGAGCGGCGGATCGATCTCGGCGGCGAGGGGCGCGATGGCTGGAGCGCCTATGCCGCGGGCGGTTTCTGGAAACCGCTGGGCGGTGGGCTGGTGGCGGACGGCTATGCGCAGGCCGGCGTCGTCGGTGCGCGACGGCGCGATCTCTTCGCGGACGGTGCGCTCCGTCTCGGCGCGCGACGCGAGCTTGGGGGCGGCCGCGCGCTAACGGTGGGCGGCGGCGCGTGGGGTGCGGCGCAACCCCGCGTCGCCCGGCTGGATGTCGGCCCGCGCGCCGCATTCTCGCTGCCGGTCGGCCGCACCGCCATGACCGCCGCCGCCGAATGGCGGGTGCGCGTGGCGGGGGATGCCCGCCCCGGATTGGGTCTCGCCGTGACACTCGCCGCCGATTTCTGATCGCGCCGCTGACGGCGGGCGCGAAATGGTCTAGCCGAGGCGCATGGACCTCTACCTGCCCATCGCCGGCCTTTCGGTGAACGTTCTGGTGATCGTGGGGCTTGGCGGCATCGTCGGCATTCTCTCGGGCATGTTCGGGGTGGGCGGCGGCTTCCTCACCACGCCGCTGCTGATCTTCTACGGTATCCCGCCCGCCGTGGCCGTCGCCTCATCGTCCACCCAGATCACCGGGGCGAGCGTCTCGGGCGTGCTCGCGCATCGCAGGCGGCAGGGCGTCGACTTTCACATGGGGGCGGTGCTGGCGGCAGGCGGCGCAATCGGATCGGTCGCGGGCGGCTATGTGTTCCGCTGGCTGCAACGGACCGGCCAGATCGATACGGTGGTCGCGATCCTCTATGTCGTGCTGCTCGGCTCGATCGGCACTTTGATGACAAAGGAGGCGGTGCAGAGCATCGCGGTGATGCGCGGCCGGGCCGCCCCCCCGGCGGCCGCGCGCCGGCACCATCCGCTGATAACGGCGCTACCGCTGCGCTGGCGCTTCTATCGCTCCGGCCTGTACGTATCGCCCCTGGCCCCGCTGCTGCTGGGTTTCGTCGCGGGGGTTCTCACCGTGCTGCTGGGGGTCGGCGGCGGCTTCCTGCTGGTGCCGGCGATGATCTACCTCCTCGGCATGTCGACGCGGGTGGTGGTCGGCACCTCTCTGTTCCAGACCCTGTTCGTGACGGCCGCCACCACCCTGATCCACGCGACGACTACGAAAGCGGTGGATATCGTGCTGGCGGGGCTGCTGCTGATCGGCAGCGTGACCGGCGCACAGGTGGGCGCGCGTTTCGCGCAAAGAGTACGTCCGGAGTGGCTGCGCCTCGCGCTCGCCCTCATCGTGCTGGCGGTGGCGGTGCGGATGGCGCTCGGTCTCGGCTGGCGGCCCGACGACATCTATACGGTGCAGCCGCTGTGAGGCGGATGCTGCTGCCGCTGGCCGCGCTGCTGCTGGGCGGCGCGGCCAAGCCTCAACTGGTGCCGGATGTGTCGCAGGATCGCGTCGACATCGTCTATAGCTTCACCGGCGCGGAACTGCTGCTGTTCGGCGCGATCGTCTATCCGGGTGGGCGGACGCCCGCACATCCGGCGGATGTGGTGGTGGTGCTGAAAGGCCCCGCCGAATCGATGCTGCTGCGCGAGAAGCAGAAGGTGGCGGGCATCTGGCTCAACGCCGATAGCGGGCGCTTCCGCTCGGTCCCCTCCTTCTACGCGGTCGCCTCGTCCGCGCCGCTTTCCCGCATCGTCGATCAGCGGACGGCCGCGATCTACGAATTCGGCGTCGACAACATTCAGCTCTCCCCCGCCAGCAGCGCCACGCCGGAGGCGCAGCGCAGGTTCGAGGCGGGGCTGGTCGGCTTGAAGCGCAAGATGGGCCTGTACGTCGAGGAGCCGGGGCGTGTGCGGGTGCGACAGGGCGTGCTGTATCGCGCGCGGATGCGGCTGCCGGCCCGCGTGCCGGTGGGTACATATACCGCGGAGACCTTTCTCGTGCAGGATGGCCGCGTGATCGCCGCGCAGGTGCGCGACGTTGTGGTGGAGCGGCGCGGCTTCGAGCGGCTCGTCGCCGGCTACGCGCAGGACCATGCGCTGGCCTACGGACTGGGCGCGGTCGCGCTGTCGGTGCTGCTCGGCTGGGCGGCGGGCGCCGCGTTCGGCCGGAAACGTGGATGACGTTCGCTCGTTATGCCCGCGTATCGATGGATGGGGAGATAGCGCGATGGATTGGATGCTGCTGCCGCTGAAACGCTACGCGGTATTCACCGGCCGCGCCAGGCCGCGCGAATATTGGATGTTCTTCCTGTTCGTCGTCATCGTGAGCATCCTGCTGGCGATCGTGGAGACGATGCTGGGCATCGGCACCACCGTCACCACCATGTCGATGCCGGCCGATGCCTATGGCTTTTCGTACATGACCGATCACAGCATGGGCTGGCTGTCCGGGCTGTTCGCGCTGGCGATGCTGATCCCCTCGATCGCGGTGGGGGTGCGCCGGCTGCATGATACGGACCGTTCGGGCTGGTGGATGCTGCTCGTCCTGCTTCCGTTCCTCGGCGGGCTGATCCTGTTCGTCTTCATGGTGATGGGCGGGACGCGCGGGCCGAACCGCTTCGGCTCCGATCCGGTGGAGGTCGGACCCGGCCTCGAGGCACACCGCCCCCTCTAGGTGCGTCGGGCGCTTGGGCGGGGGATCAGGCGGTCGAGCGCATCGGCGTTGTCCCGCCCCCAGCCGTAGAGCAATTCCACCGGCTCCAAGAATCGTCGGCCCAGATCGGTGAGCCGATATTCGACGATGGGGGGCATGGCGCTTTCCACGTGCCGGTCGAGCAGGCCGCTCGCCTCCATGTCGCGTACGGTCTGCGTCAGCATCTTTTTCGAGATACCCGGCAGGCTTCGCTGGAGCACCCCGGTGCGCGCGACCCCGCCATGGCGGGCGTGCAGGGTGTGGAGCACCATGCTGGTCCATTTGGTCGCGAATAGCTCCAGCACGCGGCGCGGCGCGCAATCCTCCCGCCATTCCTCGTCGGGCGTGCCTGGTCGCATATGGTTACCTTTCGGTGCCTGGGGGCGGATATGGTGCCGTCTGGAAGCACCGCGCCTCCATGCCTAGCTGATGCGGCGACAAGGAGGCAGGCATGACCAAGACGGCATTGGTAGTAGGCGCAAGCGGTATCGTCGGCGGCGCGACGGCGGACCTGCTCGTGCGGCAGGGATGGGACGTGCACGGTCTTGCCCGCCGTCCCGCCGCGCAGGACGGCGTGACGCCGGTCGCGGCGGATCTGCAGGACGCCGCAGCCACCGCAGAGGCACTGCGCGGGCTGAACCCCGACGCGGTGTTCATCACGACATGGCTGCGGCAGGCGAGCGAGGCGGAGAACATCCGCGTCAACGCGGCCATGGTGCGCAACCTTCTCGCCGGCCTGCCCAAGCCCGCCGGCCCCCGGCATGTCGCGCTGGTGACCGGCCTCAAACATTATCTCGGGCCGTTCGAGGCCTATGGCAAAGGCACGCTACCGCAGACGCCGTTCCGCGAGGAGCAGGGCCGGCTCGACGTCGAGAATTTCTATTATGCGCAGGAGGATGAACTGTTCGCCGCCGCCGCACGCGATGGTTTCAGCTGGAGCGTGCATCGCCCGCATACGGTGATCGGCCTCGCGGTCGGCAATGCGATGAACATGGGCACCACGCTCGCCGTCTATGCGACGCTGTGCCGGGAGACGGGGCGGCCGTTCGCCTTCCCCGGATCGGCCGCGCAATGGTCCGGCCTGACCGACATGACCGACGCGGGCCAGCTTGCCCGCCATCTGCTATGGGCGGCGGAGACGGACGCGGCGCACGACGAGGCGTTCAACGTCGTCAACGGCGACATCTTTCGCTGGCAGTGGATGTGGGGCCGCATCGCCAAGTGGTTCGGCGTGAAGACCGTACCGTTCGACGGCACGATCCGGCCACTGGAGCAACAGATGGCGGGGGATGCCAGACTGTGGCGCGAGATCGCGACGCGCGAGGGGCTGGCGGAGCCGGATCTCGACCGTCTGGCCTCCCCCTGGCACACCGATGCCGACCTCGGCCGGCCGATCGAGGTGGTGACCGACATGAGCAAGAGCCGGCGGCTGGGGTTTACCGGATATCAGCCGACCGACGATGCTTTCTTCGCCCTCTTCGAGCGGCTGCGTGCCAACCGACTGATCCCGTGAGGCGTAAGAGATGACCGATTTCGACCGCGCCGACAATCAGCACCGGCCTCCGTTGGGTGCGACGCATCCGCCGACTGGCAAGCCGCTGATCGTGACCCCAACCTTCGTCAGCCGCGTCGATGATACGCCGCGCGGCGAACGCCCGCAGGACAGCGGATCGGCCAAAAGCCGCCACGGGCACGAAGTGCATTTTCCGAACTGGCGCGCGGGCGCGCTTGCGCTGGAGGGCGATCCTAATATCGCCTTCGAGCATTGGGACGAATATTGGCGCAAGGTGCACGGCCCCAAGTTCGCCTGGGACGAGCCGGGCAGCTCATCCGCCAAGGTGCTGCGATACGATCAGGTGCACCGGATATCGTCTGGTCCTTCCTCGGCTTTTCCTCCGCCCTATCGCGCGATGGTCGACGAGGGCGGCCGCCTCCCCTCCGATCCGTGGAAACGCGTGCCGGAATTCAGGCGGCCGCGCTGGGATGGCCTCGCCTATATCGCCTACGCCGAGGAGGAGGATATCGAGGCGACGCTCGGCCAGGAGAAGTTCACCAAGCGGATCATCGCCGACGAGCAGACCGCGTTCCGCATGGTGACGCGCGAGATCACCCGCGAGCATATATTGATCCCCAGCGAACGGCATCGCGACCCGATCAGCCTGGTCAAGATCCACATGCGCCGGCCAGAGCTGACGCGCGAGGCGTTCCAGCAGCGGCTGCTCGGCGAGCATTTGGATGTCGTGCTGGCGCAGGGGGCGACCCGGGAATGCGTCCGCCGCTATGCCCAGTTGCACAACATCGGCTCCACACAGGCCGATCCGGAAGGGTCCAAGATCGATGCGGTGTCGATCCTGTCGTTCGCCTGCATGAACGATGTTGAGGATTATCTCGTCCATCCCGATCATGCCGCGATCCAGGGCTCGGAGGATGCGCTGGCCGGCGAGGGATCGGAATGGTGGAGCGCCGTGAACTATTCGGTCATCAACCGACTGGCGCCCGAGGTCGCGACGGCCCGCAACTGAGCGGGGGCGCTTATCCCCGCCGGCCTACACGTTCGCCCCGGCGACGTGCCGGGCGGCCCGCCGGCCGGAAAACACGCAATCCGCGTAGGAAAGGCCGCTGACATAGGTTTGGGAGGCGATGCCCACGGCACATCGCCCCGCCGCATACAGGCCCGGAATAACCCTGCGCTCGTCATCGAGAACGAGACCGGTTTCCTCCTCCACCCGCAAACCGCCGAAGCTGATCACGGGCAAGGGAAGAAACCGGCTCGCGACGGAAATGTCCATGGCGTAGAACGGACCCTGGACGATCGGCTGCATATCCTCGGGGCCTTTGCCGAACATGTCCGGCACATCCCCGCGCGCGGCGCGGTTATAATCGGCAATCGTACTGGCCAGGATCGCGGGATCGAAACCCATCTTGGCCGAAAGCGCATCAATGGTAGGCGCTTTCCGGTAATTGAACAGCAGGTTCAGCCGCGTCACATCGCGCTGGAACGGTACGAGGATCGGGTCTCGTGCCTGGGCGAACGCCGCCTTGCGCGCCTTCGCATCGTAGACGATCCACGCACGCCCCCCCTGCCGGTCGCCGATATGCTCGCCCAGCGTCGCGCCATAGACGGTTTCGTCGACGAAGCGCTCGCCGCGCGCATTCACTACGATCGCGTCCGCCCATGCCTTTGGCGGGTTGATGAAGCGCCAGGCGCTGATCTTGCTCATCAGCGCGGTCGATCCGCCGGCGGAAAGGCCAAGATAGATGCCCGCGCCCTGATCGCCCAGCGTGCCGTTGGGCATGCCGTCGCGATAATCCGGCGCATGTTCGGCCACCATCCTGGGGTTCATGATATACCCGCCCGCGCTCAGCAGCACGCCTTGCCGCGCGCGGATCCATCGCTCGGTACGGCCATGCGCCTCGATCGCCATCGCCTTGCGCAAATAGCGATTGCCGATGCCGATCGTGATCGCGGCAAAGGGCAGCGCCGGCGGCAGCATCGCCAGATAGCGATCCGCCTTCGCGATATATTTGGAAAAGAGGCGCGCCGCGCGACTATCCGACGGAATAGAAAGCACCCGTACGCCGATTACACGGCCAGTGGGGTCCATCGCCAGCTGACGTGCCTCGGTATGGCGGTGAAAGCGCAGACCCAGCCGCAGCGCGGCCTGTCGCAGCGGCTCGTAGATGGCGAAGCCTAGCCCCCACGCCTTCTTGCCGTTGCGTACGAAGGCACGATGCCCGCGCGCCGCCGGTTTGGCCCGGCGCGCATAATCGCCGACCAGCGTATTGTCGGGATGGTAGAGAAAATAGTCGAGCGGAGGGTAGGATGCCTTCTTCCGCCATGCCGTGCCGCTAAACGGTCCGCCATGGGCCATGATCCAGTCGACCGTCTCCACGCTTTCATCGACGAAGCGACGCAGCGTCGCATCGGATACGACATCGCCCGCCTCGATCTTGAGATATTTGTACATCTCCTCCGGCGTATCCTCCTCGCCGGCTTCCTTCTGGATAGCGGTGCCGCCGCCGGCATAGAAGATGCCGCCATTGGCCGAGGTGGAGCCGCCGCCCTCGTACCGATCCACCGCGATCACGCTGACGCCCCGTTCGACCGCCTCGAGCGCGGCCGCGACGCCCGCGCCGCCAAGCCCCACCACCACGAGATCCGCCTCCTCGCTCCAGGGGTGCGCGTCCACATCCTCGACCACCAGCGGATCGTCGATCTCCAGTCCCAGTGCGCGGGCTTTTTCGGCGATGCCCCCGGGACGACGATTCGACACGGCTTCCTCCTGCGTTAGATCGAGATACCGCGTCCGGCAGACAGGCGGCATGCACCACATCACGCGATGATGCTGTCGGTGCGCGCGCTCATAACATATCACACGCAACAATTTCTGGTATTTTCTACGCAAGAAAGTGTCGTACTACTTTGGTAGCCAATTTTCGCGTGGATCGTCACGCTTTGGAATTGGGGAGAACAGGCGTGACGAAATTGCTGGCCGGGAAGACCGCCTTCATCACCGGCGGCGGCGGCGGGATCGGCAGCGCCTCCGCGCGCCTGCTCGCGGAGGATGGCGCCGCCGTAATGCTGATGGGGCGCAATCAGGATACGCTGGATCAGGCGCGCGCGGCGATCCTAGCCGATGTGCCCGATGCCCTGATCGGCACCTTCGCCGGCGACGCTCTTTCCGCCCCACATGTGCAGGACGGCCTCTCACGAGCGGCGGACCTGCAGGGCGGGCTCGACATTCTGGTGCCCACCGTCGGCGGCGGCGGCTTCATGCCGATCCTGATGCACACGGCGGAAAGCTTCCGCGAACAGCTGGATCTCAACGTGATCAGCTGCTTCCTCGTGGTCCGCTACGGCGTGCCGCTGATGCGGTCGGGCGGGTCGATCGTCTGCATCTCCTCCACCGCTGCAATCATGCCGTTTCCGTGGCTGGGGGCCTATTGCGCGGCGAAGGGCGCCGTCGAGCAGTTCGTCCGCACCGCAGCGGACGAACTGGCATCCGCCAACGTGCGGGTCAACGCCGTACGCCCGGGCATGACCCGCACCAATGCCACCGATACAATGTTCGAGACGGATGACGTCATCGGTCCCTTCATCGAGCAGATGCCACTCGGCCGGGCCGGCGTGCCGGAGGATATCGCGCGCGGCGTACGCTTCCTAGCCGGACCGGAATCGGGGTGGATGACGGGGCAAAGCTTCGCGATCGACGGCGGGCACGAATTGCGGCGCAACCCCGATGTCACCCCGCTCGCACGTCATATCTTCGGGGATGCGGCGATCGACGCCGTCCGCCGCGGCGAACCGCTGGCCTAGCGAGCGTTTTCGGTTACAGCCGATGCGCCAAGGAGCGCGGCCAGCAAGGGAAAACTGGAGGCGGATGGATCGTCACCGCCCTTCCCGCCGACGATCATGCCCGCGCCCGGCAAGCCTGCGTTCGTCCAATCGATCACGCGGGTACGGTGGGCGAAACGCCAGCCGCCCGGCGTACGGCGATACCGATCGAGATACCGGCCCGCGCCGATATAATCCCGCCCGCCATCCTTGGTGCCAAGGACATGGGTATTGATCGAATAGATTTCGCCCTCGCCTTCGTCGCCGTTCACCGCATAGAGTCGGTTGCCCATGAAATGATGCGTGCGCATGCCGGCCATGCTCGCGCCGATCATCGCGACGAAATCGTCGCGACCGCCGGAAAACATCGCACCAAAATCAAGGGTCGCGTCCGGCGTGAACAGCGAGGCGAGCAAAGCCATGTCGCCACGATCCACGGCGCGGGCATAGAGATCGACGAGGCGGGACAGCGCCGCCTCGTCCCCAAGCCGCTCAGGCGCGGACGAAGCCCGCATAGTCCTGCTCCACGGCGGCTTCGCAGAGTTCGGCGAAGCGCGGGAAGCCGCCGACATAGATCATGAAGCCCCCCTTCTTTCCCTCGATATTCCGGGCGTTGTACCAGGAGTCGGCGAAACGGTGGACGGTGTATTGCGAGACCGCATCCACTTCCGCCGCCCAGGACTGCTCGGCCGTCGGGGTAGTATCGATGCGGGTCAGGCCATCGCGCTCCAGCCCCTCGATGATGTTGGCGATATAGTTCACCTGCCATTCGCCGGTGGTAATCATCTGCGCCTGCGCGGCGGGCGTTTGCGGCCCGTGCACCATGAAGAGGTTGGGGAAGCCGGCCGTCATCACGCCGAGATAGGTCGTCGGCCCGTCCGCCCATTTGTCGGCCATGACGATGCCGTCGACCCCCTCGATCCGGATGCGTGCCAGCGCGCCGGTGACCGCATCGAAGCCCGTCGCGGTGATAATGATGTCGAGCGGATATTCCGCGTCCGTCGTGCGCAGGCCGTTTTCGGTGAACGCCACGATCGGCGCCGCCGCGACGTCCACCAGCGTCACATTGTCGCGGTTGTACATGTCGTAATAGCCGTTATCGATGCATAGCCGCTTGCCCCCGATAGGGTATGTCTTCGGGCACAGCGTCTCCGCGACCTGCGGATCCTTCACGATGCTGCGAATCTTCTCACGCGCGAATTCGGCGACGAGATCGTTCGCGGCCCTGTCGATCATGATGTCGTTGAATGCCAGCATCAGCTTGAACGCGCTTTTTGAATTCCACGCCTTCTCCAGCGTCTCGTGTCGCTCCTCCGGCGTGCAATCGTGGATCGACCGTTCGGGTCGCGTCATCAGCGAGGCGCCGTACATCGTGAGCATCTGTTTACGGCGATCGGCGTAGTTCGCTTTCCAATCGCGCTCATGCTCCTGCTCCATGGGGCGGTTGCCGGAGGGCATGCTGAAGGCGGGCGTCCGCTGGAATATGGTGAGATGGCCGGCCTGGGCGGCGATGATCGGCGCGGCCTGAATGCCGGTCGATCCGGTACCGATCTGGCCGACGCGCTTGCCCGTGAAGTCGATCCCCTCGCGCGGCCATTCGGTGGTGTGGTAGATCTCGCCGCGAAATTTGTCGCGATCGGGCCAAGGGGGCGTATTGGGGGCGGACAAAGCACCCGTCGCCGCGACGACATGGCGGCAGACGATATGATCCCCGCGCGCGGTATGAACGTGCCACCGATCGGTGGAGGCATCGAAGGTCATCTGCGTGACGGTGGTGGAAAAGCGGATCCGCCGCCGCAGATCGAAACGATCCGCCACATGATTGGCATAGCGCTCCAGATCCGGCTGGGCGGAGAAGAACTCCGGCCAGGTCCACTCCTGCTGCAACGCCTCATCAAAGCCATAGGAATATTCGACGCTTTCGATATCGACCCGCGCGCCCGGATAGCGGTTCCAGTACCAAGTGCCGCCGACGCCTTCGCCCGCCTCCAGGCATATCACGTCATGCTCGCGGCCGAGCCGGTGGATGGCGTAGAGGCCGGAGAAACCTGCTCCGATGATGACGATGTCCGTAGTCTCGGCCACGATGATCCTTGCCCTTGAAGATATGATACCGGCTGCATCCGCCCGTGATCGATCGTGGCCGGCGAACCGCGCAACTTTTCGATTACGGCGTCCCCATTGGCATATCTCTACGCATTTGCGCAATGCTGCACCGGCACGTGCCGGTCATGCGGCGCCCACGCCTGCTCGATCCTTCATCAATCGACGCAGCGCGAGGCTCCAGTGCGTGATCGACCAGATCAACGTCAGCGCAGCAATGGTCAACGCCCAACGAAGCGCCGCCCCGGCATCGCCCATGTTGCGCGTGAGGACGTCGCTCAGGCCGCCGATCACGAGGGGGCCCATGGCGACCCCGATCAGATTGGCCGTTACGATGTAAACGGCGCTCGCGGTCGCGCGGGCGGCCAGCGGCGCAAGGCTTTGCGTCAGCGCGATCGAGGGCGCGGTCCATAGCCCCGACAGCACCAGCGGCACGAACAGGATTAGCAGGGTCGCGCTACCACTCGCGGCATGGAAGGCGGCGATGAAGATCGGGATGCTGATCGTCAGGCCGATCACCGGCGCCCACAGCATGGCGTGCAACCCGCGTGCGCCCAGCCGAGCCGCCTGCCATCCGCCAAGCCACATGCCGATCAGCCCGGATACGCCGGAAAGCAGCCCAAGCCCAAGCCCCACCTGCGACAGCGACATGCCATGCACGCGTATCAGCAGGGGCGGCATCCAGCTGAAAATGCCGCTCGCCGCGAAGCTGGCGGCCGCGCTGCCCATGACGACGTGGACATAGGCGCGGCAATGCCACAGTGTCCCGATCGCCGCGCCGAAGCGCATTGGCGCGATCGGCAGCGCGAGGCCACTATCGCCCGCTGCCTCGGAAGCGCCACGTGCCGGTTCGCGTGCGACGAGGGCGAAACCGAGCGCCACGAGAACGCCCGGCAGGCCCACCACCATCAGGGCGGTGCGCCAATCATAATGCTGTGCCACGACGCCGCCAACCGCCATCCCCGTCATGATCCCGATCGGCACGCCGAGCGAGAAGATGCCCATCGCGACCGGCCGCCCGCGCAAGGGATAGAGATCGGAGAGGAGGGAATGCGCGGCGGGCGTGAAACCCGCTTCCGCCATGCCCACGCCCATCCGCGCCACGACGAACTGGCCGAAACCCCGCGTCAGGCCGCAGGCCGCCGTCAGCACGCTCCAGAGTAGGGTGACCGATGCGATCAGCCGCACCCGGTTCAGCCCCCTGTCGACGGATCGCGCGATCGGAATCGTCATGGCGGTATAGAGGAGACTTATCGATGCGCCGGTGAGCAGGCCGAGCTGCCAGTCGAGGAGCTGAAAGTCCCTTTTGATCGGCTCCTGCAGGATCACCACCACCTGCCGGTCGAGATAGTTGAGCTTGTGGTAGGTGCGACCGAAATAGTCGCATCGTTTTCAGGATCCGATGGATCAGGCTGAGAGTGTCCTCTTGGTCGATCATGCGATCTGCCTTGCTTCGGCATGCCCCCAAATCAGTGTGAAATCGGTGTGGACCATTGCCGGATGCGGAGGCAAGGGATAGAACAGATACGCAAACGGCGTTCGACCGATACGGCAGGAAGAGGATCCGATCGCATGCCCTACCGAAAATCTTCGGATGCTGACGTGGCGGCGCGTAGCGGCAAGCGGAACGCGGTCAAGTCCTGCCTGCGCGCGCTCGACGTGATCGAATATTTTACCGATGCGAGCCAGCCCCTGCGCACGATCGACATCAGCGAGGCGCTGCAGATCCCCAACAGCAGCGCGGACGAGATATTGCGCACGCTCGCCGCGTCCGGTTATCTCAGTTATAACCATGTAAGTAAGCGGTATGCGCCATCCTACCGTCTCGTCGCCACCGCTCGCGGTATCGAGCGCGGCTTTTTCGGCGGCGAATGCATCCATGATCTGTTGAACGACTTGCGCCGCGAAACCGGCGCCACCGTCTTTCTGACGCTTCAGAATGACTGTTGGGTGCAGAGCGTGGCGGAGATCCGGGGTTCATGGCTCGTCTCGCTGGCAAAGCCCGACTATCCGACCGAGGTGATCCGCTACGATCACGATCGCTGGCGGCCGGGCACCAACTTCGCTGCCGCGATGCTCGCCCAAAAGTCCAATATCGAGATCATCGAGCTTGCGAAGCGGGCGCAACAGATCGGGCTTGGCCCGAAAGGGCCGGCGTTGATGAAGAGCCTCGTCGATCGTGTCGCCCGCACACGGGCGCAGGGTTTCGCGATGTGCCGGCGTGGCGAACACGCGCCCGTCGATTCCGTCGCGGTTCCCCTTTACATACCACAGTCGGTGACGCCCTATGCCGTAGGCGTCGTGGGCGACGCCCTGTTCGCCTCCGAAGGGGATGGCAAGCGCATGGCGGCCGCGATGCGGGGCGTGATCGCGCGCCATAGCGAGGCGTTATACCGCATGAATACCGCGCCGGCGGCGGTCGGGATCCACTGACCACGGCTTCATCGCTATCGCACCGCATAGGCTATCCGCTGGCCGACCGCTCGGCGATGCCCTCCTGTCGCTGGGGACGCTGCATTGATTGACGAACGAGCGAACCAGATCACGCGCAGCCATGTCGGCCTCGTCGCGCTGTTGACCGTCGTGGTGATGTTCGAAGGATTTGACGTCAGCGCGACGAGTGTGGTGCTTCCCTATCTCGGTCGCGAATTCGGCGCGGCTCCGCCGGAACTGGGGCGAGCGCTAGGCGTCATCGCGCTGGGCTCGATCGCGGCCTGGGCGACGGTGCGGCTTGGCGATCGCTTCGGCCGGCGGCCGGTGATGCTTCTCAGCGCCACCGCTTTCTCGCTGGGTTCGCTCGCGACGGTATTGGTGACGAGCGTGTCGGGCTATGTCGCGGTGCAATTCATCACGCGCATCTTTCTCGTCACCCAGATCGCGACGGCTTACGTAATCGTCAGTGAAACGTTGCCGGCTGCGGCGCGTGGACGAGCGAACGGTCTGCTCGGGGCGTTCGGCAGCTTCGGCGCCGCGCTGCCCTATCTACTGCTGGCCCCCGCGCTTGCGACCCCGCTTGGCTGGCGGACGCTGTTCATCGTCGGCGCGATGCCGCTGCTCACCCTGCCTCTGCTGTGGCGGTGGTTGCGGGAAACGCCGGTGTGGCTGACCGCCTGCGCGGACGGCGCCCGCCGCCTGTCCGCGCTGAACGAGATGCGCCAATTGACCGCCCCCGCGCTCCGGCGCAACGCACTCGGCATGACGCTGCTGTGGTTGATCGTGAACTTCGCCAGTTCGGTCTCCGCCCTCTTCTTCACGCTCTATGTCGTACAGGAAAGGGAGTGGGCGGCGGGCGATCTCGCGCTGATCGCGCCCGGCGGGCTCGTTGCCGCCTTTCTCGGCTATGCGGGTGCTGGATGGCTGATGGACCGGATCGGCCGGCGCTGGACGATCACCCTCTACATGGCTGGCCTCGGCGGGCTGACGATGCTCTGCTACGCTTCCCACGGCTGGTGGATCGTGGCGGGCGCCTTCCTGGGCATGCAGGCCGTGATCGGCGTATGGGTGGTGGCGTACACGCTGAATTCCGAGCTTTTCCCGACCCATTTGCGCGCCGCAGCCAACGGCTGGTGCCATAATCTGCTAGCGCGTTGGGGCGTCGTGGTCGCGCCGATCCTGCTCGGCGCGCTGACTGCCCGCATGGGCGCGATCGGCCCGGCCGCCACGGCCTTGGGGGCGGTGGCGTGGCTGGCGATCCCAGTCGTGTGGATGCTGCTGCCGGAAACGCGCGGGCGGCGGCTGGAGACCGCCGCCTGATCGATCAGGCGTTGGCGATCGCCGCGCTCCGCCCGGCCTGCCGGCCAAAAAAGGTGCAGTCGGCCAGGCTCATTCCGGAACTGTAGCCGTGGCCCGAACGCGGCAGGCCCGATGTGGCGCGCCCGGCGGCGAACAGCCCCGCCACAGGTTCGCCACCACGATCGAGCACGTGGCCGCTGGGCAAGGTGGAAAGGCCGCCAAGCGTGAAGAAAGAGAAGTAGCTTTCCCGGAAATTGAGCTCCAGCGCTGCAAAGGGCCCCTCCGTCAGCGGTTTCAGCCATTGCGCTGCCTTATGGAATACCGGATCGTGGCCTGCCTGCGCATAACGGTTGAAGGTATTGACGGTGGCGGCGAGCGTCTGCTCGGGCAGGCCAAGTTCGCGCTCCACTTCCTCCCACGTATCGCCGACGGCGGCGATCGTGATCCGGGCCAGATCGAGCGGCTGGCTGAAGATCGCATTGTCCACAAGCAGCCACACCTTGTCACCGCGCTGGTCCACCATCGTGCGGCTGACGCGGCCGTGGTAGCAATCCTCGTTGATAAAGCGGTCGCCCGCCTCGTTGACGAAGATGCCCTTCACGAAATCGGGCGGCATGATCCACGGGCAGGTCGTGAAGAATTCGTCCATATGGATCGCATCGCCGCCCGCGCTGATCCCCATCAAGATGCCCGAGCCATTGTCGTTCTCGCCGATCGGATCGCTCAGCTTCAACGTCCCCGGCGCATAGCGGCGCAGCATGTCGGGGTTCATGCAGAAGCCGCCGGTCGCCAGAACCACGCCGCGCCGCGCGCGGACATGAACTGCCCGATTGTCGATCCGCACGACGAGACCAACGACACGCTCTCCGTCCATGACGAGGCTTTGTGCCTTGGCATCGACGTGGACATCGACGCCCGCCTCACGCGTGCGCGCCTCCAATATGTCGACCAGCTTGCGCCCGCCGCCCCATCCCTCGAACTGGATGACGTGGCCACGCGGTGCGGGCCGGGCGGAGGCGCTGTACGGCCAGGCCTCCTCGCTGCCGGACCAGATAAGCGTATCATCGGTCGCCGGCTCGATGATTTTGCCGGGCACGAACGTCCCCTTGTACGGCACGCCCTGCGCCTTCAGCCAATCGAAGTGGGCAAGGCTGTTGCGGGCATAGAGATCGCACTTCGCGACATCGGCATCCGCGCCGCCAGCCATCTTGAGATACGTCGCGAGCGCATCGACATCGTCGTCGAAGCCGGCCGCCTTCTGCACATCCGTGCCGCCGCCGATATAGATCTCACCGCCGGACAGGGCGGAGGCGCCGCCGCTGCCGGACCCAGCCTCGAACAACATCACGCGGGCACCTGCCCGTGCCGCCTCTAAGGCCGCACATGCGCCGGACGCGCCGAAACCGACGACCGCGACGTCGGTTTCATAGTCCCAAGCCGCCACATCCTCGGCCTGCAGCGGCCTATGCAGGGTTCCACGTGCCACCTGATCCTCCCGATTACGCCGAAGTCTTCTGTCGGCTTCCTGAAAACTTATGGACGTTTGCACAACCCGGCATGCCCATCCCTACGCAGAACGTGGGCTGATGCCACCTTCAGGCAAGGATCATGTCGGAAGCCTTTTCCGCCACCATCATCACCGGCACGTTCGTATTGCCGCCTGGCACGCGCGGCATCACCGAGGCGTCGACCACCCTGAGCCCGTCGATACCATGCACACGCAATCGCGGATCGACCACCGCGAGCGGGTCATGCCCCATGCGGCACGTGCCGACCGAGTGGATATCCGATACGGCGGTCTCGCGAAGATAGGCATCCAGTGCCGTATCGTCCTGCCGGTCCGCACCGGGCGCCAGTTCCACGCCGCGCATCGAATCGAACGGGGCTTGCGCGAATATGCGGCGCACCGCGCGGATCGCTTCCCGACCCAACGCCATGTCCCCCGGCGTGGCGAGGATATTCGGATCGATCGCCGGCGGCGTCATCGGATCCGGCGAGACGAGGCGGATCTCGCCGACGCTTTCCGGTCGCAGCAGGTCGATATGCGCGAACCAGCCGTGGCGATTGGTGAGCTTTCGGCCCATCGCCTCGTACAGCGCCATGACAAAATGGATCTTGATGTCCGGCGCATCCGATCCGGGAAGCAGCCGCATATAAGCGGTAACTTCCGCCGGCGGGCGCGCCAGCGGCCCTTTGCGGAACAGGGTGAAATCCACCACCGCCCGCGCAGCGGCGAAAGGATGGAAGAAATTCCACATGGAGATCGGCTGCGTCGACTCCTGCTTCACGGTCACCGCGACATGATCGCGATAATTTTGCCCGACGCCTGGCAGATCGCGCATGACGGCGATGCCCTGTGCCTTAAGCTGCGCCGCCTCCCCTATGCCGGATAGCATCAGTATGTGCGGTGAATGGATTGCCCCGGCGGAGAGGATCACCTCACGCACCGCCTCCGCCCGTACCACCCTGCCGCCGTGGCTATATTCCACCGCCACCGCACGCCCCCCCTCGACGACGATGCGACGGACGTGGGCGCCGGTCACGACGGTCAGATTGCGACGCTTGCGGATGGGGTGGAGATAGGCCCGTGCGGCGCTGAAACGGCGGCCGGCGGAGGCGGTGACGTCCGCCGGGCCGACGCCCTCGCGCGTTCCACCGTTCACATCCGCATTATAGGGCAGCCCTGCCGCCCGCGCCGCCTGTTCAAAGGCGACGGCCATGGGGTGATGGATGCCAGGGCGGCTGACATGCACCGGGCCGCCTTTGCCGTGATAATCGTCGGCACTCGGCTGATAATCCTCGAGCTTGCGAAAATAGGGCAGTACGTCCCGATAGCTCCACCCTTCGTTGCCGAGCTGCCGCCAGCCGTCATAATCCCCCCGCGTACCGCGATCATAGACCATGCCGTTGATCGAGGAGGAGCCGCCCAAGACCTTGCCGCGCGGCGTGAACATCTGCCGGCCCCCGGCATGGCGCTGCGGAATGCTGACGTGCATCCACTGGAACCACCCCTGATGCATAATCGGCAACAGGCCGCCGGGCGCATGGATGAAGACGCTGCGATCCCGTCCGCCGGCCTCGATCAGCAGGACCCGACTAGCCGGATCGGCCGAAAGCCGATTGGCGAGCACGGAGCCTGCCGAACCGGCACCGATGATGACGAAGTCGTGGCTCGAAGGCACCGGCATCCTGATCCTGATAGTCTCTCGACGATGTGCAGACGCCACCGTCGCGCAGGCGACGTTTCCGTGATAGGGCTCCCGCCACACGAGGTCGGCCCGTCAGGATGATACGAGACTGGTCTGCGCAGCGCAACGCCTATCCGACCTTGCATATGAAAGGCTGACGGTCCAATCACGGCAATACTGCGTAGCAGGCATCGAAAGGCGGAGTGGAGTGGCGGAAGCGGGTTGGGACGAGGAGGTCGACGTACTGGTCGTCGGCTCCGGCGCCGGTGGAATGACGGCCGCGATTGCGGCGGCCGATGCGCATGGCCGCGTTCTGGTGATCGAGAAGAGCAACGAATATGGCGGCACGTCCGCCACCTCGGGCGGCGGCATCTGGATCCCGAACAGCCCGCTCGGCAAGATCGAGGGGCTGGAAGACAGCGAGGAGGACGCCTTCTCCTATATCCGCCCGCAAAGCGCGCCGAACGTGCCCGACAGCCTTATCCGCGCCTATATCCGTCGCGCGCCCGAAATGCTGGCCTGGCTGCATGAAAAAACGCCGGTCCGCTACACGAGCGTCGCCTATCCGGATTATCATGTGGAATATCCGGGCGGAAAGCTCGGCTACCGCACCCATTTGCCGATGCCGTTCGACGGGCGGCGATTGGGCAAGGAGATATTGGGCCTCCGCGCGCCGTCGCCGGCGGCAAGCCTGTTCGGCATCATCAACTGGCGTTTCGACGAAACCTATACCCTGCTTTTTCGCCCAAAGGGCTGGCCAAAGGCGCTGGCAAAGATGCTCTGGCGCTACGGATCGGACGTGCCGCATCGTTTCCGCTCGATCAAGGACCGGCATCTGACGCTTGGCAACGCATTGATCGGTGGCCTGCGGCTGGCGTTGAAAGAGCGAAAGGTGCCGATCTGGCTGGAGACGGGGCTTGTCGAACTGGTGCGCGAGGGCGATCGTGTAACCGGCGCTGTGATCGAATATAAGGGCCGCCGGAAGCGCATTCAGGTGCGGCGCGGGCTCATACTGGCCGCCGGTGGTTTCGAGCGGAACAGCGCGTTGCGCGAGAAGCACCTGCCCGGCTCCTCCGATCCGACGATGAGCGGATCGCAGATCAACAATACCGGCGATACGATCGTGGCGGCGCAGAAGATCGGGGCCGGCCTTCGCAACATGCAGTCGACATGGTCCGCCCCCGTGTTTCGCGTGCCGGGCGAGGAACGCGCGCGTCTCTCCACGATCGATCGCGCCCTGCCGGGTTGCATCATCGTCAATCAGGCCGGCAAACGATATATGAACGAGGCGGCATCCTACCATGTCGTCGGCCGCAAGATCGTGGAAAACGACAGGTCGGGCGCAAGCACCCAGCCTTCATGGGTGATCTTCGATTCCGTCTTTCGCCACAAATATCCGATGGGTCCGCTGCTGCCGCTCGTCCCCGATGCGTTGCAGGCGAAGGGCGTGCGCAAGCTGATGCGCAAGGCCGATACCGCCGAGGCGCTGGCGGAAGCGATCGGCGTGCCGGCGAATGCGCTCGCCGCCACCCTCACCCGCTTCAATGCCGATGCCGAACGCGGCGTGGACAGCGAATTCGATCGCGGCGGGCCGGCCTATGACCGGATGTATGGCGATGCGCGCGTGCAGCCGAACCCGACGCTGGCGCCCATCGCCAAGCCGCCTTTTTATGCCTTCCCCATTTATGGCGGGGATATCGGCACGAACGGCGGCATTGTCACGGATGAGGACGCGCGGGTGCTCGACGAGCAGGATCGGGCGATTGGCGGCCTCTACGCCGTCGGCAACAATGCCGCGTCCGTGATGGGCGAAAGTTATCCGGGGGCGGGCGTCACGCTCGGGCCGGCGATGGCGTTCGGCTATGTGGCCGGTCGCCATGCCATGGGGGTCAACGGCTAGGCGGCGACCCGGTCCGTCAGGCCTGGCGTGGCGGCGCTGCGGGGCCTTCGATATCGGAGCGGGCGGCCATGAGGACGCGCGCTACCGCATCCTCGCCGATCTCGCTGACCAACATGGAAAGGCGCCGGCTGACCGTGCGGGCGATCAGCCAGCGGCCATCGCGGCGGACGAAATCGTCGTCATAGCTGACGGCGAGTTGGGTCAGCCGCTTCGATTGCGTGTCCATCTGGAAAAAATACAGATCGAACCAACCCTTGGCGGTGTCGCCATCGATCTCGACGATCGGGTTCTGGCCGTGATGCATATCGACGATGTTGGGGACGCACCCATATTGCCGGTATATCGCCACGAAACTGTCGGCATCGGTGAATAGCGGAAAGCCTTCGAAGTCGATCACCGCATCATCGGTGAAGCAGGCGCGCACCGCGTCCGGCTGCTTGCGATCGCAGGCGCGCAGATAGCGCCACTTCAACGCCTCCACCGCGCGCACGTCCTCAAGCGTGGCCAGTCGCTGCTCGATGGTCCGATCCGTCATGGCCGTCTCCCTGCTCGCCCTCAAAATAGGCTCATCAACCTTACTCGTCTACGCATATGACGTTACGATTGGTATGAATATAGTCATCGGCGTATTGCAAGGCACGCTCTGGCTACGTAGACGATGGTCCAACAGGAGAGGCAAACATGGCCAGCGTCGCCGCGACCACCGACAATCCCGCCTTCGATCGTGACCTTTTGCTGCAACTGGCGCGCGATCGCGCCGGCCTTAGCGACTTCGGCGATACCTGGTTCATCGAACCGATGGACGCCTTTATCGCGTCCGCCAACCGGGAGGCGAAGCTAACGCCCGCCGGCATCGCCGCGCAGACCGAGGTGATCGTCAAGGGCCTCGTCAGCCGCCTTCGCATGATCGATGACATAAAGCGTCATCCGGAGATCCTCGACGAGAAGGTAGAGGTGGCCGGCATCATCCTGGGCCTGCCACGGACCGGCAGCACCATCTTTCATCGCCTGCTGGCAAGCGCGCCGGGCATGACCGCGATCCGCTGGTTCGAGGCGCAGAATTACGCGCCCTTCCCCGGCGAGACGCCGGGCAACCCGGCTGAACGGCGGGCTTATGCAGATGCGATGATCGCAGGCTGGCTGGAGGCCGCGCCCGAACTGACCTCTATCCATCCGCTGGATCGCGAGGGGCCGGACGAGGAGATATTGATCCTCGGCCAGATGTTCGTCTCCACGATGGTGGAAGGCATGACGTTCGTGCCCGGTTTCGCCTATTGGCTGGACGGTTACGACCAGTCGAAGGGGCATGAGGATCTCAAAACGATCCTCGCCTATCTGCAATGGCAGGAGCCGGCGCGGCGCGGCTCCAAATGGGTGCTGAAAAGCCCCTCCAACCTGCCCTACACGGAGGTGGCGGCCAAGGCGTTTCCGGATGCGTTGCTGATCATGACGCATCGCGATCCGCTGGCGACCGTGCCGTCCTACGTCAGCATGCAGGCCGCGCTCTACAAGCTGGGCGCTACGTTGACCGATAAGGAAGTGGGCGCTTTCTGGTTTCCGCGCCTTGTTTCGTGGATGAAACGGTTCGAAGCGGCGCGTGAGCGCATCGGCGAGGATCGCTTCGTCGATATCGATTATCGCGATGTCGCCCGAGATCCGCTGAAGCAGGCGCAGCGCGTGCTTCGCAAGATGGGCCTGCCGGTCGATGCCGGCAGCGATGCCGCCATGGCCGAGTTCATTGCCGGCAACCAGCGCGAACAGCGGCCGATGCATGACTATTCGCTCGAACGGTTCGGCCTGGATCAAGGGGAGATCGAAGCCGCCTTCGCCGAATATCGCGCGCGCTACATTCGCTAGGCGAGGCGATGGAAATCCGACCGGGTGTATTGCGCACCCCCGAAGCGCGGTTCGCCTCCTTGCCAGACTATCCGTTTGCGCCGCATTATCTGGCTGTGCCCGGCGGTTCGCTTGGCGATCTGCAAATGCATTATCTTGACGAGGGCCCGCGCGGTGCGCCGGTAGTCCTGATGCTGCATGGCAATCCGACGTGGAGCTTCCTTTACCGTCACATGATCCAGCCCGTCGCCGATGCCGGATGGCGGGTGATCGCACCCGACATGATCGGTTTCGGCAAGTCGGACAAGCCAGCCTCCCGCGGTGCCTATTCCTACGATCGCTTCGTCTCGTGGATGGGCGCGTTCGTGGACGCGCTCGGCCTGCGGGATATCGTGCTCGTGGCGCAGGATTGGGGCGGTCCGATCGGGTTGCGGGTTCTGGCCGAACGGGCAGAGCGTTTCGCGGCTGTGCTCGCTACCAACACGCTCTTGCCGAACTGCGAACCGCCGCCGCGTGGCATCGAAGGGTGGCCGGGCACGGGAATCGCGACGTGGATCGAAACCTGCCGCATCAGCAGCGATCTACCGGCGGGTGAACTTGTGGCGGGTGCGTCGCTGCGCCGTCCTGAGGCGGCTGTACTGGCAGGCTACGACGCGCCCTTCCCCACGGCCGCCTATAAAGCGGGCCTGTTGCAGATAACCTGCGGCATTCCCGTTGACGAAGCAGCCGAAGGGCTGGCGGCGAATCGCGCCGCCTGGGACGTGCTGGCGCGCTGGAACAAGCCTTTCGCCACCGCCTTCAGCGACAACGACCCCGCGACCGCCGCATGGGCACCGGTCTTTCGCAGGCGTGTGCCGGGCGCCGCCGATTGCGCCCACCCCGTGATCCCGGCGGCGGGGCATTTCGTGCAGGAGGAGCAGGGCATGCTGCTGGCGGATGCGCTGCTGCGCTTTCTTGCTGATACCCGCTCCCCCGCGGCTCCCCGAGCCGGGACATGAAGCGACCGTCATGACACCAACGAACTGTGGCTATCGGATGCCGGCCATCGCCACCGCGACCCTGTGCAGGCCGGCATTCGACCATCCGGAGCAGATACGATGACCATGGATCTTGCCGCGCGGATCGATCGGCTGGAATCGATCGATGCGATCCGGCAGCTTGTAGCGAAATACTCGCTGGCGCTCGACATGCGCGATTCGGATGCGTGGGTAGGCCTGTTCCCGGAGGACGTGAAGGTCGGCGGCGGCAAGCAAGGCCGCAAGGCGTTGCGGGACTGGTTCGACGAAACGATGGGCATGCAATTCGATGGAACCTCCCACCACATCGGCGGGCATGTGATAGAATTCGATGATCCCGATCATGCCCAGGGCATCGTCTATTCCAAGAACGAGCATGAGACGGGCCCCGAATGGGTCATCATGCAAATGATGTATTTCGATCAATATGAGCGCAACGATGGCCGCTGGTACTTCCGCCGCCGGCTGCCGCTTTATTGGTATGCGAGCGACATCAACAAGCCACCGATCGGCGATCGCAAGATGCGCTGGCCGGGCGTGCCGCCTTATCAGGGCAGCTTCCACGACCTGTTCCCATCCTGGAAAGCGTTTTGGGCACGCGAGGGGAAACCGCACGATGCGCCGGTCGCCACGCCCGCGCCGCTGGAAAAGTTCATCGAAACGATGCGGGCGGGCGCGCCATTGCCGCGCCCACGGGTGAGGAGTTGAACGCGATGAGGCCATTGGACGACCGCGTCGCCCTCGTCACCGGCGGAGGCCAGGGCGTGGGGCAGGGCGTGGCGCGGGCGTTCGCGGCGGCGGGCGCGCACGTCGCGATCGCCCAGCGCAATCTCGATCAGGCGGAGGCCGAGGCCGCCCATCTGCGCGATACGCATGGCGTGCAGGCGATTGCGCTCCGCACCGATGTGACGCAGCGGGATCAGGTGGAGGCCATGGTGACGGCGACGCACGATCGCTTCGGCCGGCTCGATATCCTGTGCAACAATGCCGGCGGCAGCTTTCCCAAGCGGATCGAGAACCACAGCGACGAGGATATGGCGGGCTCGTTTCTGCTCAACTATTGGGCGGTGTTCTGGGCGATGCGCGCCGCCTTTCCGATCATGAAGGCGCAGGGCTATGGGCGCATCGTCAATATGGGGTCGCTGAACGGCGTCAACGCACACATGTTCACGGTTGCCTATAACGCCAGCAAGGAGGCGATGCGCGCGCTCAGCCGCACGGCGGCGGTGGAATGGGGGCCGCACAACATCGGCGTGAATGTTATCTGTCCGTCCGCCACCAGCCCCGCCGCGCTCGAATATTTCGAGGCGAACCCGGAGATGAGGACCCGTATATTGGAACAGGTTCCGATCGGCCGCTTCGGCGATGCGGAGCAGGATATCGGCCCGACCGCGGTGTTCCTCGCAAGCGAGGCGAGCGCCTACGTGACAGGCAGCACGATCTTCGCAAGCGGCGGCACGCACATCAACGGCGTGGCATGGCGCCCCGCCGTCGATGATTGAGCCAGCGCGTCAGGCCGCATCCGCTTTTTGATTGAACGGCAGGCACACCGTATCGAAGCCGAGGACGTGCGCGACGCGGCCCAGACCGACCCATGAGGCAACGCAGTGCGCCAGATCCACGATCTCGCCATCGGCGAAGGCGGCATGGGCGCGGCTCCAGAAACCTTCATCGGCGGCAAGCACCTTCGGCTCCTCCGCGAATCGTTCCGCGAATTCGATCGCCAGCCGTTCGCGGTCGCTGAACACCGGCGAGATACGCCAGTCCGCGACCGCTGCGTAAAAGGCCTCATCCGGGACCGGGCCATTGTCCGAGACGAGATGCGGCGGGCGGGTGCCGCTGGCGGCGAACATCGCCGGCGTATCGCGCGCGGCACGAAAGGCCTGGCAGATGATGCAGCCGTTGATCTCGGCCGTTCGTGCCCGCGCACCTTCGAACTCCCGCAGCGACAGGCGGCTGTGCGTATAGACCGCCTTCGAAAAGCCCCCTGCGGCTCTCATGATCTCAGGCGCATGGTGCGTGCCCGCATAGCGATAGGGATCGTGTGCCTGCTCGGCCGGAACGTCGATACGGATCATCCTGCTCTCCTCTCACGCCAGTGTCGCGTCATGCTCCCCCGACGCAATGCGCCAGCCAAGCGCGGCGATTCTTTCAGCGCGCGCACCGTGCTCCGCCGCCGCCGCGCTGGACGCATTACCGTCCCGCGCCCGCCGCAATACACCCTGGCGTATGGCGGCATTGCGGAACAGGGCGAACGCCAGCGCATAGGCCCACATTGCAGGCGTGGGCGGGGCTATGCCGGTTCGCTCGCAATAAAGGGCGACATAGCACGCCTCATCGGGAATACCGAGGGTGGCGCGATCGATGTCGGCCAGCCCGCGAAAGCCTTCACGCGGCAGGCGCCAGGCCATCACATGCTGCGCCAGATCGGCCAGCGGATCGCCGAGCGTCGATAGCTCCCAATCCAAAACCGCGCGGATTTTTGGCATTCCCGCCGAGAAGATGAGGTTGTCGTTGCGATAGTCGCCATGGACGATACGGCTTTCCTCGCGACCCGGATTGTTGCGCGGCAGCCACTCGATCAATCGCTCCATGGCCGGGATCACCGAGGTTTCCGTCGCGCGATACTGCCTGGTCCACCGCGCGGCCTGACGGCCGAAATAGTCGCCCGGGCGGCCATAGTCGGCAAGGCCCACCGCAGCCGGATCGATCCGATGGAGTTCCGCCAGCACGCGGTTCATCTCGTCGTAGATCGCCGCCCGCTCGATCGGCATCAGCCCCGGCAGGCGCGGATCCCAGAAATTACGACCCGCAGCATAGTCCATAATGAAGAAGGGCGTGCCAATCACGCCGGCGTCCTCGCACAGGGCGATCGGCCGCGCGACCGGGACCGCGCTGTCACGCAGCGCCCGCGTCACGCGATATTCGCGCTCCACGGCATGGGCGGAGGGAAGCAGCACGCCCGGCGGCTTCTTACGCAGCACGTAACGGGTCACGCAATCCAGGGAGAGGGCATAGGTCGGGTTCGATTGCCCGCCGGAAAATTTTTCCGCCGCAAGCATGCCCGATGCGTCCGGTACATGCGCGCGCAGCCATGCTCCCAACCTCGCCAGATCGAGCGCGAAGCCGTTAGTCATGCTTCGCCAGTTCAAGGCGGCCAAGCTGGTGGCGGTGCACCTCATCCGGCCCATCGGCGAAGCGGATCTTGCGGGCATGGGCGTAATAGTTGGCGAGGAACGTATCCTGGCTGATGCCCAGCCCCCCATGAGCCTGCATCGCCCAGTCGATCACCTGACATGCCATCGACGGGGCCACGACCTTGATCATCGCGATTTCCGCGCGGGCGGCCTTGTTGCCTACCGTGTCCATACGGTGCGCGGCGTGCAGCGTCAGCAGGCGGGCCTGGTCGATCATGATGCGTGCGTTGGCGATGCGCTCCACGATCACGCCCTGTTCGGCCAGTGGCTTGCCGAAGGCGACCCGGCCCTTCACCCGCCGGCACATCGCCTCCAGCGCGCGTTCGGCCATGCCGATCATGCGCATGCAATGGTGGATCCGACCCGGCCCCAGCCGCGCCTGCGCGATCTCGAACCCGCGCCCCTCCCCCAGCAGCAGATTGCCGACGGGAACGCGGACATTCTCGAATATTATTTCCATGTGTCCATGCGGCGCATCATCATATCCCAGCACCGTGAGCGGCCGCAGCACGGTTACGCCTGGCGTATCGCGCGGCACGAGGATCATCGATTGCTGGCGATGCTTCGGCGCCGTCGGATCGGTCTTGCCCAGCAGGATCATGATCGCGCAATCGGCCGAGCCCATGCCCGAAATCCACCATTTGCGCCCGTTGATGACGTAATCGTCGCCATCGCGGACGATGCTGGTTTCGATATTGGTCGCATCCGAAGAGGCGACCGCAGGCTCCGTCATCGCGAAGGCCGAGTGGATCCTGCCCTCAAGCAACGGCTCCAGCCAGCGCGCCTTATGGTCGGGCGTGCCGAAACGCTCCAGCGTTTCCATATTGCCCGTATCCGGCGCGGCGCAATTGAATACCGCGGGCGACCAGTGCACCCGTCCCATTTCCTCGCAAAGGGGCGCATATTCGAGGTTGGTCAGGCCGGCACCGCGGCCACTCTCCGGCAGGAAAAGGTTCCAGAGGCCAGCCGCCCTCGCCAGCGGCTTCAGTTCCTCCAGCAGCGGCACGGGCGCCCAGCGGTCGCCTTCGGCTACCTGTGCATAATAACGCGCGTCGTTCGGATAGATATGCTCGGCCATGAAGGCGCGCAGCCGTGCCAGAAGATCTTGCGTGCGGGGGTTCGGATCGAGGCCGCTCATGCGTAGAATCCCCGGCCTTCCCCGGCCAGCCTAGCCAGCAGCGGCGAGGGCGTCCAATAAGCGTCCCCCTGCTCCTTCCGAAATCGCTCGATCGTGGCGAGCACGGTCGCAAGCCCGATCTGGTCGGCCCAGAACATCGGCCCCCCGGTATAGGCGGGCCACCCAAGTCCGTTGACCATGGCGATGTCTATGTCATGCGGGCGCGGCGCGACGCCTTCGTCGAGCAGCCTAGCCCCTTCGTTGACCATGGCGTAAAGTAGCCTTTCCCGTATCTCGTCCGCTCCGATCTCCCGCAGGGCGAGGCCATGGCGCTTGGCATGGGCGGAAACGAGGGCATCCGTTTCGGGATTGGAACTGGACTTGCGCTTCTCGTCATAGACGTACCAGCCGGAGCCGCTTTTCTGGCCAAGCCGCCCCGCCGCCACCATCTGTTCGACAAAGTCAGCGCGCAGCTCGCGCGGGGTGGCCTTTGCCGCGCGGGATTTGCGCGCCGCCGCCTGAATGTCCAGCCCGGCCAGATCGCCGAGCGCCAGCGGCCCCATCGGAAAGCCGTAATCCAGCACCACCTTGTCGATGACGGACGGGCTCGCCCCTTCCTCCACGAGGAAGAATGCCTCGCGTGAGCGCTTGGACAGCATGCGATTGACGATGAAGCCATCGCACACGCCCGACAGCACAGCAAGCTTTCCGATGCGCTTGCCGAACGCCATGATGGTGGCGACCGCATCGGGCGCGATGCGCGTCGTCCGCACATTCTCCAGAAGCCGCATGATGTGCGCTGGGTTGAAGAAATGCATGCCGCACACGTCGGCGGCCCTGCCGGACGCATCGGCCAGCGTATCAATGTCAAGGAACGAGGTATTGCTGGCGAGGATCGTACCGGGCTTCGTTACCGACCCCAGCGTTGCGAAGACCGCCTGCTTGCGTTCGATATCCTCGCTCACCGCCTCGATGACGAGATCGGCGTCGACCAGCCGAGCGGGCTCCACGGTGCCGGTGATCCGGGCGAGGCGCGCGTCCATCTCGGCTTGGGTCAGGCTGCCCTTCGCCACCTGCCCGGCCCAAGTATCGCGGATCGCCTTCATCGCCGCATCAAGGTGCGCCTGATCGAGCGCGACGGCGATCACCGGCACGGTCGCGGCGGCCAGCGCCATGACGATGCCCCGCCCCATCACCCCGAGACCGATCACGCCCGCCGTCTCGACCATACGCGCGGTCGTGTCGGCGGACAGGCCCGGCACCTTCGCCACCTCCCGCTCGGCGGCGAAGATGTGGCGCAGGGCGCGGCTTTGCGAACCCGTCACCATCTCGCGACAGAGTGCATATTCGCGATCGAGCGCCTGATCGAACGGCCCCCCCTCATAGCCGAGGCGGATCGCCTCCAGCGCCTTGAGCGGCGCTGTCTGCCCGCGCATCTTGCGAGCGACGGACTTGCGTGCCGCATCGAACAACGCCGGATCGTCGGCCGGCATCGACAGGTCGGCCGCGGATCGCGCGCCCTTGCCGGCAGCGACCAGATCGCGCGCGAAGCCGCGTGCGGCGTCCGCCAGATCGCCATCCGTTACCATGTCGACCAATCCGGCTTGCTTCGCCGCCTCAGCGCCGATCTGCCCGCCGCCGGTGATCATATCGATCGCGATCTGTAGCCCCGCCAGGCGGGGTACGCGCTGCGTGCCCCCGGCCCCCGGCAACAGGCCCAGCCTTACTTCCGGAAAGCCGAAGCGCGCCCTGGCATCCGCGATCCGATAATGGCATGCCAACGCCAGTTCGAACCCGCCGCCCAGCACCATGCCATGCACGGCGGCGACGATCGGCTTGATGGCGGCATCGAAGCGCTTCAGTAGATCGGGCAGTTGCGGATCGGCCATAGGCTTGCCGAATTCCTTGATGTCCGCCCCCGCCACGAAAGTGCGCCCCGCGCAACGTATGATGAGTGCCCCCGCCTCGGCATCGCCTTCGAACCGGGCGAGCGCAGAAGCCAGACCGGCCCGCACGCCGTGGGAAGCTGCGTTCACCGGCGGGTTATCGATCACGACTTCGGCGATGCCGCCACTCACCCCGTAGCTTACCATCTCGCCCATTGCGGTCTCCGTTCAGTCGCGCAACGACAGGATCACCTTGCCCCGCGCGCGTCGTTCCATGACGTGTTCCAGCGCCGCCACCGCCTGATCGAGCGGGAAGACGCGATCGATCTCCGGACGGATGCGACCGGCTTCGAGATGCCCCAGCAGATCCTGGATGTTGGCGGCGTGATGCTCGGGATCGGCCCGCAACGCATTGCCCCACAGCACGCCCAGCGAGGCGGCGCTTTTCAGCAGCAGCAGGTTGGCTGGTATCTTCGGTATCTCCCCACCGGCGAAACCGACCACGAGGTGGCGGCCACCCCAGGCCAGCGCCTTGATCGCGGCGATGCTGGCGGCACCGCCTACCGGATCATAGACCACGTCGATGCCGCGCCCGTCCGTCAGCGTCTTGATCCGGTCGCGCAGATCCTCGTCGGAATAGCGGATTGTCGCGCTTGCGCCGCGCTCCCGCGCCAGGGCAAGCTTGGCGTCGCTCGATGCGGCGGCGATGACGCGCGCGCCCATCAGCGCACCCAGTTCCACCGCGGCCAGCCCGACCCCGCCCGCCGCACCTAATACCAGAAGCGTCTCGCCTTCCCGCAGGCGCGCGCGATCGTTCAGTGCATGGTAGGAGGTGCCGTAGGTGATGAGCAGCCCGGCAGCGGTGATGAAGTCCACGCCCTCCGGCAGGCGAAATACCTGCGTGGCGGGCACGACCGCCTGTGTCGCAAACCCCCCGGTGCCGCTGAACGCGGCGACACGATCACCGGGCGCAAGGGTCGTCACCCCCTCGCCCACCGCGGCGACGATACCGGCCAGTTCTGCGCCGGGCACGAACGGCAGGGGCGGCTTGGTCTGATATTTGCCCTGTACCATCAGGCCATCGGGAAAGTTGACCCCGGCTGCATGCACATCGATCGACACCGATCCCGGCAAAAGGGCCGGCGGGGGCACATATTGCACCGTCAAAGCATCGAGGGGCGCGAACGCCTCACAAAACACCGCCCTCACCAGCACCCCCAACTACCGTATCAAACGCTTGTTTCATGCGATGCGGGCTTGTGTCAAGATGGCGTTCTGTGGATGAGGCCCGCCGAATGTCCGACCCTTCAACTAAGCCGAACACGCACCCCGCAAGCGAGGCGGGGGCGAAGCTGCGCATCTTCCAGGCGGCCGAAGCCCTGGTGAGTGAGCAGGGTTTCGATGCCGTCTCCACGCGGGACATCGTGGCCAAGGCCGGCGTCAACATCGCTGCGGTCAATTATCACTACGGCACCAAGCATCGCCTGCTTCTGGAGATATTCCGCGTTCGCGCGACGGAGTTGAACCGTGAACGAAGCCAGCTCCTGCGCGTGGCGATGGAGGAACGCCCGGGCGATGCGCGCGCCATTCTGCACGCGCTGGTGGAACCGGCAACGCTGTGGATCAGCGACGAGCGACGTGTCGCGCTGCGCTTCCTCAACCGCGCCCGCAGCGAAGGCCCGCTGGAAGTGCGAGAGACCATCCGTACCGACGTGCGTCACCTGCGCCGCTTCGTCGATGCCCTTGCCTTGGCGCTACCGGCGATGCCGCGCGAGGATCTGCTCTGGCGCTTCCACTTCGCGCTGGGCGTGCTGCACTACAATCAGAGCGCCGATTACGAACGCCTCTCGATCCTGTCGGACGGCACGTGCGCACCGGACGATCGCGTCGCGCTCCTGCGCCGGCTGGTGGATTTCATCGCCGGCGGGTTCGGTCTGCCGCCCGCCGCCGCTTCATGACCGACCAGGCGTCATTCCTTTGCGGTAATGCGGGCAACCCCGACTTCATATTTCACATTATGGACGGAGATTGACGTTTCCACGTCCCGCACGCCCTCCAGCACGCGGATGCGCCCAAAGATCAGCGCGTTCAGTTGCTCTATGCTGGTGAACAGCCCCATCGCCAGCAGGCTGTAGCGGCCGAGCAGCACGATCACGCAGTTGATCTCGGGAATATCGGCAAGCTGCTTGGCGAGTGCCCCCACCCGGCTCGGATCGGCCTGTATGCCCATCATCACCAGATTGGGCGAGCCCGCCACGCGAAAGTCCGTGACGACGGTGAACTGGATCAGATGCTCGGCCTGCAGGCGCTTGATCCGGCTGCGGATCGTACCCTCCGTCACCTTCAGTTCGGCCGCGATCTGGCGGTTCGAGACGCGGGCGTCACGACCAAGCTTCTCGATGATCCGGCGATCCAGCTCGTCCAAACGCGGACCGTTCACAGCGGCACCACGTTGAATTCGAACTTCACGATATCGGCCGCGATCCCCGGCGACAGGGTATCAACCCCCGCTATGCCCGCGACATGATCGAGCAGGAACAGGTTGATCTCCGAGAAATCGTGGAGCGCGACCAGCATTTCGATATCCTGCGCACCGTTCATGATATTGGCGCTGAAAACCTCGGGCAGGCGGGCCAGATCGCGCGCGACATCCTGCACTTCCCGCCCGGCGACCTTCACGCCGACCGCGATCAGGACGTTATAGCCGTGCGCGGCGAAATCTGTGACGGCGACGACACGGGATGCCCCCATCTCCTCCAGCCGCCGCAGGCGCGAGGATACGGTCGCGGCAGTGACCGAAAGTCGCTCCGCGATCTCCTGATTGGTGGCACGGCCGTTGACCCGAAGCATCTCGATGATGCCGTTGTCGAGTGCGTCCAGCGTAGTGGCTGAAAGCGTCCTCCCGGACCTGATCTGCACTGCACGCACCTCCCTCGCCGAACGCCGCGTCCGCTTAGCGGATGTTCACGGCATTCGCCAAGAGACGAGCCGCTTTATCCTTTAAGACGGGCGGCCTCTTCCTGGACGATCTCAAGAAACAATGGCCGCTCGCCGCCGCCGTGAACATCCAACTGCGTACCGCTGATGTAAGCCGCGGCCGGAGAGGCAAGAAAGGCGACGGCCTCCGCGATATCCGTGCCCCGGCCCATGCGCCTCAGCGGCAGGGAGGCGGCGATACGCGTCTGCGCGGCATCGGAGCCGTAGGTCAGTTCCGCGTTTTCCGTCTCGATCAGGCCGGCAATTATGGCGTTCAACCGGATGTGCGGCCCCCATTCCTGCGCCAGGCTTTTGGTCAGGCTGAGCAATCCCGCCTTGGCTGCGCCGTAAACGGCCGTACCCGGGGACGGCCTGACCGCCGAGACGCTGGCGATGTTCACGATCGACCCCTGGGTCGCCTTCAGGTGCGGGTAGGCGGCCTGCGCCATGTGCAGCGGCGCCATCAGGTTCAGGGCGATGATCGCGTTGGAGAAGCGCGCCGATGCGGTCGCCGCATCCGCTTGCGGAGAGCCGCCCGCGTTGTTGACCAGCACATCCAACCGGCCATGCTGCTCGATCACCTGTGCCACAAATGCCGCCGCCTGTTCCGGATCGCGCACATCGCACGCGATGAAACCGGCCGTGCGCCCCTGCACTTCCGGCAGATGGGCAGGCGCCTGCCGCCCGCAGGTCACTACGGCATATCCGTCCATCAACAGGCGGGTGACGATCGCGGCGCCGATACCGCGCGTCCCGCCTGTCACAATCGCTACCCTGTCGCTTATTTCAGTCATTTCAGGACCCCTTATTCGCTTTGCGTGGATAGATCGGCCGGGCGTCCGCCGCCTCTCAACGCCTTATTCACCTCTGATGACGGCCGTTACGCCTGATGAAGATATTCCGGGCCGGGGAAACGCAGGCCAAGGTGATCGCCCCCCCCACAAGCGTTGCGGCATCCCCTATTCCTCATCACTGCCGAAGCCGGTCGCATGCAAACACCGAATGCCGCCAGACCGCCTCCAATTGCAAGGCGGGCCAGCATGGAAGTACATTTTCGCGTCGGCCTTAACCCCTCTTGCTACGCGTTGCGCAAGGCGACATGATAAATCTCCGAAGATTGCAGGGCCGCATGTCTATAAACATTTTTTCGCCGGTCAACTTGGGCGCTTTGCGGCTCTCGAACCGGATCGTCATGGCACCGATGACGCGCGACCGTGCCGGGCCGGGTGACGTGGCGACACCGCTGATGGCGGAATATTACCGGCAGCGGGCAAGCGCGGGCCTGATCGTGACGGAGGGGACGCAACCCAGCCGCACCGGCAAGGGCTATTGGCGCACGCCGGGCATGCACAGCGATGCGCAGGTCGAAAGCTGGCGGCCCGTGGCGGACGCGGTGCATCGGGCGGGGTCGCAGATCGTGATGCAGCTGATGCACGTGGGGCGGGTCGCAGTCGCCGCCAACCGGGATGCGGATGTCGAGGCGGTCGCCCCGTCGGCCATCGCCTCGACCGAGCCGGTGCCCGGGCCGGACGGCACACCCGCCACCACGGTAACGCCGCGCGCGTTGGAAACCGGCGAGATCGCCGGCGTGGTGGAGGAATTCGCCCGGGCTGCGCGCAAAGCGCGGCGCGCAGGGCTGGATGGAGTCGAACTGCATTGCACCAGCGGCTATCTGCCGATGCAGTTCCTTTCCACGGGCAGCAACCACCGGACGGATGCCTATGGCGGCACGACCACGAACCGTGTGCGCTTCGTCCTGGAAGTGCTGGAGGCGTTGGCGGGCGCGATCGGCGCGGATCGGGTCGGCTTCCGCATCTTTCCGGGCAACCCCTATAATGACATGCAGGACGACGATCCGGCCGAAACCTACGCCGCGCTGATCGATGCCGCGAACCCGCTCGGCCTGGCCTATCTCCACCTCATTCACTATCCGACACCCGCGCTGGATGCACTGGCGCTGCTGAGGCCGCGATGGTCCGGCCCGATCATCGCCAACAACGCGCTCAAGTTGGGAAGCGCCAAGGCGCTGCTCGCCGGCGGTCAGGTCGATGCGGTGTCGTTCGGCCGCCCTTTCATTGCCAACCCCGACCTTGTCGAGCGTTTTCGCGCCGACGCGCCGCTCGCCCGGGAAGATCGCGCGACCGTCTACACCGGCGAAGCGCGCGGTTATACCGATTACGCGCGCTGGACGGCCGACGCCGCCTCCTGAAACGAACAATATATATAAGGAAGGATGCCCCTCATGGCCTATACGTTACAACAACTGTCTGATCTGGAAGAGCTTCGGACGCTCAAGCATAGATATTTTAGAGGTATCGATACCGCTGACGTGGCCTTGCTCGACTCGTTATTTGCCGACGACCTGACGGTGGACTATCGCGGGGGCACCTATCGCGTGCGACTGACCGGCAGGGCCGATATGGTCGAGTTCCTCGCCAACAGCTTCCATTCCGATCTGGTGGCCATGCATCACGGCCATATGCCGGAGATCACCTTTACCGGAGACGATACCGCCGACGGCATCTGGTATCTTGAGGATATCGCGATCAACCTGGCGGAGAAAAAGCATACCAGCGGCTCGGCGATCTACCGCGATCGCTATCGCCGGGACGGCGGGCAGTGGAAGATCCTGCATACCGAATATGACCGCATCATCGAAGTGATCCGTCCGCTGAGCCCGGACGAGCAGATCAGCGCGCATCACCTCGCCAAGGCGGGTCGCAAACCGCATGAGCGCCGCGACATCAGCCACCTCATCCATTGGGACGAGGCGGCCTGACGCATGCCGATCCCGTCGGCCTATGCGGCTGGCGGGATCGGAGGGACCGGCCCCATATCGGCGGGGACGTTATAGGCATAGCCCATCTCCTCGTAGCGGGAGGCGATGCGCCAGCCATCGGGCGTACGAACCAATTCGTCGCGATACCAGAGGCCGATGAAGAACACCCGCTCGTGGCCCTCGGCATCGGCATGGGTCATCGGATTGAACAGGATCGTGCGGCTGCGCGCCGTATCGCCGGACAGCTTTAGCTGCGTCGTGGCCACCATGTGCTGAAACTTCGGGAATTTGGCCATCGCCACCGGTAGCCACCGCTTGATCTCCGCCACGCCCCCCTTTTCGCCGCCGGTTTCGCTATAGTCGATCACCGCGTCCGGCGTGAAAACGTCATCCAGCGCATCATAGTCGCGATCATCGATCGCATAGGTGTAGCGGGCAAAAAGATCCTGGATCTCAAGCCGGTCCGACATTTCCTGCAACGACATCATGGCATCTCTCCGATCGGTCAGCTTCCGCTATACCGCAAACGATACGCCTATGAATCACGCATAATCGCTATATCATGACCTTATTTTCTTGAATTGCGCGACATTACGACACAACAACCCTGCAACGTCCAGAGAGACGGGCGCAAGGGAGACGATCATGGGGAGGAACATCAAAGGGATCGCATCCGCCATGGTGCTGCTGGCGGTGTCGACATCGGTCGAGGCGCAAACGGTGCCGCCACCCATTGCCGCCAAGGCGGACGGCGGGGCCAGCGATGATATCGTCGTCACCGCGCGCCGGCGCGAGGAACGTCTGCAGGATGTGCCGATCGCGGTGACGGCGGTTAGCGCCGCCGCGCTGGACAGCCGCGGGCTCGACAGCGTGACGCAGGTCTCGCAGATCGCGCCAAACCTTCAGTTCACCCCCGGCCAGGGCGGCAACTCGGGTGGTGTTTCCGCCTTCATTCGCGGTGTCGGCGAGAATGACTTCATCATCACCTCCGATCCGGCGGTCGCGCTCTATATCGACGGCGTCTATGTCGCACGCAGCTTCGGCGCGACCACCGAACTGCTCGGCGTCGACCGGATCGAGGTGCTGCGCGGGCCGCAGGGCTCGCTGTTCGGCAAAAACACGATCGGCGGCGCGATCAGCGTCGTGTCATCGATCCCCGGCCGGACGGCGCGGTATCAGGGCGATCTACGCTACGGCAGCTACAACACGCTGCGCGCCCGCGCGCTTGCCGAAACCCCGCTTACCGATAGCCTCTCGCTAGGCCTCAGCGCACTCGGCGAATTCGGCGAAGGCTGGCAGAAAGTGCCGTCGGGCAAGAACCTCGGCAATCGCAACGTGGTCGCAGGACGCGCGACCCTGCACTATGATGCGGGCACGTTCGACGCCGTGCTGGCGGTTGATGGCCTTCGCCGGCGGCAGAACAGCGCCGCCCATAGCCTGATCGCGTTCGAGCCGAGCTTCCTCTCCGGCCTGCAATCCACCTTCCTCGGCGCTTGCTGCACGGTGCCAGGGCGGATCGACCGCACCGACACGACGCCCGCCCTGAACCGCGACGACACGGATGCGATCAACGCCGCGCTTACCCTCACCGCCGATCTGGGCGGGGTAACGGTAAAGTCGATCAGCGCCTATCGCCACGTCGATGCGGCCTTCGGGCGCGATGGCGATGCCTCCTCACGGATCAACTATGCGGGCGACTTTCACGACGAGGGCGCCCGTCAGCTAAGCCAGGAGGTGCAGCTTTCGACCAGCCTCGGGAATCGTGGCCAGATCCTTATCGGCGGCTATGCCTTTCGCGAACGTTCGCGCGACGATACCCGCCTCGTCGTGGCGGACGGCCTCTACCCCGCCCTGATCGGCGCGGGTTTCGATCCGGGCCTCGCCACCGCACTCGATCTCAACATCGATTTCCGCAACCGTCAGACGACGACGAATTACGCCATGTTCGGCAACGCCACCTACGATCTTACGGACGCGCTCACGCTGGAGGTGGGCGGTCGTTATACCTATGAGCGCAAACGCTTCTCCCAGGCGGCGCAGCGCATTTACAGCAACCAGCCACTGCTCGCCGGTGTACCGCGCTACACGCTGGAAAAGAGCTGGGACGCCTTCACGCCCCGCGCCTCGCTGTCCTATAAGGTCGCGCCCGCGATCCTCGGCTATGCATCCTGGTCCCGCGGTTTCCGTTCGGGCGGCTTCAACGGCCGGCCGACCGCGGTGGAGGAGATCGGCAGCTACGATCCCGAATATCTCACCGCGTGGGAGGCGGGGCTGAAGACGGCGTTCGGCCGTGTCGCCACGATCAACCTGTCCGTCTTCCGTAACGACTATAAGGACCAGCAACTTCTGGTCTCCACCTTGAGCCCCACCAGCGGGCTGTTGCTGGTGCGCAACGAAAATGCCGGCAAGTCGCGTATCCAGGGCATCGAGCTGGAGGGCGACATGCGCGTCAGCCGCACCGTCCACCTCGTCGGCGCATTCGGCTACCTCGATGCGAAGTATCTCCGGTACACGTCGGTCATCAACGGTGTTCCGACCGATGTCAGCAACCGCACGCCCAGGCAATCGCCCGACCTCACCGGCAGCATGAGCGCCATCTACCAATCGTCGCTGACAGAGCGGGTGGTCGGTACCTTCAGGATCGATGCCACCTATCGCAGCGACCTTTTCGTCGATGTCGAAAATTCCCCCTTTCTTCGTGCGCCTGAAAATGTGCTCCTGAACGCCAGCGCGGAGTTCGCTTTGCCCGCCAACGGCCTTTCGTTGCGCTTTGCGGTCGATAACCTGACGGACAAGCAGGTGCTGGCGGCAGGCTATGATGCCCGCAGCAGCTTCGGCTTCGTCGAAGGCTACTATACGCAGCCTCGCCGCTATTCCGTCACGCTGGCGGTGCGGCGCTGATGCGGCTGCGCCTCGCCGGGCATCTGGGCGTGCGCGCGCCCGACAGGCCGCTGTTCATGGCCTCGGCAGGGCACTCGCTCGCGGAGCAGATCGGCTGGATGGCGCGGCACGGTTTTGCCGGCGTGTTCGACAATTTTCTCGGGCTGCGGGATGTCGACCGGCAGGCGGCGTTCGGCGCATTGGCGGCGGATCATGGAATGGACGTTGGCAGCTTCGCGCTCGACCCGATCGGCTGGGCGACGCCGCTCTGGAGCCGCGATGACGGCGAGAGCCGCGATGCGCAGACCCGCCTGATCGAGCACGCAGGAAACGCGGCCAGCCGGGCGGGCAGTCACACCGTCACCTGCGTGACCGGTGCCGATCCTGACCGCTCCCGCCGGGATCAGCGCGCGATGATGGCGGCAAATCTGGCCCGGCTCGGCGGCATGGCGGCCGACGCCGGGCTTACCCTGTGCGTGGAGCCGGTCGCGGAGGCTTTCATTCCCGGCTTGCTTGTCACCCGGATCGCCGAGGCGGAAGAGATCGTCGCCGCCGCCGGTCATCCCGCGATCCGCGTCGCTTATGATCTCGGCCATATCGCTATCGCGGGGGACGATCCCGCCGCATCCGTCCGCCCCGCCCCCGGCCTCGTCCAGATCGCCGACGCTCCCGGCCGGATCGATCCCGGCGCCGGTACGATCGATTGGCGCAGCGTCCTGATCGCGATTCGCCGGAGCGGATATGACGGGCTGATCGAGGTGGAGCTGGAAGCGATGGTACCGGGCGTGGCCGGCGAAGCCACCCTTCTCGCCCGGCTGCGGGTGCTGGACGAAATGATGGGAGAAGCGTGATGCGGTTCGAGGGCAAGAGCGTGATTGTGACCGGCGCCGCCTCCGGCATCGGTAGAGCCGTCGCCGAGCGCTTCGCCCGCGATGGTGCGCATGTCATCATCGGCGATCGTAATATGGCCGGTCTCGCCGAGACCGCCGCCATGATCGGCGCGTCTGCTTATGCCGTGCCGCTGGATGTCGCCGATCCCGCCGCCTGCGCCACGATCGTCGCGGAAGCGGTGCGGCGGAACGGCGGCCTGGATATCCTCTGCAACATCGCAGGCGTTCTCGATATGGCGCCGCTTGCCGACATCACGGTAGATCGCTGGAGCCGGATGATCGCGATCAATCTGGGCGGCGTCTTCTTCATGAGCCAGGCGGCGATGCCGCATCTCGTCGCCACGCGTGGCTGCATCGTCAACATGGCATCGGCGGCGGGGCTCGTCGGCGTGCCCTATAACGCGGGTTATGTCGCCTCCAAGCATGGCGTGGTCGGCCTGACGAAGGCACTTGCCCTGGAATTCGCCAGGCAGGGCGTACGGATCAACGCGCTGTGCCCGGGCGGGGTCAACACGCCGCTGATCTCCGCCCCCTCGGCGCCCGGCGTGGATTGGACGCAGGTCATGCGCTCGACAGGCTGGCTCGATGACGGCGCGAACGCGGAGCCAGACGACATCGCCGATGCCGTCGCCTTTCTCGCATCGGCCGAAGCGCGCATGATCACGGGCGTAGCCTTTCCGGTGGATGGCGGACAGACCGCCGGATGATCTGTCCGCCCACACACATACAAGAAAAGGAGAATGATATGGATGCGCTTGAGCGCCTGCTTGCGATCGAAGGGGTGAAACGGTGCAAGGCCGAATATTTCCGGTGCGTCGACGGGCAGCATTGGGAAGACCTCACCGCCGTCTTTATCCCCACGCCGGTCGTGGACATGCGGGAGTCCGTCCAACCGCATAATCCGTCGCTGTTGCACCATGATGCAGCCGAGTTCGTCGCCGGCGTGGCGCATGTACTGACAGGCGTCACCACCGCTCACTTCGGCTATATGCCGCGCATCGATATCCTCTCCGCGACCGAGGCCGAGGCCGTCTGGTCGATGGAGGACTGGCTGTGGGTCCCCGAAGGCCATGCCATCCTGCCGCCGGGCCGGATGCACGGTTGGGGCCATTATGCCGACAGCTATGCGAAGGAGGGCGATCGCTGGCGGATCGCGGCCTCCCGGCTGACGCGTATCAAACTGGAATATAGTTGAGCGATCCGTGCCGGCACGCCCGGCTGCGACTAGGAGATTGGAAATGAGCAGCAACTTTCCTGCCGGCGCGGCGATCGTGTTCGGCGGCAGCGGCGGCATCGGCAAGGGCGTGGCGGCCGAATTCGCGAAAGCCGGAACCGGGGTCGCCATCTGCTATCGCTCCAAGCGGGAGGTGGCGGAAGCCGCGGCGGAGGCCGTGCGCGCGCACGGCGTGCCGGCGAGCATTCATCAAGCCGACGTCCGCGAGCGCGAGGCGGTCGACGCCGCCTTCGCCGAGGCGATCGCGGCGCACGGGCGTGTCCACAGCGTCATCTGGGGTGCCGGGCCGATCGTGGCGCAGGTGCCGATCGCTGACTGGAGCAGCGAGCAGTTCCGCACGTCGATGGAGATCGAGGTATTCGGCTTCTTCAACGCGGTAAAGGCAGCGATCCCCCATTTTCGCGCGCGGGGCGGCGGTTCGTTCGTCCATCTCGGATCAGCCGGGCATGACTGGTGGCCGCATCTCGACGGCCTTTCGGTTGCGCCCAAGGCCAGCAACGAAGCGCTCATCAAGGGTATCGCCAAGGAGGAGGGCGTGCATGAAATCCGCGCCAACTCCATCCTCGTCGGGGTGATTGACGCAGGCCAGTTCAAGGTCGGCCAGGAGGCCGGTTATTTCGATGAGGCGTGGGAAACGGCGGTGAAGGCGATGCTGCCGATCAAGCGGTGGGGCAAGGCGGAGGATATAGGCCGCGCCGCCGTCTTCCTTGCCTCCGATGCCGGAAATTATATTACCGGGCAGACGATTTCGGTGGCGGGCGGCTTCGGCGTATAGGCCTGCCCGCGCGATCCGCCCCCGCCGATCACGGGCGGGGGCGGCGCTTTCTCAGACGCTTCTGAATTGCGCCACGATTTCCGCGATCGCGGGGCGTATGTCGTTGCGGCGATAGCCAAGCAAGGCCTGTTCTTCCGCATCCGGCTCATAGTAAAGCGTATTGCCGCGTCCGAACGGCATCGCGCTATCCGGCAGCATCGGATGTTCCTGATCGACGATCGGTGGCTTTTCCCGGCCTACTTCCTCGAAGAACGCGCCGAAATACTCCTGCCACGTCAGATTTTCATCGCCCACCAGATAGGATGCGCCGGGGGCGCCGCGCTCCAGCGCGCCTTCCACCGCCTCGGCCAGCGATTGGGTGGAGATGAAGTTGACGCCGCCCGGCGGCACGGCTTCCGGCATCGGCGCGAATTTACCCTGCGCATATTGCGTGTAGGCGATGAACATCGGCAGAGGCAGGCCCGGAACGGTGCCCACCACGAACGGCGCATTCACGCTGCACGCGATGAAGCCGTCGTCCGCCAGCGCCGCGACGCCATCCGCCGACTCCTTGCGGGAGCGTATATAGGCGTTGCCGTCCACCAGTTCCGGCGCCGCCTGCGGATAATAGCTGCCGATGTTGACCGCGCGCTTGATGCCGGCGGCCTTGGCGGCCGCGAAGAAGCGGGGAATACCCACCGAGTTCACCCGATGCCAGTAGCCGTCGTCCTCGCCCTTCGGAATGTGGCGCACGTCATTGCCGGCGGAGAATACCAGCGCATCGAAACCGGCGAACACGGCCGGATCGACATCCATATAATCGATCCGCACGAACGGCAGATCGCCCAGCGGCGTATCCGGGAGCGGCGGGTTGCGCCCGGCGATGGTCACGTCATGGCCCTTGGCCTTGAGATGCAGGGCGGTCCGGCCGCCGATCATGCCGGCACCGCCGACGACGAGAATCTTCATTGTCGCTCTCCCGATATATGTCTTAAAAACCCATGCCGTTGCCGGCGATGATCGGCATATTGGTCCAAACGCCCCGCGCATCGCGATACCAACCCGCCGCGGCCAAAGCGCCGCCGTCGATGTGAAGTGCGGTCCCTGTGATCCACGCCGCCCTGTCGCTGGCGAGGAAGAGGATACCATCCGCCATATCCTGCGGCTGGCCGAACCGACCGAGCGGGATCCAGCTTTTGATATGCTGCTTATTATCTTCCGGCACGAGAGCCGACACCGGCACCTGCGGCGTATCGGTCGTCTCCGGCGCGATCAGGTTTACGCGGATGCCGTCCGCCGCAAGTTCCAGGGCAAGGCTTTTGGTGAAGCCCAGCAGCCCCGCCTTGCAGGCCGAATAGACCACGCAGTTGGGAATGCCACGAAACCCCTCGATCGACGAGACGGAGACGATGCTGCCGCCCGGCCCACGCTTTTTCAAAAGCGGCAACATGGCATGCGTGACGCTGAAGACCTGCCCGAGATTGGTGGCGTAAAGGCGGCCGACCTCATCCATCGTCTGGCGCGCGAACGGCTTGGCGAGGTTCAGGAAATCACCGACGTTGTTGACGAGGATATCAAGCCCGCCGAAGCTCTCGTCCAGCCTGCGCGCCGCCTCCGCCACCACTGCCGGATCGGTCACGTCGCCGACAATCATAAGCGTGTCCTCGCCCAGCGCCGACTGCGCCTCCGCGGCCCGCGCCTCATCGATCTCGACGATCGCCAGGCGGGCGCCTGCGGCGGCGAAAGCTTCCGCCGCCGCCCGGCCGATGCCGACGCCGCCGCCGGTAATCAGCACGACCTTGTCCTTGAAGTCGAACATCACCCTTCTCCTTTATTCTTGCGGTTAAGGTCGCCGGTACCCTATGGCAACAAGGCACTTTTTAGAGACATGGTTACCGATGGAGACAAACCCTGGCTGACTATCGCGCGCTGACGCTCGAGGTGATGGATCTCGTGGGCGACAAATGGACGTTGCTCGTCGTGTACGTGCTGGGGGAAGGCGCGCTGCGTTTCTCCGAACTGCGGCGCCGTACCGCGCCGATTAGCCAAAAAATGCTGACGCGCACGCTTCGCCAGCTCGAACGGCACGGCATGGTGACGCGCACCGTGCTGCCTACCACGCCGCCGCAGGTGGAATATGCGCTGGCCGAGCTTGGCCGCAGCTTCCTTGCTGCCGCCAGCGTCGTATGTGCCTGGACACGAGATAATATCGATGCGCTGGACGCCGCGCGGGCCCGATCGGATGCCGCGGTGGCAGGCGAGGCGTAGACCCCGCCGCCCGCCCTTCAATCATGCAATCGCTTCAACGCGCCGGCGGCGATCGCGATGGCCTGATCCGCGATCGGCGCGACGCCGAAGAAGCTGGCGAAACCATGGATGCCGCCGGCGAAATCATGCAGGTCGGTCGGCACGCCCGCCTCGCGCAGGCGCACCGCATAGGCGAAGCCTTCGTCATGCAGCGGATCGTTCCCGGCCAGGATGACCGTGGCGGGCGCCACCCCGGCCAGATCGGTCGCGCGTAGCGGCGCGGCGAGATGATGCGGATCCCGTTCGCCGACATAGGCATTCCAGAAGAACCGCATCATGTCGGTGCTCAGCATCGCGCCGGCGGTGCCGAGGGTGCGATAGGAGCCGGTTTCGAAGTCGGCGTCCACGACCGGATAGAACAGGACCTGCACGGCCGGCGCGTCGACCTTGCCGTTCAGCGCGAGGGCCACCGCCGCAGCCAGATTGCCGCCCGCGCTGTCGCCGACCACGCCGTAGCGTTCCGCCCTCACCCCAAATTCGTCCGCGCGTGACGGCAAGTCTGCGATGGCCGTGAGGCAATCGTCCAGCGGCGCGGGAAAGGGATGTTCCGGCGCCAGTCGGTAGTCGAGCGACAGCACCGCGCAGCCCGAATCCCGCGCCAGCACACGCGACAGTCCGTCATGGGTGTCGAGCGTGCCGATCACCCACCCACCACCATGCATCATCACCACCAGCGGCAGCACGGTACCTGGCCGGGGGTGGTACAGGCGTGCTTGGATTGGGCCGTCCGCCCCTGCCACCGTCACGTCCCGTATCTCGGCCACGTCGATCGGGGGCTTCGGCATCGGGATATCCATCACCGCCCGCAGCGCCGGGGCGGTCAGCGGATCGGGCGAAACGAAGCCGCTGGCCGCCATCCCTGCCAGCACCTGCTGTAAAATTGGATCGATCATTCTATTCTCCCCTCACCATGCCAGCACCGCAAATCCAATCCGACTATGCCGATCTGCCGGGTGTCTTGGCGACCCTGTTTTCCAGCCTGCTCGATGCCGAGCCTTGGGCCGCCTTCCTCGATCATCTGCGTCATGCCGCACAGGCGACATACGCCACCCTGATCCTCGGCCCGCGCACGGGCGCGCCGCCGGGCTTGATCCTCACCCCCGGGGCCGACCCGGGCATCGATGCCGAATATGCCCGAAACCTGTTCGCCAGCGACCCCTTCGTCGGGTTGCCCGAAGGCAAGGTCGTCCATTTCCGCGATTTCGTAAGCGAGGAGGCGTTGCGGCGCGCACCGGAGTTTCGCGCTTTCATGAGCAACCTCGAGGTGCTTGGTGTGGACCTGCACATCGCCGGCCGCATCGAATTGCGGCTGCGGCTGACCCGTGCGACCGGTCAGCACCCCTTTGCACGAGACGATGCCGATCGCCTGCAGAAGCTGGTGCCGCACGTCCGCATCGCGCTGGCGCTGTTCGACAGGCTTGCAACGGTGGAGGCGGACCAGCTGATCTATGCCGGCGCCGTGGCACAGATGGCGATCGGCGTCGTGACGCTCGATCGGGAGGGCAAGGCACTGCGCGTCAACCCGCGCGCCGCCGCCATCCTGGCGGAACATGACGGCATCGCCCTGCGCCACGGCGCCGTCACCCTCGACGACAGCGATCTTGCCCATCAGCTCCATGTCCGGCTGACGGCGGACACGCCGGGGGATGCGCTTACGCTGCGCGTCCCCCGCCCCTCCGGCGCTGGCGATCTGCTGATGGTGGTGGGCAGGGCGCCTGCCGCCGATCCCGCCCTCGGCGGTCCGGCGGCGGTGCTGTTCCTGACCGATCCGACGCACAGCCCGCGCATCACGGCGGCCGCCGTGCGCGAACGGCTCGGGCTCACGCAAGGCGAGGCCGCGGTTACCGCCGAACTGGCGGAGGGGCTGGCGACGGTGGAGATCGCGGCCCGGCTGGGGATATCGCTAAACACGGTGCGGGCGCACCTTCGCTCGATCTTCTCCAAGACCGGGGTGAGGCGGCAGGGCCAGCTGGTGCAGCTGGTGCATCACAGTCTGCCCGGGCTTGGCCGCCCATCCACCTGAGGGGCTAGAGATCCAGGGGGACAAAGGCGGCGCTGGCGGCCGCATCCACCACCTGCGCGTGGCCATTGATCGCAACCGCCTGACGCGAGAGCAGAAACAGCGCGACCTCGGCCACTTGCTGGGCGGAGAGACCACCGCGATAATCCGGATCGGTCAGTGCCTCGCGGATATGATCGTCCTGCGCCACGCCGTTCATCGGGGTCAGCACGTTTCCCGGACAGATCGCATTCACGCGCAAATTACGGGTGGCGAACGCCCGCGCGGTGGATCGGACGAGTCCCAGCACGCCATGCTTGGAGGTCGCATAGGCCGCCGCCTCGGAAAAGCCCGTCAACGCCGCCGCCGATGCGGTGACGACGCACGCACCCTCCGGCCGTAATCGGGCCTGCGCCTGCTTGATCCCAAAAAAGGTGCCACGCAGGTTCACGCCGATGATGCGATCGAAAATCTCGGTCGTGATATCCTCGAACGGCCCGTAGCGCTGAAGCATTCCCGCGTTGAGGAAGGCCAGATCCACGCCGCCCCAATTCGCCTCCGCCATGTCGAACATCGCGGCATTGTCCGCTTCGGATGCGATATCCGCGGTGATCGCCTTCCCGCTGCCGCCGTCCGCGCCGATGAGGGCCGCCGTCGCCTTGGCACGTTCGCCGTCGAGGTCGGCGACGAGGACATGCGCGCCCTCGCCCGCCAACCGCCGGCAGGCGGCCCGGCCGATGCCGGAGCCGCCACCGGTGACGATGGCAACCTTGTTCTCGAAACGGCGCATATTCACTCGGCCGCCAGCGCGGTCGGCGTCTGGTTGCGGAAGTGCGGGATCACCTTCTCGCCGATGTTGCGGATCGTGCGCAGGATCGACTCGTGCGGGATAGTGCCCATCTGGAAGAGGAACAGGATCTCGTCCGCCCCCGCTTCCTGCAAACGCGTGACGTAGCGGATACAGTCTTCGGGATTGCCGTAGGCATCCTGTGCGACGGTGTAGTTGCTTGTCATGGCATCCGCACCATCGCCGATCTTCTCGTCGGAGATATAGGCCACCACCTGCTCGCGGGTCTGCGCCAGCGCCGCGGCGTTATCCTCGGCGGAGTCGACGTCGACGGTCGGCTTCGGCCCGCCCTGATACCAGTGCGCTATCGCCTCGGCGAAGAAGCGCTGCCCGCGCAGGCCGATACGACGCGCCTCTTCCCGATCATCGAGCACGCAGGCGGCGCAGAAGGCGGCGAGATGCTCGGTGGGCACGGCACCGACCTGATCCTCGACATTGCGGTTGCGGAAGCTTTCGCGATAGACGACGTTCTTGCGCGCGATCTCATCCGGTCCGGAGAAGCCCAGCACCAGCGCACCGATGCCACGCTTGCCCGCCATTTCGAGCGAGGCTTCCTTGGTGCACGCCATATAGAGCGGCGGATGCGGCACCTGCAGCGGCTTCGGATGGATCGGACGGCGGGGGATCTGCACGTATTTCCCGTCATGCTCGATCTCGTCCTGCGTCATGATCTTGGGGATCAGATACATGGACTCGTCTATCATCGGCTGCAGTTCGGCCAGATCGTAGCCGAAGGTGCCGGATTCCTGTTGCGTGCCGCCCTTGCCCATACCGAAGTGGACCCGGCCGCCAGACAGGATATCGAGCGTGGCGATACGCTCGGCTACCTTCACCGGGTGGTTCATCGCGGGGGGCAGGCAAACCACGCCGTGGCCGATGCCGATCCGGCTGGTCTTGCCCGCCAGGAAGGCTAGCATGGTTTCCGGTGCGGACATGTGGGCATATTGCGTCAGCGCGGTATGCTCCACGCACCAGACGGTATCGAAACCCTGCTCTTCCGCCAGCATCACCTGCTCGACGATTTCGTTGAAGCACTCGATTTCGGATTCACGCGAGGGATCCGCCATCTGCGCTTCATAAATGATCGAGAATTTCATGCCGATCCTCATCCGTTAGGCTCGCCGTTACCCGGCTGATGTCGCCTGCTTATGAAAATTTGCGATACGCCACATCGTCCGTTCGGACTAGACACAAACGCATCTAATCTCCGCGTTTCTCGAGCGATTGGGGCATTCCATCCGTCAGGTGCGTTCCAATAGCTTGTCGTAGCAACGAACCCACGTTATCCCTAGAAGCTAAAGCGGGACGACCGCTGGTCGGAGAGGATGTTAAATGCTGTCAAAGGTAACGATTGCAAATACCGACCTTTCCGTCAGCCAACTCTGCTATGGTACCAACATGCTCGGCACGGCCGTCGATCAGGATCGGGCCAACGCCATTCTCGACACGTTCGCCGAGGCTGGCGGTAATTTCATCGACAGCGCGCGCATGTATGGCGACTGGGTGCCGGACATACCGGCCGGCGCCAGCGAGCGTGCCATCGGCGCATGGCTCAAGACCCGTTCACGCGAAGGCATCGTGATTGCCACCAAAGGGGGCGGGGTCGACATGCGGGCGGGTGATTGGCGCAACCGCGTCACGCCGGAAGATATCGCGACGGATATCGGCGAAAGCCTTGCGCATCTGGGTGTCGCGACGATCGACCTTTATTGGCTGCATGCCGATAATCCCGAAGCGCCGGTTGAATCGCTGATCGATGCCTTGATCGATCATCAGGCGGCTGGCCGCATCCGCTATTTCGGCGCGTCCAACTGGACGGCGGATCGGGTCCGCGCCGCAAATGCCTATGCATCGTCCATCGGCAGGCAGGGGTTCGTGGCGGTGCAGCCCTTTTGGGGCCTTGCCGTGCCAAACAAGGCGAACGCCGAGGCGCAAGGCTACCAGCTGCACTATGAGGGCAATTTCGAGGCGCTCCATGCCGGCGGGATGCCGATCATTCCCTACGCCGGGCAAAGCGGGGGCTATTTCGCCAAGCTGGACGAGAACCCTGACAGTCTCGGCGACGCATTGAAAGCCCGCTACGACAATCCGGTGAATGTCGCGCGGCTGGCAGCGGTGCGGGCGCTCGCCGAGGAGAAGGGGTTTTCCGTCAATGAGATAGCGCTCGCTTATCTCGTCAACCAACCGCATCAGACGATTCCGATCATCGGCGCGACCAGGCCGGAACAGATTGCGGAAAGCGTGAAAGCGGTGGACGTGAAGCTGACACCCGCAGAGCTCGCGCGGCTGCGCGGCGACGATTGAGAGCGGAGGCCGGCAGCGGTGAAGCTAGATACGGCCAGACATATTGGCTATCGCCAGAGGAGAGGCAGATGACCGACGCCCCGTTCGATCCCTTCGCCGTATATGACAATGCCACGCTTGTGGCATCGGAGCCGGTTGAGATCGATGCGCCCGCCTCCGTGGTATGGGAGATATTGACGGACATGCCCCGCTACGGCGCCTGGAACCCCTTTTGCGTCCGTGCCGAATCCACGCTGGAAATAGGTGCCCCGGTCACCATGTCGCTCGTCGATTACACGGGTGGCGGGCAGCTTGCCCCCAACATCGAGTACGTCTGCGCATTCGAGCCCGAACGCCTGCTTTCCTGGGAGCTCCGGGACGATCCGGCGTGGCCCTACCCCGCCCGCCGCGATCAGGTAATCGAAGCGCTCGGGCCCGAACGCTGCCGTTATCTCTCCACCGACGCGTTTCTGGGGCCGAACGGTATTCACGTGATGCATTTCTGCGGCGCCTGGGTGAAGCGCGCATTCGACGATACGGCGAAAGCGCTGAAAAAGCGTGCCGAGGCGATTCACGCCGAGCGCATCGGCCAACAGGGGATGGCGGCATGACCACGCCCACCTTTTCCCACGTCGGCCTGTGCGTGACGGACATCACGCAGAGCCTTGATTTCTATGTTGGCGGACTGGGTTTTGAACTCGGCCAGAAATTCGAGGTCGGCGCACCCTTTCATATCGTCATGGAATTGCCCGACACGATCCAACTCAAGTCGCAGTTCATTCAGAAAGACGGTGTTCAGCTGGAACTGCTCGAGTATGCCGCGCCGGAAACGACCGGCCCGGCGGAGCGGAGGCCGATGAATCAGCTCGGCCTCACGCATCTGTCGGTCCGCGTCGGAGCCATCGAGCCGGCGATAGAACGCGTATTGGCCCACGGCGGCACGGTACACCGCCACACCTATGTCGATGCCGGTCCGGGCGGCGAGTTCATATATTGCACGGACCCGGACGGCATTCGGGTCGAGCTGATGCGGTTGAACGCCTGATCGCAAGACGATGCGGCGCTACAGACTTCATTTGTGTGCGCGATCGATGATCTTACACGGTTTAGTATATCGCATAGGATGCGCTTTATTGCGATTTTGGGCCAAAGTACGCGATAAAGTCATGGCTTGATAGAAGCCGGACCTCACACAGCTGCTCTTGCAAGCGGCGCGGGATCGAGAGGATTTAGGATGAGTGTCGCTGATTTACCGGAAAGATCCCTCGGCCGGGTCAAGGCGGGTGACAGGGATGGCTGGCTGGCGCTTTTCGCCGACGATGCCACCGTCGAGGATCCGGTCGGCCCGTATGAATGGGATCCGGAGGGGCGCGGACGCCGCGGCAAGCAGGAAATCGGCGCTTTCTTCGACCTGTTCTCAAGCTTTCAAAAAGGCTTCGATTTCGAGGTTCATGACAAGTTCGTCTGTGGAGACGAGGTGGCCGTGTTGGTGAATATGCACATCACGATGAGCGACGGCACGACACAGACCACGCGGGCGATCAACATTTACAAGCAGGCGGAAGACGGACGCGTGCAATCGCTGCGCTCCTTTTGGAACGGCTGAAGGACATGTGATCGCTGGCGGCGATAACCGCACTGCGCAAAAATGATATTAGACCTGGAGGATATCATGGCGTTCGTTCGCCATTATACGATGGAGACCAGCGCAGAGAATGCGGAGGCGTTGCGACATACGCTGACGCAACTGCGCGACTTCGTCGTCGAATGCCCCGGCAGCGTTCGTGTCGATCTCTTGTATGCGAGCGATGTGCCGCAGCGATTGTTTTTCATCGAACATTGGGCCAGCAAGGCTGATCATGAAGCGGCCGGTCGCCGTCTTCCATCCGCCGTGATGGCGTCGTTGAAGCGACTGCTCGTCGCCGCGCCCGAAGTTACCGATCTCGTCGATGCTGGGGCTATCGGCTAATTTTACCAATCACCCGCTTGCCGGAGCACCGAACAACCAAAGACAGGAGAGCGCGATGGAAGAAGGACATAGGCAGCCAATGCCGGACCTGTCGCTGGCCGGAAGCAGCGGCGGCGCGCAGACGGCATCTCACGCCGGACGCGGAAGCATGGGCTGGATGACCGGGCTGATCGTGCTTTTCGCCGTGATCGTCGGTATCGCCGTCTATATCGGTGCCAGCAGCGCGCTCGGCATCGTCTCGATATGGGCGGGCTTCGCCTTCGCGCTCTATTGGGGTGGCATATTGCATGGCGATTTGCCGGAGATGCCGTCCGCTTTGGCCGGCTCGCTTCTCGGGATTGCCATCGCCGCAGCGCTGCACTTCCTACCGATCTTATATGGTGGCGCCGGCCTAGCGATCGCCCTCGCGATCGTGGTGGCCGCAGTCTATCTCTTGCTGATGGGCCGTGCCTCATTCGTCATTCACAACGGCACCATGTTGTTCCTGACGATCGGTACGATCCCCGCGGTCGCCGAAAGCGGCGATTTTCCGGGCATGGCGGCGTCGGCCATATTGGCCGCCGCGCTCTTCGCCGGCCTCGGCTTGACCACGCGCGCACTGGCCATCCGCAGAAAACGGCTTGCGGCGACCTGACCCGCGCGACGCGGCGGACGTCGTGGCATATCCTGCCCGGCGTCCGTCAGACGATTGCGGGTTCGATCCCCCAGGGCGTCAAAGGCGTGCCATCGCGGCGTCGATCGCCGACGGGAAGCGCCTCGCCGCCATCGAGCACGGCCCCCATGCGGCCGAAGCCCGTGAAGAAGGCGCAATGCATCGCCAGTTCCCTTATCTCCCCCGGTGTCAGATGCGTGGCCAGCCCCGCCATCTGATCGGCATCTATTGCCAGATGATTGCTGGCGAAGCGGTCGGCAAACAGGACGCACGCACGTTCCGCTGGAGTCATGTCCGCCGCCTCGGCCGGCTTTTCCAGCGAACACACAAGCGCTTCTGTCAGGCCATCCTCCACCGCTTCCGTGTAGCGGATCGACATGCACGGGCGGCATTGGTTGTGAAAGGCAATGCGCAAACGAACCAGTTCGATCAACCGCTGCGGCAGCCGCCGTTCCGCCTTTAGCGTTCCGACGAATCTTCCCATCGCGGCCTGAAGCGGGTCTTCCGGCGCATAGTTCGATTCGCTCACCTTTTCTCTCCTTATGTTAGGCAAGAGCGGCGCGATATTTGCGCTTTCCGCAAAGGGCTGCCTCAGAGACTGTAGAAATCCGGATAGCGTCTGAGCAGTTCGCCGATCTCCTGATCGGACACGTTGAACTCGAACCCCTCCTCCTCATCCCGGCGGCGATAGCCATACACGTTCGTCCAGGACCAGCCGGCGACACCGTTCTTCGGAAATACCGCCCAGTCGAGATGGCATAGCGCCGCACCCTGCGATACCTGTTCGCATCGGGCGGCCATAAGGCGAATGTCCGTGCCGACGCCTGCCCGATCGAAGCGGGCGATCTGATCGGCGCATGCGGCGTCCGCCGTGGCGCGATCGGCGAAGCTATGTATCTGTCCGAGCGTGAAAGAGATGTACGGAAACAGATAATGCCCAGCGATCGCGCTGCCGTCCTTATCCAGCATCGCCTGACCGTAACTGCGGCAGAAACCCTCAGGACCTTTAAGAGGCATTTCTCTCTCCTGTCTGTCGAATAGGGTCCTGGCGCGGTGGTGGTCCAATCGCACGTCGATGTTCGGGTCATCCGCCGAGCCCGATTATTTCTTCAAGGGATCGGAGCCGCCCCCGGGCGATCCGCCCAGCGTGCGGAGGCCACGCTCGTATCGGCGTAGACCGCCTCCCGCACGCCAAGCCGTTCGCGCGCCTCCTCAAGCGTTAGATCGAAAACATCCTCATATTTCGCCATGAACAGCGGGCCGGATGCATGGCCGCAACGCATGCCTCGTTCGACCGCGTCCTGGCAGGTCCGCCAGACGTCCGGATAATGCAGCATCGTGCGGACCGTATACCGTAAGGTGACGAACAGATACATGATTGACAGTTCGCCCGCGAGCTCGGGGCTGAAATGCTTGAAATGGTTGGTTATACGGAACCATGCCGGCACCAGTTCGCCCATATAGGCGAAATCTCCCCCGGTCATGATGTGTTCCAGGTCATGCGTCTGCCCTGCACGCAGCATGAAATAATCAAGCTGACTTTTGGGGGCGGGTTTCTCGTAGATCACGATCTCGAAATTCTTGGCGATCACCTCTTCATAGAAGATATGACCAAGCGTACCGCGCTGGAACCGATGGAAGTATGCGGCATCATAGTCCGAGACGAAGCCTTCGTTGAACCAGGCGTCCAGTGCCGGATCGCGGGCACGTTCCTCAGTGAAGAGGGCTTCGATGCGCGGAAGGTCCCGCAATGAATCGATCATGTCCACCAGCGGATGCATTTCGGACTGGGCCGGGACATCCGGACCGTTCTGCTTGAGCACGATCTCGGCGATCCAGTCGCGCAGCCTCGCGTCATTGAGATATTTGGAGGAACTGACGAGGATCGAGCTGTCGGTTTGCAGGCGTGTGACACCACGCAGCAGATAGGGAATATCGTTCATGCGGCCCCCGCCGGGATGGGGGCCGGCTGGGCACCGCGTACCAGCTTGCCGGGCCGTTCACGCGTCGGCACGCCATGCTCGGCGATGATGCGGCCCGATACGATAGTCATGTCGTATCCGACCGCGTCCTGATCCAGCCGCCGTCCACCCGCCGGCAGATCGCTACGCAGCACCGGCTTGCGCAAGGCCACACAGTCAAGATCGATGACGTTCAGATCCGCCTTATACCCGGGGGCGATCAATCCGCGGTCCGCCAGCCCAACCACGCGTGCGGGATCATGCGCCAGCATACGTATCGCCTGCCCCAGCATGAAGCCGTCGCTGCGGTCCCGCACCCAATAAGCGAGCATGAATGTCGGGTAGCTGGCATCGCAGATCGAGCCGTAATGCGCGCCGCCATCGCCGAGGCCAAGCACCGTGGACGGATGGGCCATGATCTCGCGGACCGCATCCAGGCGGTTCTCATGGAAATTGCCCAAGGCGACGTAGAGCATGGCGCGACCTTCGTCTTCCAGAAGCAGGTCGTAGGCGATCTCCTCGGGTATCGTGCCTGCCCGCGCCGCCCGTGCGGCCACGCTTTCCATCGCATCCGGCTCGTAATTCGGCGGATCGCCGAGTGGGAACATGAACGACCAGCTGCGCCCCATCGCGGCCAGCGGATGTCCTTTCGCCGGCCCCTCGGCCAGCAACCGCCCCCGTAGCGCAGGATCGCGCATCGCTGCCACTTTCTCCGCCAGCGGCAGCTTGGCGATCGGCTGGAAGCTGGGCGACAGGGCAAAGGGATGGGTGGACATCTCCAAGCCGACGATCATGCCGATCGGGCGCGGAAAGATTTGTGCGCTCAAGTCCTCGCCGTTCGCCCGGGCCTCGTCCAGCACGTCCAGCACCGGCCGCCAGATCGGCGGCCCGCTATTGGGCGCGCCGAAGGTGAAGGTCGCTGGGCGACCGGAGCGGCGGATCACCTCCCGCAGCGTGGCCAGTTCCTCGGCCCATTCGCGCTGCGGCACGTCCATCACCGCCTGCACGATGCCGCCGCCCGCATCCGCCAGCCCCATCGCGATTTCGGCCAGCTCCTCGTGCGCGGCCTCGAAGCTCGGTATCGGCGTTCCCGCCGCCGTGCGGTGGATGAAGGTGCGCGACGTGGCGAAGCCGAGCGCGCCTGCCTCCACCGCCTCACGCGCCAGCGCGCGCATGCGCCGGAGATCGTCCGGCGTGGCGGTCTCGCGCGCCGCGCCCCGCGCGCCCATGGCGAAGACGCGCAAGGGGCTGTGCGGCAGATAAGCGGCGACATCGATATCGCGCGGGCGCGCCTCCAGCGTGTCGAGGAATTCGGGGAAGGTCTCCCAGTCCCATGCAAGCCCTTCCGCCATAACGACGCCGGGGATGTCTTCCACGCCCTCCATCACGTTGA
>CAJYJW010000160.1 GCA_913775025.1 uncultured Sphingomonas sp. | reverse complement strand
CCGGGCAGAGCGAGGACCATGGCCGTGCCTTCGCCGATCGGGCCCGCCTGCGCGCCGCGATCGATCAGGATTTCGTATCCTTGGATACGGCGTTGGGTGACGCGCGCGAGGTGGCGATCTTTCCGCCGGTAACGGGCGGATGATGCGCGACGTTCGCATTCAGACGGAGCGTTTCGATCCTGGCGAGGAGCTGGCCCGGCTTGAGGCCTTGGGCGGCGGCGCGGTGGCGAGCTTCACCGGCATCGTTCGGGGGGAGGGCGGCCTCGCATCGCTTCGGCTCGAGCATTATCCGGGCATGGCGGAACGCGCGATGACGGCGATAGCGGACGAAGCGGCGACGCGCTGGCCGTTGCTTGGGGTGGTGCTGGTGCATCGTCATGGTCTGCTCGTGCCGAACGAGCGCATCGTCTTCGTCGGCACCGCATCGCGCCATCGCGCCGCGGCGCTGGAGGCCTGCGCCTTCCTTATCGATTGGGCGAAGGCGAAAGCGCCCTTCTGGAAGCAGGAGACGTTCGAGGACGGCACGAGCCGCTGGGTCGAGGCGCGCGAAACCGACGATGAGGCGGCAGCGCGCTGGTAGTTAGAGGTAAGGGCGGCGCCAAACGGCGCCGCCCTCCCCGAAACAAAATTCGATCAGGGCATCAGCACCGTATCGACGACATGGATCACGCCGTTCGACTGGTTGACGTCCGCCTGCGTCACCGTGCTCATGCCGCCCTTGGCATCCGTCAGGACGATCGACTTGCCCTTCATCATCGCGGTGAGCGTGCCGCCCTGCGCGGTGGTTAGGGTTGCCTTGCCCTTGCCCTTGCGGATCTGCGCCGCCAGATCCTTCGACGTAAACTTGCCGGGCACGACGTGATAGGTGAGGATCGAGGTCAGCGTGCCCTTGTTCTCCGGGAGAATCAGCGTGTCGACCGTGCCGGCGGGAAGCTTGGCGAAAGCCGCATTGGTCGGCGCGAAGACGGTGAACGGTCCGGGGCCGGACAGCGTATCGACGAGGCCGGCGGCCTTCACCGCGGCGACGAGCGTGGTGTGATCCGCAGAATTGACTGCATTCTCAACGATATTCTTCGTCGGGTACATCGCCGCGCCGCCGACCATCGGGTAGGTCACCTTGGCCTGAACCGACGATACGCCACCGATCGCCAGCAGGATCGCCGCCGACATCGCGCCGCGCTTGAAGATGTTCGCCATGAAAGTCTCTCCTGTTCGAGCCGCCGGAAGACGACGGACGGGACAGATACGCCTTTCTCTCGATGACGGTTGCAAGAGGCATCGCCGTTATTTTGGCGAAATGTTCTGTTCACCCCCGGCGCTGGCCGGGCAGGCTGCGCGCAGCGCATCGGCGAGGAGGCCGAATTCGCGATCGCGTGGCGACCCCTTGCGCCAGGCCAGCGCGATCTGCCTGGACGGATGGGTCGCATCGAGCGGTCGGGCGATGACGTCGGTATTGTCGAGAATACCCGCCTCCACCGCCATCTGCGGCAGCAGCGTGACGCCGAGGCCGTTGTCGACCATCTGCACGAGCGTATGGACCGAAGTGCCCATCATCGCCGCCTCCGCCCGCAGTTCCGGCCGATTGCAGGCGGCGAGCGCATGATCCTTCAGGCAATGCCCGTCCTCCAGCAGGAGCAACTGCGTCTCGTCGATCAGGTCGGCGGGGACGGTCGCCGGGGGCGGGGGGGTGTCACGCCCCGGAAAGGCGACCCACAGCCGGTCGTCGAACAGTTCCGCTACCTCCACGTCACCGCAATGATAGGGGAGAGCCAGAAGCACGCAGTCCACATGCCCGCGGTGTAGCGAGTCGCAGGCGATACCGCTCGTCTCCTCGCGCAGATAGAGGCGCAGCTCCGGCCAATCCGCGCGCAATCGGCGCAGCATCCGGGGCAGCAGGAACGGTGCGATCGTCGGTATCACCGACATGCGCAATTCCCCGGATAGCGGCTTGCCCGCGCTGCGCGCCATATCGCTCAGCTCCTCGGCCTCTCGGAGCACACGCTGCGCCTTGTCGGCGATGCGGAGCCCCAGGGGAGTGAAGCGCACCACGCGCCGGGTCCGCTCGACCAAGACGAGGCCGATCAAGGACTCGAGCTCGCGCAACCCGGCGGACAGGGTCGACTGGGTCACGAAACAGGCATCCGCCGCGCGCCCGAAATGCCCATGATCACGTAATGCGACGAGATATTGGAGCTGCTTAAGGGTCGGCAGGAAGCTGGTCATTTATCGTCTCACTCGATCAACAATCGAGGAATAAACCATTTGATCGTTCAAAACCACTCTGGCAAAGAGAGTGGACTGATTTTCAAACAAACGTGGAGACCATCATGGCTCTTACTGTTGGCGATAAGTTTCCGTCGTTCGTCCTGCCGGTTCAGCAGGGCATCGCCGCCCTCCCGAATGGCGAGACGATCGATACCGGCGATACCGGCGGGAAGTGGAAGGTCGTTTTCTTCTGGCCGAAGGACTTCACCTTCATCTGCCCGACCGAGATCATTGGCTATGGTGAACTGAAGAATGACTTCGCTGATCGGGACGCCGAGCTGATCGGCGCCTCGACCGATACCGATTTCGTCCACTTCGCGTGGCGCAAGTCCGATGAGCGTCTGGCGGCGTGTGATTTCCCGTGGATCGCCGACAATCAGAAGAAGCTGGCGAACGCGCTCGGCATTGTCGATGCGGATGCGGGCGTCGCCTATCGCGCAACCTATATCGTCGATCCGCACAACGTGATCCAGCACGTCACGGTCAACGGTCTTAATCAGGGGCGCAACCCGGCCGAGGCGATCCGTGTGCTCGACGCATTGCAGACGGACGAGCTGTGCCCGTGCAACTGGTCGGCCGGTGACGAGGTTCTCAAGCCCGCCGCCTGATCGGGACGGTTCGGAAACAAGCAGGGCGCGGGAGGAGTTCTTCCCGCGCCCTTTCTTTTCGCAGGAGTTTGCTCATGTCGCTCAAGGCCTTCGCCGATACGCTCCCCGATTATGCCAAGGACATTCGCCTCAACCTGGGGTCGCTGCTGAACGATCAGACGCTCGGCGATCAGCGCAAATATGGATTGCTGCTCACCTGCGCCCACGGATCCGGCTATCGCCCGCTGGTGGAGGCGGCCGAAGCGGAAGCGACTGGCAAGCTGAGCGCCGAGGCGGCCAATGCCGCACGCGCGGCGGCGGCCGTGATGGCGATGAACAACGTCTATTATCGCTTCGTCCACCTCGCCTCGAACCCGGAATATGCGACCCTGCCGGCGAAGCTGCGGATGAACGTGATCGGCTCGCCGGGCATCGACAAGGCCGATTTCGAGCTTTTCAGCATCGCGGTTTCCGCAATGAACGGGTGCGGCATGTGCATCGACAGCCATGAGAAGGTGCTGAAGGGCCATGGCGTGCAGAGCGACGTGATCCAGACGGCAGCCCGTGTCGGCGCGATCATGAAGGCCGCCGCCACCGTTCATGCCACCAAGGTGTAACGGCATCGAATCGGTTGCACTGGCGTTGAACTCTCGAGCTTCCTAAATGTCGGGATGTTCTGGGCCGCGTGGAGGTCGCCATCATGTTCGGCGGACTGATTGAGTATCTCGATTCCGTAAAGGCCCGCGATCCTGCGCCACGGACACGGTGGGAGATCCTGCTTTATCCCGGCGTGCTTGCGCTTGGGCTTCATCGTGTGGCGCACTGGCTGTTCCGGGGAGAGATGTTCTTCCTCGCGCGGCTGGTGAATCACATCTCCCGCTTCCTCACCGCGATCGATATCCACCCCGGCGCCACGATCGGCCGGCGCTTCTTCATCGATCACGGCTTCACTGTGATCGGTGAGACGGCGTTGATCGGCGATGACGTGACGATCTATCAGTGTGTCACGCTTGGCGGCACCAATCCTGCGAACGGTATCGCGGGGAAACGCCATCCCACGCTGGAGGATGGCGCTATCATCGGATCGGGCGCACAGGTGCTCGGTCCGATCGTTATTGGGCGTCGTGCCCGCGTCGGCGCCAATGCGGTGGTGACGAAGGATGTGCCGGAGGGCGCCTCGATGGTCGGTATCCCCGCCCGCCCGACTCTGGTGGACGCCACCGAGTTTCAGAAGCCGTTCCTGCCCTATGGCACGTCCTGCGCGGAACGATGCGTCCCCAAGCCGCAATCGCTGGAGGCCCTGCAGGCCGAGGTGGAAATGTTGAGGCAGAAGCTGGCGCAGCTGGTCGAGGCGCAGCAGACGATTGCGATCACCCCACAGGAGCGTGATCGCGCCTGATGGCCGTCGTAACGCCTTTTCCGGTACAGCGCGCCGGCACGCCACAGGTCGGTTTCGACCGAACAGAATTGTCGCGCATACTTGATCTTTACGGGCGAATGGTGGCGGCCGGCCATTGGCGGGACTATGCCATCGATCTGGGGCGGGATGCCGCTGTCTTCAGCGCCTTTCGCCGAGCGGCCGAGCGACCCGAATTTCGTATCGAGAAGCGCCCGGCGCTGCGCCAGCGGCAAGGCATGTGGGCACTCGTCGGGGAGGCGGGAGTAACCTTGCGACGCGGGCATGAGCTTGGCCCCGTGCTCGCCCCGGTCGAACGCAAGCTGATGCGCCTGGTCGATCCCGACTAGTCGGTCCGGCGCGACCCGCCGTGGCCCAGGCGGGACGGACGGGGGATCGCGCGACGGCTCACCCATGCGAAAAGCGGCAGACCGGACCAGGGGGAAGTATGCGTAAATGTCTGTTGGCGCTCGCGCTATCGGGCGCCGCGTTGAGCGCGGACCCCGGCGTGGCGCAGGACACACCTGCCACGATCGATGTGGCTTCTGATGGTTTCGCGGCGTTTCTCGATGGCCTCCGCCCTCGGGCGATGGCAGCCGGGGTCAGCCGGCAGACGCTGGATGCCACGCTGCCCACATTGGCGTTCAATCCTCGCGTCGTCTCGCTGGATCGTGCGCAGCCGGGCGGTAACCCCGCCGCCGGCGCGACATCGGGTATCGCGCCGTTCGCGCCTTATCGCGATCGCCACGTCGATGCGGATCGCATCAACCGGGGGCGCGCCCGCTATCGCGACCTGCGCCCCCGCCTCGCCGTGATCGAGCAGCGCACCGGCGTGCCCGAAGCGGTGATGATGGCGATCTACGGCCACGAGACGGGGTATGGCACCTATACCGGCGATTTCGATCTGCTCCGCTCCCTTGCCAGCCTCGCCTATGACGGGCGGCGGCGGGAGCTGTTCACCAACGAATTCATTGCCACGCTGCTGCTGATCGAACGCGGCTTCCCCCGATCGCAAATGAAGGGAAGCTGGGCAGGCGCCACCGGTTATCCGCAATTCCTGCCGAGCATGTATCTGCGCCTGGCGGTGGATGGAGACGGCGACGGCAAGGCCGACATCTGGCGCAGCGAGGCGGACGCGCTGGCCTCGATCGGCAATTACCTGACGAATGCCGGGTGGCGGCCGAACGTGCCGTGGGGCGTCGCGGTGCGCGTGCCACCGATGCTCGATCGTACGGCGATCCGCCCGAGGCTGACTTCGCCGCGCTGCCCCCGCGTGTTCGATCGGCACAGTCGCTGGCTGACGATGGCGGAGTGGCGACGGCTTGGCGTGCAACCGGTCTCCAGCCCCGCGCCGGCGGATACGGAACTTGTCAGCCTGATCGAACCGGATGGGCCGAACGCCACCGCCTATCTGCTGACGACGAATTATCGTTCGATCCTCGATTACAACTGCTCGAACTTCTACGCGCTGTCGGTGGGGCTGCTAGCCGATGCGGTGGCACAGTAAGGCGACGCTAGGGCTGTTAGCGGTATCCCTTGCAGGATGCGCGGGGGATGGGCCGAAGCGCGGTTTTCGCGAGGTAAGCGATACGCCGGTCCGCATCGGCGCACCGTATCGCGCGGGCGGCCGTATGTGGGTGCCCTCGGATGATCGGGCCTATGACGCCGTCGGTATCGCATCCTGGTATGGCCAGGCGCATGCCGGGCGGCCAACCGCGAACGGCGAAAGGTTCAGCCCCGACCGCATCTCAGCCGCCCACCCGACACTGCCTTTGCCGAGCTATGTCGAGATCACCGCGATCGATACCGGGCGCACTATCCTGGCGCGGGTGAACGATCGGGGGCCGTTCGCCGCCGGGCGAATCATCGATCTGTCGGCTGGGGCGGCGAAATTGCTGGGCATCCGCGAGCAGGGGGTCGCCCGGGTGCGGGTGCGTCGGATGGAGCCGCCCGAGGCCGATCGCGCAGCCCTGCGCGCCGGCCATGCGGCGCGCCCCCGTCCGGATGCCTCCCGCGCGACGCTCGCAATGCTGTCAGGCCGCCTGCGGGAGGGCGGGATGGCGGCGCCCCGTTCGTCGGCGCGTGTGTTGCCGGCTGCCCGACCAACTGTCTCAAGCCCCGCCACCTTCTACATCCTCGCCCTGGAAACGCCGGATGCGGACCGGGCGGACGGACTGGCCGCCATGCTCACGTCGCTTGGCAGAGCGACGATAGTTCCGACGGGGGCGATATGGCGCGTGCGGCTCGGACCCTATGCCGATGCGCTTTCGGCGCGTAGGGCGCTGGAAAGCGTCGGTCGCTCTGGTTATCAGGGCGCGCGCATCGTCCGCGAGTCCGCGGCTGGACAGGAAGACCGATGAAACCGACCGTCATGCTTTCCCCCGCCATAGCGCTGCTCCTGGCCGCCCCGGCCATCGCGGCCGCCCCGCCGTACGAGACGCCGGCCCCTGTCGCCTTCATGAAGGATCTCTCCTCCGGAGCGATCCTCTACGCGAAGGACGCCGATCGACGCATGCCGCCCGCGTCGATGGCGAAGATGATGACGGTGTACGTCGCCTTCGACCTCGTGAAGAGGGGCGAGCTGAAGCTGGACAAGATGATCACCGTGCGGCCCGAGACATGGCGGCAATGGCATGGCCCGGCGGCGGGCTCGACAATGTTCCTCTCGCCCGGCGAACAGGTGAGCGTGCAAAATCTGTTGCGTGGCATCGTCACGCTTTCCGGCAACGATGCCTGCGTTGTGCTGGCCGAGGGCATCGCCGGCACCGAGCCCGCCTTCGCCGCGTTGATGAACCAGCAAGCGCAGAAGATCGGCCTGCGTAATTCGCACTTCGGCAATTCGAACGGCTGGCCGGATGGCGGGGCGACCTTCGTAACAGCGCGCGATCTGGCGACGCTGGCGGAGCGGACGATCGAGGATCATCCCAAGCTCTACAAGGCGTTCTACAGCCTCAAGGAATTCACCTGGGGCAAGACGATGGGCGCGGGTGCGGACATCACCCAGCAGAACCGTGATCCCCTGCTCGGCCGCGTGGCCGGGGCCGATGGCCTCAAGACCGGCCATACGGAGGAGGCGGGCTACGGCTTCACCGGATCGGCGGAACAGAACGGCCGGCGGCTGGTGATGGTTGTGGCGGGGCTGACCTCATCGGGCCAGCGGATCGAGCAGTCCGTCGCCTTCATGGACTGGGGCTTCCGGGCGTGGACCGCCAAGCCGATTGTCGCCAAGGGCAAGCGCGTCCAGACCGCGGAGGTGCAGCTTGGCGATGCCCGTGAGGTCGGGCTGGTCGCCCCGCGCGATCTCGCGGTGACGGTGCCGTCCGGCACTGCCAGCGGCATCCAGACACGCGTCGTCTATCAGGGGCCGGTGAAGGCGCCGATCAAGGCGGGACAACATATCGCCGATCTCGTCATCACCACGGGCGACACGCCGCCGCAGACGCTGCCGCTGGTGGCCGAAAGCGATGTCGCGCAGGCGGGCTTCTTCGGCCGCATCGCAGCCGGCTTCCGCTGGCTGTTCGGCATGGCGTGAGCACTCGCCCCGGCCGGTTCATCAGCCTCGAAGGCGGGGAGGGCGTCGGCAAATCGACGCAGGTGCGCCGTCTGGCCGAGGCGTTGCGCGCGCGCGGCCTTGATGTGGAGGAAACACGGGAGCCCGGCGGCAGCGTTGGCGCCGAGGCGATCCGCAACCTTTTGATGCAGGGCGGGGCGGGGCAATGGACTACCCGAACGGAAGCGCTTCTGTTTGCGGCGGCGCGGGCCGATCATGTCGCGCGCCGGATCCGGCCGGCGATGGCGCGCGGCGCGTGGGTGATCAGCGATCGTTTCCTCGACAGTTCGCTCGCCTATCAGGGTGGGGCGGACGGGCTGGGGCAGGAGGCGATCCGCACGCTGCACGCGATCGGCAGCGAGGGCCTGCTGCCGGATCGCACTTTGCTACTGACGATGCCGCTTCACGAAGCCTCCTATCGGGAGTGGGTGCGCGATGCGGGCGAGCTGGACCGCTTCGGTGCGCGGGGCGAGGCCTATCATGCGCGTGTCGGGGAGGCGTTTGCTTCCTTGCAGGCGGACCCGGCCAATCGGCCAGAGCGATATCGGACCGTCAGTGCCCTCGGCGATGTCGCGACGGTAACGGAACGGCTGATGGATGCCGTGGCTGACCTGCTGTGAGCCTGATCGGCCATGCCGAACAGAGCGCCCTGTTCCGCGACGCGATCGGCGGCGGACGGATGCATCACGCATGGTTGCTCGCGGGGCCGCAGGGTATCGGCAAGGCGGCGTTCGCCGATATGGCGGCGCTACGATATCTCGCGGAAGGCGTGGCCCGGGTCAGCGCGAGTAACCTTGCCCTGCCCGACGATCACCCGACGGCCCGCCTCGCAGCGGCAGGTAGCCACCCTGATTTTCGCCGCTTGGAACGCCTGTTTCGCGAGAAGACCGGCGATCATGCGCGCAGCATCAGCGTGGAGCAGGTGCGCGGGCTGCAGGGCCTGTTCGCGACGACCCCGAGCATGTCATCCCGCCGGGCTATCGTGATCGATGCGATTGACGATCTTGAACGTTCGGCTGCCAATGCCCTGCTGAAAAATTTGGAGGAGCCGCCGGCCGACACGCTTTTCCTTCTCGTCAGTCATGCGCCCGGGAGACTGCTGCCGACGATTCGCTCGCGGTGCCGTACGCTGCGTTTCGGTTCGCTCGGCGATGACGATGTCGCGGCTATCATACGCCGCCTTCGCCCGGATGCGGATGCGGCGGAAGTGACGGCGCTGGTGCGGGCAGGCGGCGGCGCGCCGGGGCGAGGACTACGCTTTGCCGGGCTCGATCTGAACGGGCTTGATCGTGCGATCGAGGAGATCGTGACCGGTGGCGATCCGGCGAACGCGCACCGGGGCGCGCTGGCACGGGCGCTGGCCGCGAAATCGGCGCAACCCCGCTACGAGGCGTTTCTAGAACGCGCCCCTGCGCGTCTCGCGGCGGCGGCGCGTATGGCCGACCCTGCGTCGCTCGGCCACATCCTTCCGCTGGAGGAACGCGCGCGCGCCTTGGCCACCAGCGCGATCCGGCTGTCGCTTGATCCGCAGACGACGGTGTTCACGCTTTGCGGGCTGCTGGCGGCGCTTGCTCCCGCCCGGCAGGACGCTAAACCCGGCGGCACGCGGCGGCACTGACCGGCGGAAACCGATCCGGATGCAAGCGACGATGACGAAGCCCTTTTATATCACGACGGCGATCAGCTACCCCAATGGCCGCCCGCACATCGGCCATGCCTATGAGGTGATCGCGACGGACGCGATCGCACGTTACCATCGGCTGGCCGGGCGGGAAGTATATTTCTTGACCGGCACCGACGAGCACGGCCTGAAAATGGCGCAGGCGGCGCGCGCCCGCGGCATCGAACCACGTGCGCTGGCGGATGAAATGTCCGGCCATTTCCAGGAGATGACGCGCGTTCTCAATATCTCCAACGATCGCTTCATCCGTACGACCGAGCCCGATCACTATGCCGCAAGCCAGGCCCTTTGGCGCGCGATGGAGGCGAACGGCGACATTTATGCCGGCCGCTATGAAGGCTGGT
>CAJYJW010000159.1 GCA_913775025.1 uncultured Sphingomonas sp. | reverse complement strand
CCGCGCTGGAAGAGTATATCATCGAGGAGACGGGGCACGAGCATTGGATCCTCGATGACATCGCCTGTGCCGGCGGCGATCCCCGCGCGGCGGAAAGCGGGGGGCCGTCTCCGGCTACCGCCGCGATGGTGGATCACGCCTATCGGATAGTGACGACGGGCAATCCGATCGCGCTGTTCGGCATGATCTACGTGCTCGAATCCGTCAGCATCGCGCTGGCGCAGCAGGGCGCTGGCGCAGTGCAGGCGTCGCTTGGCCTGTCGGAGGGGGCGTTTCGGTATCTCACCTCCCATGGCGCGCTCGACCAGGATCATCTGCGCTTCTTCGCCGATACGGTGAATACCATCGAGGATCCCGCAGATCGCGAGGCGATCTTGGCGATGGCGAACGACATGTTCGAGCTGTTCGGCGCGGTCTTCGCCGGAATCGTGATGGAGAACTCCCGTGTCGCGGCTTGAGGGGCGGCGCGTCGTACTGACCGGGGCGGCGGGTGGGCTAGGCGCTTTGTTGGCGGATCGCCTGCATGCGCGCGGTGCTTGGCTGATCGGGGTCGATCGCGGCGAGTGCCCCGCCTGCGACGAAAGCCGCCCGTGCGACCTCGCCGATCCCGCAGCGCTGGACAGGTTGGCGGCGGCTTTGGCGGGAACCCGGGTCGACATCCTCCTCAACGTCGCGGGGGTGCAATATTTCGGTCCGGTCGAGCGCCAGGGCGGCGAGCGTATTCGGCTCGGTTATGCGGTGAACCTCGTCGCGCCGGCCGTGCTGTCGGCAGCGCTGGTGCCGCAGATGCTGGCGCGGGGCGACGGCCAGATCGCCAATATCGGATCGATGCTGGGGGCCGTGCCCTATCCCTATTTCTCCACCTATTCGAGCGCGAAATGCGGGCTGAAGGGCCTGAGCCAAGCCTTGCGCCGCGAACTGCGGGGATCGGGGGTGACCATTACCCACGTTTCGCCGCGCGCGGTGCGTACACCGCTTAATACGCCCGCGATCGAACGGTTCATGGCGGCCTCGGGCATGACGGCGGATCAGCCGGAAAAGGTCGCCGACCGTATCATGGCCGCGATCGAGGGACGCGCGGCCGATGTCTCCATCGGTGTCGCCGAGCGCCTGTTCGCCATGCTCAACACCGTCGCACCCCGCCTCATCGATCGTGGCCTGTCCGGCGCGATCAAGACGGCGCGCGGCCAACTTTCCATTTAAAGCACGAAAGGACCATCCTCATGCGACCCTCTCGTTTCACGCAATTTCTGATGGCGGCCAGCGCCCTCTTTGGCACCGCCGCTCATGCAAGCGACAACCCGGCGATGGATGCCGCCGTCAAGCGCATCAACGACGGTTGGGCGCACATCCGCTACGAGGTCGCTGATCGCGGCACGCAATATGATCAGCTCGAGGCACTCGCCCGTTCGGCCGAGCAGGTCGTCGCGCGGTATCCCGGTCGGGCGGAACCGCTTCTCTGGTACGGCATCGTCACCAGCGAGGAAGCGGCGCGCGCGAGCATGCTCAAGCAGCTCGGCCTTGCGAACCGCGCGCGGGGCATATTGGAGCAGGCGCAAAAGATCGATCCATCCATCGCCGATGGCGGGGTGAAGATGAGCCTCGGCGTGCTTTACTATCGCGTGCCTGGCTTCCCGATCGGCTTCGGCAGCACGGCGAAGGCGCGGGCGTTGCTGGAATCGGCACTCCGTCAGGATCCGAACGGCATGGATAACAATTTCTTCTATGCCGACTTCCTAAACGACGAGGGTCAGCCCGCTGCTGCGCGGGCCTATGCGTTGCGGGCTTTGCAGGCCCCGGTAAATCCAGCGCGGCCGGTGTGGGACGCAGGCCGGCGCGCGGAGATCCGCACCTTGCTGGGCCGTATAAACGCCAAGCTGCACACCGCATGATCGCGCTGTCGGCTGTGCTTGGCCGCCAGTTGCGCGAGCCCGCCGGGATCGGCGGCTGGCTGATCGCGCAGGCGATGCGACTGGCCAACCGGCGGGCGCTGGCGCTTTCCCTGCAAGCACTGGGTGTCCGCGCCGGCGACGCGGTGATCGATCTTGGTTGCGGAGCAGGGGACGCGTTGCTGCCGCTCCGGCTCGCCGCCGGGCCGACCGGCCAGGTCTATGCCTTCGATCATGCCGTGGCGATGGTGGCCGCCGCCCGTCGCCGCCATCCGGGGGTGTGCGTGACGCGGGGGGATTTCGCCACGCTGCCGCTACCGGACGGGTCGATCGACCGGATCCTTGCCCTCAATGTCGCATATTTCTGGTCGAACGATCGTCGGGTGCTGACCGAGATACGCCGGGTACTGAAACCCGGCGGCCGTCTGGTAGTGTATGTTACCGATGGCGACGCACTGCGGCGTATCGGCCTCGACCGGACCGGCACGCACCGCATGATCGATCGCCTCGGCCTGACAGCGATGCTCGGACCGGAGGCAAGGATCGAAGGCGTGAAGGCCGGCCCAGGGGTGCGGGGGTGGATCGGCTTACTTGATATGCCGGCCGGGAATGCCGACGGCCCCTTAAGGCGATGCGGCTAGGCGGTTCGACGCCCCAATAGCCAGCGATAAAGGCTGGGCAGCAGTACGAGCGTCAGGATCGTCGAGGTGACGATGCCCCCGATCACCACCGTCGCAAGCGGGCGCTGCACCTCCGCGCCCGCACCCGTGGCGAGCGCCATCGGCACGAAGCCTATCGAGGCGACGAGCGCGGTGGAAAGCACGGGGCGCAGGCGATCACGCGCGCCTTGCGCCACCGCCTCGTCAACCGCCAGCGGATCGCCCTCGCGCCCGTCACGCAGCGCATTGATATGATCGACAAGAACAAGACCGTTCAGCATCGCGATGCCCGACAGTGCGATGAACCCGATCGCCGCCGTGATCGAGAAGGGCATCCCGCGCAGCCATAGCGCCAGCACGCCTCCCGTCACCGCGAAGGGAATGCCGGTATAGACGATCGCCGCCTCCCGCACGCTGCCGAGGGCCGCATAGACGAGCGCGAAGATCAGGATCAGCGCGGCCGGCACCACGATCGAGAGCCGCTTCTGCGCTTCCTCGAGCTGGTGATATTGCCCGCCGAACTCAATGCGGTAACCGGGCGGCAGCTTGACCTGGCGATCAATCTCAGACCGGGCGCGGCTGACATAGCCTGCCAGGTCGCTGGTCGAGAGGTTGACCATCAGCGCGGCGCG
>CAJYJW010000158.1 GCA_913775025.1 uncultured Sphingomonas sp. | reverse complement strand
AGCCCATCAGGAAGGTGCCGTTACCCGCCACCGTGGTATCGTTGGAAAAGGCGATTACCGGAACCCCGGCCGGCCGCGCCGCCGCCGAGACGGCCCGCACCTCGTCCGCCAGCAGTGGCCCCAGCATCAGGCGGTTGCCGTCGGCCAGCGCGCGCGCCCCCGCCGCCGCCGCGCCCGGCCCGGTATCGTAGGTCGTGACGCGCACGCGCGCGCCGCCCGTATCCAGCAGTGCCAGATTGGCGGCATTGGCGATCGACTGGCCCACCGCGGCGTTCGGCCCGGTGATCGGCACAAGCAGCGCCACCCGGTTTCGCTGCTCGTCCTGCGGCAACGATCCGGTCTCGGCCGGGCGCACGGGCGGCGGCGGCGCGGCCTTGGGCGGGGCGGACTTGGGAACGACCGATTGGCACGCCCCCAGCATCAACGCGGATAGCAGCGCAAGATGGCGGCGCGCAAAGCGCGGTTGCCGGGCGGGCAAGGCCTCTGCCATGAAGGACATAGTATGAACGCTCCCCTACCCGAACACCTTGCACCCGGCCTCTATATCGTGGCGACGCCGATCGGCAATCTATCGGACCTCTCCCCGCGCGCCGCATCGATCCTGTCGCGGGCCGATCTGATCGCGGTGGAGGACAGCCGCGTGACTGCCAAGCTACTGAATCACATCGGGGTGAAGCGGCCGATGACCGCCTATCACGATCACAATGCGGATCGCATCCGCCCCGGCCTGATCGCCCGCATGGGGGGGGAGGCCATCGCGCTAGTATCGGATGCGGGTACGCCGCTGATTTCCGATCCGGGATTCAAGCTGGTGCGGGATGCGCGGGCGGCGGGGCATGCGGTGGTCACGATCCCCGGGCCCTGCGCCGCCATCGCCGCCCTCACCCTCGCCGGCCTGCCGACCGATCGCTTCTTCTTTCTCGGCTTCCTGCCGCCGAAGGAAAAAGCCCGTGCCGATGCGATCGCGGAGGTGGCAGCGGTGCGCGCGACTTTAATCCTTTACGAAAGCGGCCCGCGCCTTGCCGCGACCCTGACCGCGCTGGCCGAGGGGCTGGGCGACAGGGAGGCGGCCGTCGCGCGGGAGATCAGCAAGACGTATGAGGAATGCGTCACCGATACGCTGACCGCCCTCGCCGCGCGCTATGGCGATGCCCCGCCCAGGGGGGAGATCGTCGTGATCGTAGCACCGCCGGGCGAGGCCGCCGCCCCCGCCGGGGCCGATGTCGATGCAACGCTGATGGAGGCGATGACCCGACTGCCCACCGCCAAGGCCGCCGGTGAGGTCGCGAAGGCGACCGGCCTGCCGCGGCGCGATCTCTATGCACGCGCCATGGCGCTGCGCGACGGGACATGAGCGCCACACCCGCGCGCCAACGCGCCGAACGGCGTGGCCGCGAGGGCGAGGAGGCCGCCGCGCTCCACCTGCGCCGCCATGGCTGGATGATCCTTGCCACCCGCGTCCGCACGGCGGCGGGGGAGGTGGATATCGTCGCCCGTCGGGAGACGATGCTCGCCTTCGTCGAGGTAAAGACGCGCGCCACGCCCGCTGAACTGGATCATGCGATCGACGCGCGCCGCCTCGCCCGCGTGGCGGCGGCGGCCGAGATGCTCGTGCCGCGCTTCGCCGGGCCGGACGATGATATCCGCATCGATGTCATCCTGATCGCGCCGGGCACGCCGCCGCACCATATCGAAAATGCGTGGTGCGGCTGAGGGGAGGAGGCGACACGAAATGAGCTGCCGCTACCCGCCCGACGTGCGGTATCGCGCGGGTGACAAGGGCGGCGCGCTTCCCTATCGCCACGGATTGAACGACAGGAAGGCGCCCCATGTCCCCCTCCCCAAGCTTGCGCGTCGCGGTCCAGATGGATCCGCTGGAAACGATCAATATCGCCGGCGATAGCACCTTCGCGGTCATGCTCGGCGCGCAGGCGCGCGGCCACCGGCTGTATCATTATTCCGCCGGCGATCTCAGCTATCGCGACGGCCGCGTTACGGCCCCAGCCCGTCCCGTCTCCGTCCAGCGGGTCGAGGGATCGCATCACGCCTATGGTGATTGGGTGACCCTGGATCTCGCCGAGGATATCGACGTGGTGCTGATGCGGCAGGATCCGCCGTTCGACCTTGCCTACATCACCGCTACGCATCTGCTGGAGCGCATCCAGCATCGTACGCTGGTGGTGAACGATCCGGCGGCGGTGCGCAACGCGCCGGAAAAGCTGTTCGTGCTCGATTATGCCGAGTTCATGCCGCCGACGCTTATTACCCGCAGCCTTGAGGAAACGCGCGCCTTTCATGCCGAGCATGGCGAGGTGGTGGTGAAGCCGCTTTACGGCAATGCGGGGTCCGCCGTCTTCCATGTCGGCCGCAACGACGCCAATCTCGCCGCGTTGACCGAACTGTTCGGGCAGGTGTGGCGCGAACCGTTCATGGTGCAGGCCTTCCTGCCGGACGTGGCGAAGGGCGACAAGCGCATCGTGCTGATCGACGGTAAGGTCGCGGGCGGCGTCAACCGCTTGCCCAAGGCGGGGGAGATCCGTTCTAATCTTGCGGTCGGCGGTTCGGGGGCTGCGACGCTGATCACCCCGCGCGAAGAGGAGATATGCGCGAAGCTGGGGCCGGAACTGGCGCGGCGCGGGCTGCTGTTCGTCGGCATAGACGTGATCGCCGGGCATCTGACCGAGATCAACGTCACCTCGCCCACTGGCATCGTCGCGATCGATCGGTTCAACGGCACCGACACGCCCGCGCTCATTTGGGATGCGATCGAAGCGAAGGCCGCCGCTTATGGGTGACTTCGTTCGCGAATGGATCGAGCAGTCGGGCTATCTCGGCGTCTGCTTCCTGATGTTCCTCGAAACGATCTTTCCGCCGATTCCGTCCGAGGTCATCATGTCGCTATCCGGCCTGCAGGCGCAGCGCGGCACGATGACGTTGTGGGGCGCGATTCTGGCGGGCACGCTGGGCGCGATGCTGGGGAACATCGCCTGGTATTTTGTCGCCCGCTGGCTGGGGATCGACCGGTTCCGCCCACTAGTGCAGCGTTTCGGCCGCCTCCTGACGGTGGACTGGCGCGAGGTGGAGCGGGCCGACAATTTCTTCGATCGGTACGATCGCTGGTTCGTCTGCCTCGGCCGGATGATGCCGACGATCCGCTCGCTGGTGTCGGTGCCGGCGGGCCTGTTCGGCATGAAGCCGCTGCCGTTCGTTATCTGGTCGACGATCGGCACCGCCGGCTGGACAAGCGCACTCGCCATCGCGGGTTATGTGCTCGGGCAGAACTGGAAGGACGTAGACAAATATCTCGGCCCCGCCTCCACCGGCGTCGTGGCGATACTGCTGGCCTGGTATCTGTTTCGCGTGGCGACGTGGAAGCCGAAGCGCACGTAGCGCTTGCGTGCGCTTCTCTATGCGCGCGGATGGGCGTTGCGATAGACATCAAGCAGATGCGCGGCATCCACCGACGTATAGATTTGCGTCGAGGAGAGGCTGACATGGCCCAGCAGTTCCTGCAACGACCGCAGGTCCGCGCCGCGCGCCAGTAGATGGGTGGCGAAGCTGTGCCGCAATGCATGGGGTGTCGTTCGCACGCCAAGCCCCAAGCGGCCACGTGCGCCGCGTACCGCCCGCCGCACCATGTCGGCGGAAAGTGCTCCCCCCTTCACACCGCGAAACAGCGGTGCGTCGTGCACGATCTTATACGGGCATAACGTGACATAAGCCTCGATCGCCGTGCGGACGCGGGGCAGCAGCGGCACGATGCGGGTCTTGGCGCGCTTGCCGGTGACGCGCAGGGTTTCGCCCAACGGCAGTGTCTCGCCGGTCAGCGCCATCGCCTCCCCCACGCGCAATCCGGCACCATAGAGCAGCAGCAGGACCGCGAGATCGCGCGCCGCCAGCCATGCCTCGTCATGGGCATCGGCGACGTCTTCCGCCAGCGCGATCGCATCGGCGGGGGCGACGGCGCGCGGCACGCCCTTCTTCACGCGCGGTCCACGCAAGGCCGGCACCGCGACGCCGGCGAAATCGAGGAAGCCCCGTACCGCCGAAAGCTCTCGCGCGGCGGCGGCATTGCCGATCCCGTCTGCGCGACGGGCGGCGAGGAAGGCGCGCAGATCGGCCTTGTCCAGCGTCGCCAGCAGAGACGTATCCACCGACGCCGCCCGATGCTTGCCCAGAAACACAATCAGCCGATGCGCTGTAGCGACATAGGCCCGCACCGTATGAGTGGACCGCCGGCGGTCCCGCCGCAGATGATCCCCCCAGCCGGCCACCAGCCGTCGCGCCGGGTGATCCTCCAGCGTCACCGGGGCAGCCATCGCACCAGCATCCGCGAAAGACATGCGCCGAGGAACAGCAGCGGCTCGCTGCCGTGCCGCGTCTCGAACCCACCGGCCCTGCGCTGGCCGAGCAGCAGGAGGCCAACGTTCAGCGGCGGCGGCCCGTTGAGCCGCACCAGCGCCTCGGCGCGGATCAGATCGCAGGCGGGGCCGAACAGCGCCTGCCCACGAGCCACATCATGAAGACGGACCCCGAATATCGGCGATGCCGCCACCTCGACAGCGTCCGCTGAAATGGCGTGTAATCCGGTCGTGTCGCCACGCCATCCCGGCGCCCCGATGACGGCGGCGAACGTCACCGCATCGACCCCCAACAGATCGACCCTTGGGTGACGATATGAACGAGGTGATCCGCGCCCTCGGCATCGGATGCCGCGATCACCGCCGCATGGATCGCGGTGATCGCGGCGGATTGGCCACGCGCGAAAGCGATCAGGCCGCGATGCGCCTCCTCTACCTCCGCCACTCGCCGCCGAAGGGCCGCCACACCGGCGGTTTCGAAATCGATCAGCCTGGCCATGGCGCATTCTAGCCGCCGCCCGCTCGATTGTCGCGGGGGAACGGCTCTGCTACCCGCCGCGCATTCCAGCCACCCGCACAGGACAACGCCGATGATCCCGCGTTACTCGCGGCCAGAGATGGTCGCCATCTGGTCGCCCGAGACGAAGTACAGCATCTGGTTCGAGATCGAGGCGCACGCGACAGACGCGCTTGCCGATCTCGGCGTGGTGCCCAAGGACGCGGCCGCCGCCCTGTGGCGCTGGTGGGATACGAAGCCTACGATCGACGTGGCCGCGATCGATGCGATCGAAGCCGTCACCAAGCATGACGTGATCGCCTTCCTGACATGGGTGGCCGAACAGGTCGGGCCGGAAGCGCGTTTCATGCATCAGGGGATGACCTCCTCCGATGTGCTCGACACCTGCCTCAACGTGCAGTTGGCCCGCGCTACCGATCTGCTGCTGGCGGATCTCGACCGGCTGCTGGAAGTGCTGAAGCGCCGTGCCTTCGAACATAAGCTGACCCCCACGATCGGCCGCAGCCACGGCATCCATGCCGAGCCGGTGACGTTCGGATTGAAGCTGGCGCAGGCCTATGCCGAATTCGATCGCAACCGGCAGCGGCTGCTGGCGGCGCGCGCGGATATCGCCACCTGCGCGATCTCCGGCGCGGTCGGCACCTTCGCCAATATCGAGCC
>CAJYJW010000157.1 GCA_913775025.1 uncultured Sphingomonas sp. | reverse complement strand
CGCGCGGGGCAGCGGGGCCACGGCCTGCCGCTCGTGAAAGCGCATCATCGGGATCGCCTCATGCGCCAGATCGATCGAGAGGCTCTCCAGGCGCGGGGCGATGGCGTCCCAGTCGTCCAGCGCCGCCTGCAGGGTCGGCGCGATATCGCTGGCGTCCGCGCACCAGGCGAGATCGCGGCTGACCACCACCAGCCGCCCGTCGCGCCCACCCTTCAACGATCCCAGCTTCATCGCCCGTTCCTCTCGCGTGGTTATGCCATGGTGCTATCCGATCACGGGCCTGCATTGAAGGGGCGGGCCGCCATCGCTAGAGCATGCGATAATCAGAATGCTGAGTTGAGGACGCGTACCGATGACCGATCCCGCCGGCGGATGCCCCGCCACGGCCACGCGCGCCCCCACGCACCCCATGGCGATGTTTATGTCAGCGCTGACATCGCCCGGCAAACGGCGGGGTTGAGGGACACGGGCATGAACGGCGACGGGCAGCATGGCGGGGTGATCGGGCGGGGCGGTGTGCTGCTGCTTGGCGGCCTGCTTTCCGCCTGCGCGGTGGGGCCGGATTATGCGCCCCCCGCCGCCGCGCTGCTGAAGGTGCCCGAAACGTTCGTCGCTGCGCCGGAGCGGCCGGGAATGCCGCCTGCCGATCCGGTGCGCTGGTGGTCCGGCTTCGACGATCCGGTGTTGACCCATTTGATCGAGCGATCCTTCGCCGCCAACAATGATGTCGCGGCGGCGGGCGCGCGATTGCGGCAGGCTCGTGCCGCCGTGCGGCAGGCGATCGGGGCGGGGCTGCCTACCGCCGGCTTTAGCGCGTCCGTCAATCGCAGCGTTGGGCGGGACGGACAGAGCTTCGTCGATCCGACCACGGGCAACAGTTTCTCCAGCGGCGGCGATACGACGATCTATCGCGCCGGCTTCGATGCCGCGTGGGAGGCGGACGTGTTCGGCGGCATCCGCCGATCGGTGGAGGCGGCGCGGGCGGACGCGCAATCGACCGAGGCGAGCCTGCGCAACACGCAGCTCAGCATCGCCGCCGAGGTCGCGCTGAACTATGTGAACGCGCGGGTGGCGCAGTCCCGCCTGGGGATCGCCCGCGCCAACCTCGCCTCGCAGGATGAGACGGTGCAGATCGTCGGCTGGCGGGTGCAGGCGGGGTTGGTCAGCGGCCTCGATCAGGAGCAGGCGCGGCAGCTGCGTGCGTCCACCGCCGCCTCCATCCCGCCGCTTGAGACGACCTACGTAGCCGCCGCGAACCGCATCGCGGTGCTGATCGGCGAGGCGCCGGGGGCGGTGAACGCGCTGATCGGATCGGGCGGGCCGGTGCCGCAGGCGCCCGCCGCCATCGCCATTCCTGCCGACGTGATGCGCCAGCGCCCCGATATCGCTGCCGCCGAACGCACGCTGGCGGCAGAGACCGCGCGCATCGGGGTGGCGGTGGCGGACCTCTATCCCGCGCTCCGCCTGTCGGGCAGCTTCGTCGGATCGGATACGTCGATCGGCAATCTGCCCTCCGTCGCGATCGGCAATCTGATCGCGGGGATCACCGCGCCGATCTTTCAGGGCGGGCAGTTGCGTGCCCGGATCGAGGGGCAACGCGCCGCGACCGATGCCGCCTATGCGAGCTATCGCCAGACGGTGCTGCTGGCGCTGGAGGAGGTGGAGAACGCGCTGACAAGCCTCGCCAATGCCGAACGGCGGGAGCGGGAGCAGGTGATCGCCGCCGATGCCGCGCGCAGCGCCGTCATCTATGCCCGCAGCCAGTATCGCGCCGGCCTGATCGATTTCCAGACCGTGCTGGATAGCGAACGCAGCCTGCTCTCCAGCGAGGACGCTACCGCCACCGCGCGCGCCGACCGTTCGACCGCGACCGTACAACTCTACAAGGCGCTGGGCGGAGGTTGGCAGGCCGCCCCGCTGCCGGTGGCGGCGACCACCGGCATGACCCCAGCGACGACGAGGCCGTAATGGATCAGACGACCCCCGCCGTGGAAGACCGCGCCGCGCTCGATGCGTTTCTGGGCGCGAAGCCTCCGTCGCGCCGCGCGCGCTGGTTGAAGTGGGGCGCCGTTGCGCTTGTCGTGCTGCTGGTGCTGTGGATCGCGCTGCGGCTGCTGTTCGGCGGGGACGAGGCGGTCGGCTACGCCACCCAGCCGGTACGGCGTGGCGACCTGACCGTCAGCGTGTCGGCCACCGGCAATCTCGCCCCCACCAACGAGGTGGAGGTCGGCTCCGAACTGTCCGGCCTTATCACGCAGGTGTTCGTCGATAATAACGATCGCGTCACGCGGGGGCAGGTGCTCGCCCGGCTCGATACGGCGCGTTTTCAGGATGACGTGAACCAGAACCGCGCGCAGCTTGCCTCGGCGCAGGCGGCGGTCGCGCAGGCCGAGGCGACGGCGCTGCAATCGCGCGCCACGCTCGGGCGGTATCAACAGGTCTATCGCCTGTCGCGCGGCAAGGTGCCGTCCGCCACCGAACTCGACGTCGCGCGCGGCGACGATGCCCGCGCGCAGGCCGGCATCGCCACCGCGCGGGCGGCGGTCGCGCAGGCGCAGGCGGCGCTCTCCTCCTCCCAGACGCAGCTTTCGCGCGCGACGATCGTGTCGCCCGTCACCGGTGTTGTGCTGTCCCGCTCGATCGAGCCGGGGCAGACGGTCGCCGCCTCGTTCAACGCGCCGGTGCTGTTTCGCATCGCCGAGGATCTCAGCCAGATGCGGCTGGAGGTGAAGGTGGACGAGGCAGACGTCGGCCAGGTGAAGCGCGGTCAGCGCGCCACCTTCCAGGTCGACGCTTTCCCCGGCCGCACCTTTCCCGCCCTGATCGAGCGGGTGGATGTGGGGGCAAACGCCTCCTCCTCGTCCACCACCACGACGACCTCCACCAGCACCACGGCAGGATCGGTCGTCGCCTATACGGCGCGGCTGACGGTGGACAATCGCGATCTGGCGCTGCGCCCCGGCATGACGGCCACCGCCGACATCATCACCGCCGAGAAGCAGGACGTGCTGCTGGTGCCGAACGCGGCGCTGCGCTTCTCGCCCGGTGGCGGCGCGGGGCGTGGCGGGCGTAGCGGCATCACGGCGGTGCTGGTGCCGGGGCCTCGCCGCGGGCGCGGCGGTGGCGGCGGTCGCGAGGCGACTATCGGCCGGGGTAGCCAGCAGACGGTTTATCTGCTCGGCGACGATGGCCAGCCGAAGCCGGTGCAGGTGACGGTGGGCGATACCAACGGCAGCGAGACCGAGGTGACGGGCGAGGGCTTGCGCGCCGGCCTGCCGGTCATCACCGGGCAGCTCGCCGCCGGCCAGCGCAGCGAGCGCACGCCCGCTACCGACAATGCGAATGGTCCGCGGGATCGTCGCTCCCCCGGCACCGCGCCGGCACCGGGGGCACCGGGCGGTCAGCCCGTGCGCCGGGCGCCGGAAACCGCGCCGGCCCCACGCGTACAGGGCGGGGCGAATGGCGGCTGAGCCGATCATCGCGTTGCGCGGCGTCACCAAGACGTTCGGGCAGGGGGCGACGGCGTTTCAGGCGCTGAAGGGCGTCGATCTCGATATCATGGCCGGCGATTTCGTGGCGGTGATGGGGCCGTCCGGCTCCGGCAAGTCCACCACGATGAACATCCTCGGCTGCCTCGACGTGCCGACCGGCGGCACCTTCCTGTTCCGCGGCCACCATGTCGAGCGATTGACGCGGGACGAGCGCGCGCTGCTCCGCCGCCGCTACCTCGGC
>CAJYJW010000156.1 GCA_913775025.1 uncultured Sphingomonas sp. | reverse complement strand
CATGAAGATCAGGACCGACGTCATCGCCTCGGCCGCCGCCGAATTGGCGAGCGCACCGCCGTGCAGGCCGCGCAGCCCGGCAGCATCCGCCAGCTCGACAACCGCGCCGCGCGCCGCCTTGTCGTCGCCGAACACCAGCACGTCGCACCCGATATCGGCATCGGTGATGAGCTTGTGCGCGGCAACGTTATGGAAGGCCGAGACGACCGTCGCGCCCTCCCCCAGCAAGCCCTGCGCCCGTACCGCAGCGCTGCCTTCCGCCGGCATCTGCACGCGCATCACCCGGGGCGGCACCAGCGGCACCGTAGTGTCGCAGACGATCTTGCCCGCCGTATGCGGCGCGATTTCGGCCAGCGTCGCTTCCTGCGCGGCGAAGGGCACGGTGACGATCAGCAGATCGCCCGCCGCCGCCGCATCGAGGTTGCTTCTACCGGTCAGGCCGAAACCCAGTTCCGCCGCCTTCGCCTCGGCGCTTTCGGCGGTGCGCGACCCCAGGATCACCCGGCGGCCCGCTTTCGCCAGCCTGCGCCCGATCGCGCTGCCGAGCTTTCCGGTGCCCCCGATGATGGCGATGGTCTGATCAGGCGTAGCGGCGTCGGTCATCATAATCTCCTGTAACGGGCGGGCGTGGCGCCGCCCCGTAAAGCGTCGTGCGCTGGCGCGCGGTGCGGCCGGCGGCGGCGGCGATCGCGCCCATGCGCGACGGATCGCACAGCTGGCCGTTGCGGCCGCCCGCGGCGCGCGTGATCGATTCGTCCCTCAGCGTGCCGCCAAGATCGTTGACGCCTGCGCGCAGCAGCGCCGCCGCGCCGGCATCGCCAAGTTTCACCCAGCTTGCCTGCACGTTGCGGATCAGCGGGTGCAGCACCAGCCGCGCCACCGCGTGCATCAGCAGCACCTCGCGCGGGGACGGGCCGGATCGGGCCTGTCCCTTCCGCCAGATAGGTGCCTCCATATGCACGAAGGGGAGCGGCACGAATTCGGTGAAACCACCCGTCTCCGCCTGAAGATCACGTACGCGAAGCAGATGGCGCGCCCAATGCTCGTAGCGGTCGACATGGCCGAACATGATCGTTGCGGTGGATTTCAATCCCACGCCGTGCGCCGCGCGCATCACCGCCAGCCAGCCCTCGGTATCGATCTTGTCAGGACAGATCAGCGCGCGCACCTCGTCGTCGAGGATTTCGGCGGCGGTGCCCGGCAAGGTCGAGAGCCCCGCCGCCTTCAGCCGCGCGAGATAATCGACGAGCGGCAGGCCGAGCGTGGCGGCACCGTGCGTCACCTCCAGCGGGGAGAAGGCGTGGATGTGAATGTCCGGTGCGGCCTCCCGCACGGCCGCCAGCACGGAAAGGTAGGTGTCGCCGTCATAGTCGGGGTGGATCCCGCCTTGCAGGCACACTTCGGTCGCGCCGCGATCCCATGCCTCGGCCGCGCGCCGCCCCACCTCCGCCAGATCGAGCCGGTAGGCCGGACCCCGCTCGGCTTTGGTGCTGCCCTTGGAGAAGGCGCAGAAGCCGCACTTGTACAAGCAGATGTTGGTGTAGTTGATGTTGCGGTTGACGACATAGGTCACCTCGTCGCCCGCCGTCCGCCGTCGCAGGGCGTCAGCCGCCGCCGCGATGCGGGTCACCTCGGGGCCGTCCGCATCGAACAGGCGCGTGATTTCCCTCTCGCCCAACCGATGCCCCGCGCTCGCCCGATCGAGGATCGTGTCGAGGCGTCGGCGATCGGCGCTGGCGCCCGCAGGCAGACGGACCGGCATGATCGTCCCGTCGCCCGCGCGCCATGGATCGGCGAGCGGCAGGCCGCGCGCATCGACCGCGCGGCGGACGACAGGCGCAAGCGCGGGATCGAGCCATTTGTCCGCCGCCTGCGCAAAGGCGGGGCCGATCGCCAGCCGCTGTTGCAGCACGCGACCGGCGGCGGCGGTGGCATCCTCCAGCAGCGTCAGGTGCGGCCAGGGCGCCTCGGGATTTACATGATCGGGCGTCACTGGCGAGACCCCGCCCCAGTCGTTGACGCCCGCGCGGAGCAGCGCGCCCAGTTCCTCGGGGCCGTGCAGGTTGGGCGGCGCCTGGATCGTCATCGCCGGGCCGAGCAGCAGCCGCGCCGCCGCGATCGTCCAGAGATGCTCGTCGAGCGAAGGCTCCGGATGCGTCGCCATGCGCGTGCCCGCCTTCGCGCGGAAATTCTGGATGATGACTTCCTGGATATGGCCGTGCGCGGCGTGGAGATCGCGAATCGCCAGCAGCGCATCGATCCGTTCGGCGCGCGTCTCGCCGATGCCGATCAGCAGGCCGGTGGTGAAGGGCACCGCCGCGCGCCCCGCCGCCGCGATCGCCTCCAGCCGCACGGTGGGCGTCTTGTCGGGCGATCCGTGATGCGGCCCGCCCCTGGCCGACAGCCGCTCGCTCACGGTCTCCAGCATCAGCCCCATCGAGGCGGAGACGGGGCGCAGCATCGCCAGTGCCTCGGCGTTCATAAGACCCGGGTTGAGATGCGGCAGCAGCCCCGTTTCGGCGAGCACCGCCGCCGCCATGTCACGCAGATACGCAAGCGTGGAGGCGTACCCCATCGCCGCCAGCGCCTCGTGCGCGGCCGGATAACGCGCCTCGGGCCGATCGCCGAGCGTGAAGAGCGCCTCGCGACATCCGGCATCGACGCCGGCACGGGCGATCGCGAGCACCTCGTCCCTCGTCAGATAGGGCCGTTCGACCTGCCGTGGGGCCGTGGCGAAGGTGCAATAATGGCAAACGTCGCGGCAGAGCCGGGTGAGCGGAATGAAGACCTTGCGCGAGTAGGTGACGATCGGCCCATGCCCGTCGATCGTGGCGGCTTCCGCGGCTGCGATCATATCGGTCAGCGGCATGCGGGTCAGCACGGCACGGGCCGTCGCCGAATCCACCTGGTCAAGCCCCTGTAATTCCACGCCCGCATCACTCCCCTGGTCGATCTTCGGTTTGCAGCCTGACTTTCAGGTCGGGGCATCCACGGTCGATACAGCCACTATCGGGGGTTTGGGGAATGCTGTCAATTTAACACCGCTGTGCTAAATTGGTTTGCGTTCCGGCATCTTTTGCGGGCATGTGACGGCAAGATGAAGCGTCGAATGGCTCCGTCAGGCAATCAGCCCGCGCGCCACCGCGACGAAGACGAGAGGATGGACATGGCCGGACCCCTTGACCGTTTGCGGGTGGTGGATGTCTCGACGGTGATGCCGGGCGCGATCACGGGCATGCTGCTGGCCGATCACGGCGCGGACGTCATCAAGGCGGAACCGGAGGGCGGCGCCTTCTTCGCGCATGATCTGACGCGCAAGGCATGGGATCGCGGCAAGCGCAGCGTGACGCTCGACATCGCGCACGACACCGGGCGGTTGAAGGCGCTGATCGCCACCGCCGATATTTTCATTCACTCGCTGGAGACGGCGGACGCCGAACGGCTCGGCCTGACGCAGGCTGCGCTTGCCGCCACCAACCCGGGGCTGATCGTCTGCGCGCTGCAGGCCTATGGCGACGATACGCCGCACGCCGGCCGGCCCTATGGCGAATCGCTAGCGGCCGCGCGGCTGGGGCTGATGATCGACAAGACCAGCTCGTTCCGCCCCGGCCCGATGTATCCGGGGCATCCGGCGCTGCATTACGGGCAGGCGTTCCTTGCGGTGATCGGTATTCTCGCTGCCGTTCGCGCGCGCCACCATACGGGCATGGGGCAGACCGTGGAGGCATCGCTGATGGACGCGATGCTCGCCCAGTCACCGATGAACAACTGGTGGCAGGAGGCCGGCCTCTCCTATATCCGCACCGCAGACGCGGGCGCGGTCGACCGCTTCGGGCATACCCGGCTCGTCACCGCGATGTTCGAGTGCGCGGACGGACTGTTCCTCCAGATTCACACCGGCGGCCCCGGCGGTTTTCGCGCCGCGATGGACGTGCTCGGCTTCGGCGATCGCATCCAGCCGGTGAAGGGGCCGGAGATGGCCACGCCGCTGAACGACGAGGAATATCAGATTGCCCGCGTCGAGATTTTCGACCGGATGAAGACGCGACCCCGCGACGAGTGGATCCGCCTGTTCCACGCCGCCGACGTGGCGGCGCTGCCGGTGCTGCGGCCGGCCGAGATCCTGCTGGACGATCAGGTGGCCTATGTCGGCCAGCGCATCGATCTGCCTGACCCTGATTTCGGCACGATCCGCCAGGCCGCCCCTGCCGTACGCTTCCGCGCATCGCAGCCGGAAACGCCCCGCCCCGCGCCCGTGATCGGCGCGGACGACGATGCGTTTGAAAGGATGCTGGCGCGTACGCCCCCGGTCTCGGGCAGCAGTCGGCCGCTCGGGTCCGCACTCGAAGGGCTGCGCGTGCTGGACTTCTCGTCCTTCTTCGCCTGCGGTTACGCCGGACGGCTGATGTCCGATCTCGGCGCGGACGTCATCAAGATCGAAACACCCGATGGCGATCAGATGCGTCCGTTGCCGGACGTGTTCGACGCGGCGCAACGCGGCAAGCGCGGTATCGTGTTGAACCTGAAGTCCCCGGAAGGTCTCGCCGCCGCCCATCGGCTGGTCGAGACGGCGGACGTGGTGATGCATAATCTGCGCCCCGGCAAGGCGGACAAGCTGGGCATCGGCTACGAGACGCTTGCCGCGATCAATCCGAAGCTGATCTATGCCTATCTGCCGGGCTATGGCTCCACCGGGCCGAAGGCGCTGCTCAAGAGCTTCGCGCCCTTGGTCTCCGGTTGGACCGGGCTGCTGTACGAGGGCGGCGGCGAGGGCAATCCGCCGACGCGATCGGTGTTCGGCAACGAGGATTACAACAACGGCTTCCTCGGTGCCGCCGCCGTGCTGATGGCGGTGGAAGCCCGCCAGCATACGGGCGTGGGCGATTATCTCGAATGTCCGCAGCTGCACTCCAGCCTCTGGACCACGTCGGAACACTTCCTGAACACGGCGAACGAGGTCGTATGGGGAATGCGCCTGGATGCGGGGCAGACCGGCTTCTCCGCGCTCGACCGCATCTATCGCACGTCCGACGGCTGGATATGCGTTTGCGCGCGCGACGACCGGGGGTTCGCCGCGCTGATGGCGGGCATCGGCAAGCCGGAACTGGCCGGCGATCCACGCTTCGCCACGACACGCGCGCGAGACGGTGCCGAAGCGGCGCTGACAGCACTGCTCGACGCTTTCTTTTCCGTGCGCACGGCAGCGGAAGCGTTCGCCGCATTGGATGCGGCGGGTGCGCCGGTCGAGGTCG
>CAJYJW010000155.1 GCA_913775025.1 uncultured Sphingomonas sp. | reverse complement strand
GCCCCGCCGCCGATGGCGCGCGTGGCGGAAGGCGGCTGCGCCTCGACGCTGGCGTTCGAGTTCGGCGACGGGCCGGAGCGGCTGATCGTCAATTGCGGCGGCGCGGGCGTCACCGGCGCGCGGATGTCGCCCGCGATGGCGATCGGGCTGCGTAGCACCGCCGCGCATTCGACGCTGACGATCGGCGACACCAATTCGACCGCGATTCTCCCCGACGGCACGCTGGGCAAGGGCGTCCGCCAAGTCGAATTGACGCGGCAGGAATCGGAGCTGGGCAGCCGGATCGAGGCGCGCCACGACGGCTATGTCCGCCGGCACGGCTTCCATCACCAGCGCACGCTGCTGCTACTGAGCGACGGGCGCGAGTTGCGTGGCGAGGACGCGCTGCTGGCGGCGCCGGGCGCGCGCAGCCGCCGCCCCGATGCGATGACGCCGTTCCTGCTGCGCTTCCACCTGGCGGTGGGGGTGGAGGCGGTGGCGACCGCCGACGGGCAGGCCGCGATGCTGCGCACCGCCGCCGGCCATTTCTGGCACTTCCGCAGCCGCGGCGAACGGCTGACGATCGAGGACAGCGTGTGGGTGGACGGCTGGGGCCGGCTGTTCACCACGCAGCAGATCGTGATCCACGGGCTGGCGCCGCCGTCCGGGGTGAACGTGAACTGGGTGATGAAACGCGCGCGGTAGGCGCTCCTCTCGCACGGCCGATCCAAAGCAAACCGTTCGTGCTGAGCCTGTCGAAGCACGTGCCGCACCGGGCACACCCTTCGACAAGCTCAGGGCGAACGGCGTTCTGTGATGAACCCCAGTTACAACACGTCGCCGATCCGCATGGCGGCTCGTGAGGCGGGGTTCGCACTTGAGCCTCGCCCCCCGCCCGCGTAAGCGCGCGCGCATGACCAGCATCCCGATCCGCCGCGCGCTCCTTTCCGTTTCCGACAAGACCGGGATCGTCGATCTCGCCACCGCACTGGCGGCGCGCGACGTCGAACTGGTGTCGACCGGCGGCACCGCCAAGGCGCTGCGCGACGCCGGGCTGGCGGTGCGCGACATCAGCGAACTAACCGGCTTTCCGGAAATGATGGACGGGCGCGTCAAGACGCTGCACCCGAAGGTGCATGGCGGATTGCTGGCGGTGCGCGACGACGCCGCGCACGCCGCGTCGATGGAAGAGCATCAGATCGGCGCGATCGATCTGGTGGTGGTGAACCTCTATCCGTTCGAAGCGACCGTCGCCAAGGGTGCGGACCGCGACGAGGTGGTCGAGAATATCGACATCGGCGGCCCCAGCATGGTCCGCTCGGCGGCGAAGAACCACGCCTATGTCGCGATCGTCACCGATCCGGCCGATTATGCGCTGGTCGCCGAGGGCACGACGACGCTAGAGGATCGCAAGCGGCTGGCCGCCAAGGCCTTCGCCACCACCGCCGCCTATGACGGCGCGATCGCGCGCTGGTTCGGAAACGTCGATCAGCGCGAGCGCTTCCCCGCGACGCTGCCGATCACGCTCCGCCGCGCCGGCGAGGAACTGCGCTATGGCGAGAACCCGCATCAGCACGCGGCCTTCTATGCCGCCACTGGCGATACGACGCCCGGGATCGGGCAGGCGCGGCAGGTGCAGGGCAAGGCGCTGAGCTATAACAATTACAACGATGCCGACGCCGCGCTGGAGCTGATCGCGGAGTTCCGCGATGCCGAACCGACCTGCGTGATCGTCAAGCATGCGAACCCGTGCGGGGTGGCAACCGCCGCGACGCTGGCCGAGGCGTATGAGGCGGCGTTCGCGTGCGACACGGTCAGCGCGTTCGGCGGGATCATCGCGGTCAACCGCCCGCTCGACGGCGAGACCGCGAAGGCGATCACCGGCATCTTCACCGAGGTGGTGGTGGCGCCCGATGCCGACGAGGAGGCGCTGGCGCTGTTCGCCGCCAAGAAGAACCTGCGGCTGTTGCTGACCGGCGAATTGCCCGATCCGGCGCGTGACGGGCTGTTCGCCAAGTCGATCGCGGGCGGCTGGCTGGTCCAGTCGCGCGACGCCGGGCGCGTGCTGCCCGCCGACCTGAAGGTGGTGACGAAGCGCCAGCCGACCGAGCAGGAACTCGCCGACTGCCTGTTCGCCTGGACCGTCGCCAAGCATGTGAAATCGAACGCGATCGTCTATGCCAAGGGCGGCAGCACTGCGGGCGTCGGCGCGGGGCAGATGAACCGGCTGGAATCGGCGCGCATCGCGGCGTGGAAGGCGAAGGACGCCGCCGACAAGGCGGCGTGGGCGGAACCGCGCACGATCGGCTCGGCGGTCGCGTCGGATGCGTTCTTCCCGTTCGCCGATGGCCTGCTCGCGGCGGTCGAGGCGGGGGCGACGGCGGTGATCCAACCGGGCGGCTCGATCCGCGACGACGAGGTGATCGCGGCGGCGGATGCGGCGGGGCTGGCGATGGTGTTCACGGGCATGCGCCACTTCCGGCATTGATGCCCGCGTCGGGGCGAGCGTGGAGACCGTGTCGCGACGCCCGCCCCGACCGTCAGCGGATGAACCCGCCTTCGTTGGGTAGGGTCGCTTCCTCGGCGCTGGGCATCTTGCTGAACAGCGCGCGGTCCTCCGGGCCGAACGCATAGCGCCAGATCACGAACAGATACGCCGCCAGCGTCGCCGCCACACCGAACGACACCTGCGCCCAGCGCCAGCCCGCCGGCAGCAGCGCGAACGCGCCACCCACCGCCGCGCCCGCGCAGGCCGCCCACACCAGCGGCCAGCGCATCGGCGATACGCTTTGCCCCAGCAGGCGCCCCAGCACCCCGGCCTTGATGAACGAGGTGAGCAGCAGCACGAGCATCAGCGCTACCGGCGCCCCCGCCGCCTGCGTGGTGATGCCATAGCCCGCCGCGCGGATCGCGAGGATCAGCGCGAACGACAAGGCGATCTGGAGCGCCAGCATCGACATCGAGATCAGCAGATTGCGGTGCCGCGCCATATAGACGAGCGCCGATTCGGAGACCGCCCCGGTCGAGGCGAAAACCTCCGCGAACAACAGGAACACCATCGGCGCCGCGCCGCCGACGAATTGCGGGCCGATCGTCGCCATCACGCCCTCGCGCGGGATCGAGGCGGTGATCGCCAGCGCGAGCTGCGCCGCGATGATCCAGAACGCCACCTGCCGCACCTGCCGCGCGATCGCGGTCAGATCGCCGCGCGCGAGGCTTTGCGTCACGACCGGGCCGAGGATCGGATCGAAGCTGGTCTTCAGCTTCTGCGGCAGGCTGGCGACCTGCTGCGCCATGTAATAGATGCCGACGACGCTGGGCGCGAACAGCGTGCCGAGGATCAGCCGGTCGACGTTGCGGCTGCCCCATTCCAGCGCGTCGGCGCCGGCCAGCGGGGTGTTGGCGCGCGTCATCTGCCACAATTGCCCGACATGCGGCGACCAGCCGTGCGGCACGCCATAACTGCGGATCAGCGGCACGATGCTGGCGGTCAGCGCGGCGACCTCGGC
>CAJYJW010000154.1 GCA_913775025.1 uncultured Sphingomonas sp. | reverse complement strand
GGCAGGCCGCGTCGTTGCAGCCGCGCACCAGCTCGCGATCGATGCCGACATCACCGAACTCGTTGATGATGAGGGCAAGGCGGCGGCCGCCGGCCTGCGCCAGCAACTGGCGGATCAGCGTGGTCTTGCCGGCGCCGAGGAAGCCGGTGACGACGGTGGCGGGAATGCGGGACATGGGTCTACTCCGGGCGTCGGGCGACGCGGCGGGGCGTGCCGCCGCGCATGCGGCGGTCGGCAGGCGCGGCCGGGCGGACGCCGTGTCGCCCGGACGCACGATGCCGATGCGGCCCCGGCCGCAAGACGACGTCGCTCGAACGGAGACATCCGTGCCCCGGCCATCCCCTGGGCCGAAACATGAGCGACCGGACGCCGGCAGGTCTCCTGGCTCGCGGGTCAGGGCGGGGCGCGCGGCCTTCCCAGGCCTCGCCCGTCTCGGCGTCCGGCCCAGTGGCTGCACCCCCGGTGGTCAGGGGGCACGATACGCGCCACGCTCGCCGCTTACAGTTGCAGGGACAGCCGCGGCATAGGGCGACCAGCGCCCGCACCGCATTCCCTCGATGGCTTCTTGGCGAAGCACCGGCGCGATCATGGCGACCCCGTGGAACGGGATCGTGGCCAGCGCTACAGCCTCACGCCCGGTTAGGCAACGATGATGGGATCGCGGTCAGGCATAAGCGGGCGCGCGCCGCCCCTCCACGAGCAGCGCCACGCCCCAGATCGAGAGGCCGCCCAGCGCCAGCGCGCAGCCGACCCATCCGGTGGACGCCCAGCCGTAGCCGCCGGCGATCGCCAGCCCCGCCAGCCACGGGCCGAGCGCGTTGGCCGTGTTGAACGCCGCGTGGTTGAGCGAGGCGGCCAGCCCCTGCGCCCCCTCCGCCACGTCCATCAGCCGCGTCTGCAACACGGTGCCGAGCGCGCCGCCGATGCCGACCGCGAACACCGACAGCGTGATCGACCACAGCGCTCCGACCGAGACGGTGTATATCGCCAGCGCCACGGCACTCCACAGCAGCAGCGCGCCGGCGGTGGGCATCACCGCGCGATCGGCGAAGCGCGGCAGAATGAGATTGCCCGCCGTCATCCCCATGCCGAACACCGCGAGAACGAGCGGCACCGTGGCGGGGCCCACATGAGTGACCGCCAGCAGGGTGGAGGCGAGATAGGTATAGACCGAGAACAGCCCGCCGAAGCCGATCGCCCCGATACCGAGCGTCAGCCACACCTGCCCGCGCTTCAGCGCGCCCAGCTCACGCAAGGGGCTCGCCCCCGTATCGGGCACGTCGCGCGGCACGACCGCGAGTACCATCGCCACCGTCAGCAGGGCGCAGATCGCGACCACGCCGAAACCCCAGCGCCAGCCGAGCATCTGCCCAAGCCAGTTGGCGAGCGGCACGCCGACGATCGTTGCCACGGTCAGCCCCAGCATCACCCGGCCGACCGCCTGCGTGCGCTTCCCCGGATCGACCAGCGATGCCGCCACCAGCGCGGCGATGCCGAAATAGGCCCCGTGCGGCAGCCCGCTGACGAAGCGGAACGCCAGCATCCACCCATAGGTAGGGGCGAGCGCGCTGAGTGCATTGGCGATGGCGAAGGCCCCCATCAGGGCGATAAGCAGGCTTCGCCGGCTCATCCGCGCGCCTATCACCGCCAGTGTCGGCGCGCCGACCACGACGCCGAGCGCATAGACGCTGATGACATGGCCGGCAGTCGGCTCATCCACCTTCAGATCGGCGGCGAACAGCGGCAGCAGGCTCATCGTCGCGAATTCAGTGGTGCCGATCGCAAAGCCGCCGAGCGCGAGCGCGAAATGAATCAGCCCGACAGGCCGCTGGGGGGTGGACTTTGACATGCGACCTCTGACGATGCTGCAATGCAGCAAAGCCGCCATATATGGGTTGGTCGGGGTATCGGCAACCATTTGACGGGCGCCGGGGCATATTGGCAATCGCACGCCGCCCGCGTAAGGCCGATCCGGCGGGGCCGGCATACGGCCCTGTCGAGCGCGCCGGTGCCCGCGAGGGCTTGAAAGGGAATGGGGTGCGGGGTTTCGGCCCCAACGCCCCGGCTGTCCCTGCAACTGTGAGCGGTGAGCGACGGACGCGGGCCTCCGAACGGGGGCGCCACTGGCGAGGCCCCGACGGGGCCGGGCCGGGAAGGCAGCGTCCCGAGCCTTGACCCGCAAGCCAGGAGACCTGCCGGCGCGAGGTTGCTCTTGTCGCGGCCCAGGGGGTGGCCGGGGCACGGTATTCCGTTTGGGCGACGTGAATCACGCGCGGTCGAGGCCGTGTCGGATCGTGGCGCGGGCGACAGGTGCCCGCCCGCCGCCGGGATCCGATGCCACAAAGGCCCCGATCGCCGGTCTGTCGCGGTGCCCGCGGAAACGACGTCGATGCCGTCTGCCATGTCGATCCTCACTGCCGTCCGCCCTCTCGGCCGAGATGCGACCGCGCGCCGCAGGGCGCGACGATGACGGGCGCGGCACTGATCCGGGGCTGGTGCCCTACCGCGTGGCGGCCGATGGCGGCGGGGGATGGCCTGCTGCTGCGTGTGCGTCCGCGCCTCGGGCGGCTGACGCGAGAGCAGGCGCTCGCGCTCTGTGCGGTAGCGCGCGACCATGGCAACGGAGAGATCGACCTCACCAACCGCGGGGGGCTGCAACTGCGCGGCATCGGCACGGATTGGGAGCCGGCCGTGGCCGCGCTTGTCGTGGCGGGGCTGGTCGATGCCGATCCGGCGCGGGAGGCCGCGCCCGCGATGCTCCTCTCCCCCGACTGGCGCGAGGGGGACGATACGCATCGGATCGCCTTGGCGATGATCGCGGCGCTGCCGTCGCTCCCGCTTCTGCCGGGCAAGGTCGGCATCGCGATCGACGCGGGAGACGCCGCCGTGCTGACGGCATCCCCGGCCGATTTCCGGATCGAACGGGCGGCGGGCGGCGCTCTGATCCTGCGGGCCGACGGTCGGCCGACGGGCATGGTGCTGGCCCCTGGCGGAGAGGCGGCGGCGCTGATCGCGCTCATGCGCTGGTTCGTCGAGACGGGCGGGGCGGAGGCGGGGCGGATGGCCCGGCATCGCGCGCCATTGCCGACATGGGCGGCGGGGGATGCCGCGCCGCTGGTCGGGCGGCCGGTGGCGATCGGTCCGCATCCGCTTGGCCAAGCGATCGGCCTGCCGTTCGGCCGTATCGACGCGGATCGGCTGGAGGGGATCGTGCGATCCGCCGGAACGCGGGCCGTGCGGGTGACCCCGTGGCGCATCCTGATCGCAGAAGGGGGCGGGGCGGGCCTTGATCCGGGCGACGCGGCGTTGCTGGGCGTGGATGCCTGCGTCGGTGCGCCGGCCTGCCCCCAGGCGACCGTCGAAACCCGTGCGCTGGCGATGCGCCTCGCGCCGTGCCTGTCCGGCAGCCTGCACGTAGCAGGGTGCGCCAAGGGGTGCGCCCGTGCCCGCCCGGCCGATACGGTGCTGACCGGGCGCGACGGCCGCTACGACCTCGCCTTCGCCGCCACCGCCGGGAGCCTGCCCGCTGCGGCCGGGCTGACGGCCGATCAGCTGCTCGCCCGGTTTCAAGGATGACGATGCCCCATCTCTACGAAACGAACGGCGCGGCCATCTACCAGCGCTCCTTCGCGATCATCCGCGCCGAGGCCGAACTTGCCCGCTTCTCGATCGACGAGGAGCCGGTGGCGGTGCGGATGATCCATGCCGCCGGGCTGGTGGAGCTTGCCCCCCGCATCCGTTTCTCGCCCGGTTTCGCAGAGGCCGGGCGCGCCGCGCTGGCGGCGGGCGCGCCGATCCTGTGCGACGCGCATATGGTGAGCGAGGGGATCACGCGCGCCCGCCTGCCCGCCGCCAATCCGGTGATCTGCACGCTGCGCGACCGCCAGGTGCCGTCGCTGGCGGCGGCGATGGGCAACACCCGCTCCGCCGCCGCGCTCGAACTGTGGCGGCCGCATCTGGCGGGCTCGCTCGTGGCGATCGGCAATGCGCCCACCGCGCTGTTCCATCTTCTCAACATGCTCGCGGACCCGGCCTGCCCCCGGCCCGCCGCGATCATCGGCTGCCCGGTCGGTTTCGTCGGCGCGGTGGAATCGAAGGATGCGCTCTGGGCCGAGCAACCGGTCCCGTGCGCGATCGTGGCGGGGCGGCCGGGGGGCAGCGCCATCACCGTCGCGGCGGTGAACGCGCTGGCGAGCCGCGCGGAATGACCGGCACGATACATGGCGTCGGCCTGGGGCCGGGCGACCCCGACCTGATGAGCGTGCGCGCCGACCGGCTTGTGCGCGCCACCCGCCACATCGCCTATTTCCGCAAGCGCGGACGTGTGGGGCAGGCGCGCCGGCTGGTGGAGGGGATGCTGCGCGCCGACGCCATCGAATATGCGATGGACTATCCGGTGACGACCGAGATCCCCGTCGCCGATCCCGCCTACATGGATCGCCTTTCCGCCTTCTATGCCGAATGCACCCGCCATCTGGCCGGGCTGGCGGACGCGGGGGAGGAGGTAGTGGTGCTGTGCGAGGGCGACCCCTTCTTCTACGGGTCGTTCATGCACCTGCACAGCCGGTTGGCGGGGCGGGCGCCGGTGCGGGTGGTGCCGGGGATCACCGGCATGTCCGGCGCCTGGACGGCAAGCGGTATGCCGATAACCTGGGGCGAGGATGTGCTGACCGTCGCCGCCGCCACCCTGCCCGAGGCGGAGCTGACCCGCCGCATTCGCGATACCGATGCGCTGGTGGTGATGAAGATCGGCCGCCACCTGCCCAAGCTGCGCCGCGCGGTGGCGGCGGCGGGGCGGGAGGCCGCGGCCTGGCTGGTCGAATATGCCGCCATGGCCGAACAGCGCGTGATGCGGCTGGCCGATGCGGGGGACAGCGCGCCCTATTTCACCATCCTGCTGATTCACGGGCAGGGGCGGCGGCCATGAGCGGGGGGGCGAGCGGCGGCTGGCTGGCGATCGCCGGCCTGGGGCCGGGCAGCGAGGCGCTGGTGACGCCGGAGGTGACGGCGGCGCTGGCGCAGGCGACCGACGTGATCGGCTATATCCCTTATGTCGCCCGCGTCGCGCCCCGCCCCGGCCTGACCCTCCACCCGACCGACAACCGGGTGGAGATGGATCGCGCGGCTCATGCGTTGCGGCTGGCGGCGGCGGGGGGACGTGTCGTCGTGGTGTCGTCCGGCGATCCGGGCGTGTTCGCGATGGCCGCCGCCGTGTTCGAGGCGATGGAGGCGGGGCCGGCCGACTGGGCGATGCTGGATATACGGGTACTGCCGGGGATCACCGCGATGCTGGCGGCCTCCGCACGGGCGGGCGCGCCGCTGGGACATGATTTCTGCGCGATCAATCTCTCCGACAATCTGAAGCCGTGGACGCTGATCGCGCGCCGGCTGGCGCTGGCGGCGGAAGCGGACTTCGCCATCGCCCTCTACAATCCCCGATCGCGGGCGCGGCCCGATACGCTGGACGCCGCCTTCGCCATCTTGCGGGAGGCGTGCGCGCAGGATCGCCCGGTGCTGTTCGCGCGCGCCGTCACCACCATGCAGGAGCATTTGCGCGTGGTGCCGCTGGCGCAGGCGCGCGGCGACATGGCGGACATGCGGACGATGGTGATCGTCGGGTCCAGCACCACGCGCACGATCCCAAGGGGCGATGCCGCGCCATTCCTCTACACGCCGCGATCCGCGCCGTGATCGATCCAGTCGAGCACCGCCGCCACCGTTTCCACCTCCAGCCGTGGGGGCAGGGTGGGGCGGTCGATCATCACCACCGGCAGACCGAGTATGCGAGCCGCCGCCAGCTTGGCGGCCGCCCCCGTGCCACCCGCGTTCTTGCAGACGATCCGCTGGATGCCGTGCGCGCGCATCAGCGCGACATCGCCGTCCTCGGTGAAGGGGCCGCGATCGACGACGAGATCATGATGCGGCAAGCCGGGCAGTATGGACGGATTATCGACGAAGCGGAGCAGATAGCGATGCTGCGGCCGCGCGGCGAACGCATCGACATGCATCCGCCCCAGCGCCAGCATGATCCGCTCGGGCGGGCTTGGCAGTGCCGCCACCGCTCCGGCGATGTCCGGCACATGCGTCCAACGATCGCCCGAAACGGGCCGCCATGCAGGGCGGCCGAGCGCGATCAGCGGTACCCCTGCCTGCCGGGCGCCGGCCACGGCATGTTCGCTCATTCGTGCGGCGAAGGGGTGGGTGGCGTCAATCAGGTGGGTTATCGCCCGCTCGCGCATCCAATCCGCCAGCCCCGCCGCCCCGCCGAAGCCGCCGATCCGCACCGGCACCGGCTGCGCGCGGGGCGCGGCGGTGCGGCCGGCATAGCTGAGCGTCGCCGCCAGCCCCCGCGCCGCGACGGCTACGGCCAGCGCGCTCGCCTCGGTCGTGCCGCCGAGAATCAGCAGGTTCGGGCGCGGGGCGGCGGGCATGGCTGAGCGGGTGGATCCATGGTTGACGATCGTCGGGATCGGTGAGGATGGACCGGCGGGCCTCTCCGCTGCAAGCCGCGACGCGTTGGCGGGGGCCGAGGTGATCGTCGGCGCGCCCCGCCACCTCGCCCTGTTGGGCGAAACGTCATGCCCCGCGATCGCCTGGCCGGTGCCGTTCACGGATGGCATAGCGATGCTGCTGGCCCTTCGCGGGCGGCGGGTGGTGATGCTGGCGTCGGGCGATCCGTTCTGGTTCGGGGCGGGGGGGGCGCTTGCCGGCCATCTTTTGGCGAAAGAATGGGTGGCGCATCCCGCCCCCTCCACCTTCTCGCTCGCGGCGGCGCGGCTGGGCTGGCGGATCGAGGAGACGATCTGCCTCGGCCTCCACGCCACGCCGCTCACGCGCCTGCGGCCGCATCTCGCACCGAAGGCCCGCGCGATCGTGCTGCTGCGGGACGGGGCGGCGGTGGCGACACTCGCGGCATGGCTGGCAGGGCAGGGGTTCGGCGCTTCGCGTCTCGCCGTGCTGGAAGCGTTGGGCGGCCCGCGCGAGCGTATCCGCCATGCCATCGCAGATACGCTGGCCTTCGCCGATATCGACCACCCCGTCGCCTGTGGGATCGAGGTGCTGGGGGAGGGGGCGGTGCTGCCGCGTACGTCCGGCATCGCGGACGATTGGTTCGCGCATGACGGCCAGATCACCAAGCGCCCGATGCGTGCGCTCACCCTCTCCGCGCTGGCGCCCCGGCCGGGGGAGATGCTGTGGGATGTCGGCGCGGGGTCTGGCTCGATCGCGATCGAATGGCTGCTTGCCCACCCCGCCAACACCGCCATCGCCTTCGAGCGCGACCCCGCCCGCGCCGCCCGCATCCGCGCCAACGCCGCGCGGCTGGGCGTGAACCGGCTGACCGTTGTGGAGGGGGCGGCGCCCGATATGTTGCGCGGACATTCCGCGCCGGCGGCGGTGTTCGTGGGTGGGGGGCTTTCGGAAGATCTGCTGACGGCGTTGGGCACCATGCTGCCGGCGGGAACGCGCCTCGTGGCGAATGCCGTCACGCTCGAATCGGAGGCCCTGCTGGCGCGCTGGCATGGCCTGCGCGGTGGTGATCTGATGCGGATCGAACTGGCCGAGGCCGCGCCGCTCGGCACGCGGCGGGGGTGGCGCGCGGCCTATCCGGTGGTGCAGTGGAGCGTCACGCTGTGATCGTCGCTGGCTTCGGCTATCGCACCGGCGCGACGGTCGCGTCCTTGCGGGGCGCGCTGATGGCGACAGGGTCGGCTGCCGACGCGAGGGTCCTCCCATTGGTCGACGCGCTCGCCGCGCCGGTGGACAAATGTCCGCTCGTCGCGCCATTCGCGCGTGCGCTGGGGGTGCCGTTGATCGCGGTCGCCGCCGACAGGCTGGCGGCGGCCGATACGGCTACCCGATCGTCCGCCAGCCTTGCCGCGCGCGGGGCCGGCAGCGTGGCGGAGGCGGCAGCGCTGGTCGCGGCGGGTGCGGGCGGGCGGCTGATCGTTCCCCGCTGTATCTCAGCCGATCGCATGGCGACCTGCGCCATCGCCGAAGGAGTCTATCCATGACCGTTCATTTCATCGGCGCCGGCCCCGGTGCGGCCGATCTGCTGACGTTGCGCGGGCGCGACCTGATCGCCGCCTCGCCGGTATGCCTCTATGCCGGATCGCTGGTGCCAAAGGCGCTGCTGGATCACTGCCCGCCGGGCGCGCGGATCATCAACACCGCGCCGCTGACGCTCGATGAAATCGTCGACGAGATCGCGCAGGCGCATGCCGCCGGGCAGGACGTGGCGCGGCTCCATTCCGGCGACCTGTCGATCTGGTCGGCGATGGGGGAGCAGTTACGCCGCCTGCGCGCGCTCGACATCCCGTTCGACGTGACGCCCGGCGTGCCCGCCTTCGCCGCCGCCGCCGCCACGCTGGAGGCGGAGTTGACCTTGCCCGGCATCGCCCAGTCAGTGGTCCTCACCCGCACCTCCGGCCGCGCCAGCGCGATGCCGCCGGCTGAGACGCTGGCCGCCTTCGCTGCCACCGGCGCGACGCTCGCCATCCATCTCTCGATTCACCGGCTGGATGCGGTGGTGGCGGAATTGACCCCTTATTACGGGGCGGCTTGCCCGGTGGCGATCGTGTGGCGCGCGAGCTGGCCGAACGAGCGCATCGTACGCGCGACCCTGTCCGATGTGGTTGAGGCGGCGGCCGGCGGGCCGGAGCGGACCGCGCTGATCCTCGTCGGCCCGGTGCTGGGAACCGAGACGTTCGGCGAAAGCAGCCTCTACGCCCCCGGCTACGATAGGCGCTTTCGCCCGCAGTCCGCCACGTCGCGCTTCGCCGGCAACGAGCCGTGATCGAGCTGAGCCTGATCGGGATCGGCACCGGCAACCCCGATCACCTGACCCGCGAAGCGGAGGCGGCGATGCGCGCGGCGGACCTGATCCTGCTGCCGCGCAAGCGCGCCGACACCGCCGATCTGCTCGACCTGCGCCTTATGCTCTGCGATGCGGTGCTGCACGGGCGCACCCGTATCGAGACGTTCGATCTGCCGGAGCGCGCCGCCGCGCCGCCCTATCTGACGGCGGTGGGGGACTGGCACGACGCGATCGCCGCCGCCTGGGGGCGGCAGATCGAACGGCACCTGCCAAACGGCGGGCGGCTGGCGCTGCTGATATGGGGCGATCCATCGCTCTACGACAGCAGCCTGCGGATCGCGGAGCGGCTGCGCGGCGGCGGCATGGATCTGCGCGTCACCGTGGTGCCGGGCATCACCAGCCTGCAGGCGCTGACGGCGGCGCATGCCATCGCCCTGAACGAGGTGGGCGCGCCGGTGACGATCACGACCGGCCGGCGACTGGCAGAATACGGCTGGCCGGAAGGCGTCAACACGCTTGCGGTGATGCTGGACGGCGGCAGCGCTTTCAACACCCTGCCGCCCGACGGCGTTTCGATCTGGTGGGGCGCCTATCTCGGCATGGCGCAGCAGGCATTGCTGGCGGGGCCGTTGGCGGAGACCGCATCGGCCATCGTGGCGCGACGCGCGACGCTCCGCGCCCGGCACGGCTGGATCATGGATATCTACCTGCTTCGCCGCACAGCGCCTTACCAGGCGACCGTGAAGGACAGGGTGGCGTAGGGCACCAGCGTGGCGGTCGTGCCATGCGGCCTATCCAGCCTTCGCAGCCGGTCGTCTCGAACAAGAGCAAGCAGCTCCGCCTGCACGGTCGCCTTGGCCCCGCCCAGGCGAACGGGCTGGGAGAGGGACAGGCCGCCGCTGCCGAAACTCCGGCTCCCGCTGCCGGCGGCATAGAAGCCGCCCCAGCCGATCCCCATCGTCACGGGCAGCGTCAGGGTAAGTCCGTTCTCCTCAGCGGAAAGGGGGAGGGACGGCGCGATCCCGGCGATGGTGTAGAGACCGCCCGCGCCGCGCGTACGCCGGGTCACCGCTAGCTTCGGCTTCAGACGACCCAACGCATCGTCAGCGGCATAGAGCGCGGTCAGGCTCGCCTCATGCGTCGTGGGGGCGACGCCGTTCGGGCTGGTCTTGATCGTATAGGTCGCGGCCGTCGAGAGGCCGGCGGCGGGCCGCCAGGCGAGGCCGACAAGAGTATTGCTCTCGTACCAGGCGCGGGGGGCGGCGCGCTCGCCCGATCGGGGGGCATGGACGCCGTTGGAGCTTTGCCCGATCAGGAACGCCGTGGCCTCGCTCCCCCGCCGATGCAGCACCAGTACGCCGCCGATCGCGATATGCAGGGGCACGCGGCCGAGCCCCGCATCGTCATCGTCGAGCGCGCCACGCGCATAGTCGCCGTTCCGCAGATCGAACGAGACGATTGGATGACTGTCGCCATCCCCGACCTCAATCTCTGATAGCGTCGCATCCTCGGTATCGGCGAAGGGGATGGACGGGCCAGCCGCCGGCGCGGCCGCCGCCGACAGCGCCAGGGCCGCCGCCGGCCCGACCGCATATCTCACGCCGCGCGGCGCACCAGCCAGACCGTATCGCCGGCGTCGTCGATGACGAAGATCGCGCCGTCTTCCCGCGTCTGAATGCTGACCGGGCGGCCGTAGACCTCGCCCTTCTTCGCATCCGCCACGAAGCCGGTGAGGAAAGGCTGCGGCGCGCCGGTTGGGCGCCCGGCGGCGAACGGCACCGCCAGCACGTCATATCCGCTGAAGCTGGAGCGATTCCACGATCCGTGCCGCGCGACGAAAGCCGTCTGGTCGCCCGCGCCCTTGGCGAAGGCGAGGCCGAGTGCTGCGGCATGCGGGCCGACCGCCACGTCCGGCATCAATGTCGTCGGCAGCAGATCGCGCCGGGTGTTGGCGTGGCGCGGATCCTGCTTGCCGTAATAGCTGTACGGCCAGCCGTAGAAGCCGCCTTCCCGCACGCCGACGAGATAATCGGGGGAGATATCGTCGCCGATCTCGTCCCGCTCGTTCACCGCCGTCCACAGCGTGGTGGTGGCGGGCGCCCACGCCATGCCGACCGGATTGCGCAGGCCCGAGGCGTAGATCCGCTCGCGCCCGGTCTTGAGATCGACGGCGAGGATCGCGGCGCGGCGTTTCTCCTCCTCCATGCCATGCTCGCCGACGTTCGAGGCGGAGCCGACCGATACGTACAGCGTGCGGGCGTCGGGGCTGAGCAGCAGGTTGCGTGTCCAGTGGTTATTATATCCGCCCGCCGGCAGCGTGATCAACGGCGTGGCGGCGGCCGTGATCCGCGTCTGCCCTGGTTGATAGGGGAAGCTGACGACGCCATCGGTATTGCCGACGTAAAGCCGCCCGCCGGCATATTGCATGCCGAACGGCTGGTTCAGCCCCTCGCGCAGCACGAAGCGCTGTTCCGCCACGCCGTCTCGGTCGGCATCGCGGAGCAGAGTGATGCGATTGGCGCTGAACCCGGTGGTCTTCGAAAGCGCTTGCCCGCGCTGGACCTCCGGCTCGTCATCCAGTTTCGGCTTGGTGCGCGCCTCCGCCACCAATACGTCGCCGTTAGGCAGCAAAAGCGCCTGGCGGGGATAATCGAGTTGCCCGGCGAAGCGCGTCACCTTGTATCCGCGTGGCGCAACGGGGGTGCGACCTTCAGGCCAGCCGATGGTGCGCGGATGATTGATGACGGACTCGGTGGCGTAGGGCGGATCCTGACGATCGAGGCCAACGACCGGGGCCGTCTGGGCCTGAACAACGCTCGCGATCATCGCGGATGTGAGCAGCACCGGCGCAAGACGAATGACTTTCATGGCGATCCCCTGTTGCGGTCGGCCAAGTAACGTTCGTCCATCGATTATGTGCGCCCGCGATCCGGGGGAGGCGACATTTCAAAATGTTGCGCGGGGATTGGCTGGCTGCCGGACGCCGGCCCCTCCCTTGACGCGATATTCGGCCAGACGTCATTCCAGCATATCCGTGCGAAAGGATGGCCCCTCCGATACCGGGGGAGGACGGACCGCTCGGCCCCCGGTCGAGCTTTGCTGGGCATTCGCACGATCGCCGGGGCCATGTTGCAAAGTCGCGTCGCGCCGAACATATCGCCTGCAAGACGGTCGTCTCCGCACAAGACGGCTCCATCACCTACGGATCAGGACGGCCATGGCGCATCACAAGCTTCTCATTCTCGGCTCCGGCCCGGCGGGCTATACCGCCGCCGTCTATGCGGCGCGGGCCAATCTGAAGCCCGTGCTCGTCACCGGCATCTCGCAGGGCGGGCAGCTGACGACGACGACCGAGGTGGACAATTGGCCCGCCGATGTGGACGGCGTGCAGGGGCCGGAATTGATGGAGAGGTTCCAGCGCCACGCCGAACGCTTCGGCACGGAGATCATCTTTGATCACATCCATACCGCCCATCTGCAGGAAAAGCCGTTCCGCCTGATCGGCGACGCGGGGGAATATACGTGCGATGCGCTCATCATCGCGACCGGCGCGTCGGCGCAATATCTCGGCCTGCCATCCGAGGAGGCGTATATGGGCAAGGGCGTCAGCGCCTGCGCAACATGCGACGGCTTCTTCTTCCGCAACCAGCCGGTGGCGGTGGTCGGCGGCGGCAATACCGCGATGGAGGAGGCGCTGTATCTCTCCAACATCGCCAGCCACGTGACGGTCGTCCACCGACGGGACAAGTTCCGCGGCGAGAAGATCCTGCAGGATCGCATCGCCGACAAGGTGGCCGATGGCCGCATCAGTGTTGAGTGGAACGCCACGCTGGACGAGGTGCTGGGTGACGATCGCGGCGTCAACGGCCTCCGCCTCGCCACGGACAGCGGCGAGCGGACGGTAGAGGCGCAGGGCGTGTTCATCGCCATCGGCCACAAGCCGAACACCGATCTGTTCGTCGGTCAGCTCCAGATGGAGAACGGCTATATCGTTACGATGGGCGGTCGTTCGGGCAATGCGACGCAGACCAGCATCGCGGGCGTGTTCGCGGCGGGCGACGTGCAGGACCATATCTATCGTCAGGCGGTGACCAGCTCGGCCAGCGGCTGCCAGGCCGCGCTCGATGCCGAACGCTATCTCGACGGCGTGATCTGACGCCGCCGGCGATCGATTTCGCGCCCCTGCTCGGCTGGGGCGACGTGGCGGGCATCGCGGTGTTCGCCGCATCCGGCGCGCTGGCGGCGGCGCGGCGGCGGCAGACCCTCGTCACCTTCGCCTTCTTCGCGGCGGTGACGGGGACGGGCGGGGGCACGGTGCGCGATCTGCTGATCGGCGCGCCGGTGTTCTGGATGGTGGACAGCCGCGCCATCGCCGTGTGCCTCGCCATGGCGCTGGCGGTATGGATGACGCCGGTGCGCATCTGGTCCCCCCGCGCGCTCGATTGGTTCGATGCGGTGGGGCTGGCGGCCTACGCCGTCTATGGCGCGGCCAAGGCGCTGGCGTTCGGTGTGCCGCCGCTGCCCGCCGCCGTGATGGGCGTGGTGACCGGGTGCGTGGGCGGCATCATTCGCGACGTACTGGCGGGCGAGCCATCTATCCTGATGCGGCCGGAGATTTACGTCACGGCGGCGGCATTGGCGGCGGGCCTGTTCGTCGGCCTCAGTCTGATCGGCGTCGCCGGGCCGGTCGCGGCGGGGGTGGGGGCGGTGGCGGGCTTCGCCTTGCGCGCGGCGGCGATTTCGCGCGGCCTCGCGCTGCCCGCCTACCGGCGCTAGGGCGTCGGCAGCTTCGGCGGCGGCACCGACCGCGGACCGAGCGCCAGTTGGTAATAGCCGACGTTGCGCCACGCGCCGTGCTTGAAGCCGACGCCCTCCATCATGCCCACCTCGGTAAAATCGAGCCGTTCGTGGAAGCGGGTGCTTTGGGGATTGGGCACGGTGATGGCGGCGATGGCGGAGACGAAGCCGCGATCGGCCAGTTCGTCCAGCAAAGCCTCGTAGAGCGGGCGGCCAGCGCCCGTGCGCCGCTGGTCGTCCGCCAGATAGATGGCGGTCTCGCACGTCCAGCGATAGGCGGCGCGCGTATGATAGGGCCGGCCATAGGCATAGCCGACGATCCTGCCGCCCCGCTCCGCCACCAGCCACGGATAGACGGGCAGGACGGCGGCGATCCGCGCCGCCATTTCCGCCGCATCGGGCGCCTCCTCCTCGAAGGTGGCGACACCATGGATGACGTAATGGGCGTAGATCGCGGCGATCGCGTCCGCATCGGCCATGGTGACGGGGCGGATGGCGAGCGTGCTCATAGCCCTGCGATCCACCGCATGGCGAGCGCGATCATGCCGGTCTCGCGCGCGGCGGGCGGGGCCGGGGCGGCGGGGCATTCCAAACAGACGACCTGGATCGCCGGCCCCTCCGCGATGCGGCCGATGCCGCTGACCGCGCGGGCCAGCGCCTCTGCCGGGCGGGCGGCGGCGCGGGAGAAGGCGTCGTTCGGGCCTTTGTCGCCGCGATCGGTGGCATAGTCCGCCACCAACTGGCTCAGCATCGACGGCGGCCGCTCGATGAAGCGGGGCGATACCTGCGCGGGGTTCAGCTTCGCCCGGCGCGCGGCCTCGGCGATGGCTGCGTCCAGCCCGCCGAAGGCATCCACCAGCCGGATCGTGCGGGCGGTGCTGCCGGCCCACACCCGGCCTTGCGCGATCTCGTCCACGCGCGCCTGCGGCAGGCTGCGCGATGCCGCGACGAGACCGGTGAAACGGGCATAGGTATCCTCGATCCCGGTTTGCAGCAGGCGATCGAACTCGGGCGAGGTGCCGCGCAGCAAATCCGGCTCACCCGACAGCGGCGTCGTCTTGACGCCGTCCGCCGACAGGCCGAGCTTAGCGAGCGTGCCGCGGAAGGTGGGCAACAGGCCGAACACGCCGATCGACCCGGTAATCGTCGCGGGATCGGCGAAGATGCGGTCGGCAGGCGTGGAGATCCAGTAGCCGCCAGAGGCCGCCAGTCCGCCCATCGATACGACGACGGGCAGCCCCTTGGCCTTTGCCGCCATGATCGCGGCGCGGATGCGTTCGGACGCGGTGACCGAGCCTCCGGGCGAATCGACCCGCACGACGAGTGCCTTGATCCGGTCCTTGGCCAGTTCGTCCAGCAACAGGCGGGCGATCGTGTCGCCGCCCGCGCTGCCGGGAGGGGCCTCGCCATCGACGATCGTGCCGGCGACGGTCAGGACGCCGATCTGCGCGCCGCCCGTCCGCTCGCCATGGCCGGCGATCCAGCGATCGAGCGGGATGGCGGCGTAGGAACCGGCCTGCTTCTCCGCCCCCGGCCCGACGATCTGCGCCACGCGCGCGCCGAAGGCGATGCGGTCGCCCAGCCGATCGACCAGCCCCGCCGCTTGCGCGGCGCGCGCCGTGCCTCCGGCCTCCGCCACCATCCGCTCCGGCGCGGCGATATAGCCGGCAAGCTGCGCCTTGGGGCGGGCCGCCGAGACGCCCCCGCGCCACTCCGCCCACAGCGCGTCCGCCAGCGCCTGCGCCGCCGCCTTGGCTTCCGGCGATTGGTCGGTGCGGATGAACGGCTCCACCGCCGCCTTGAACTTGCCGACGCGATAGACCTTGGTCTCCACGCCCAGCTTGTCCAGCAGGCCCTTGTAATACAGGTTCGTACCGCCCGGCCCGGTCAGCAGCACCGCGCCCAGCGGATCGAGCCACACCTCGCTGGCGTGCGCGGCCAGCTGATAGCCATCGTCGGTATAGCCGGTTGCGTAGGTGAGCACCGGCTTGCCGCGCGCCTTCACCCGATCGACCGCGCGCGCCACCTCCGCGATGGCGACCTGGCTGCCGCCGGTGAAACGATCGAGATCGAGCACCACCGCTTTCGCCGACGGGTCCACCGCCGCCGCATCGATCGCGCGGGTTACGTCGCGCAACCGGAACTCGCGGGTGACGGGGGTGCGCCCGGCGAGCGCCACGAACGGGTCGGTCTGCGATGGCTGCTCCACCAGTCGCCCGTTCAGCTCCACCCGCAAGGCCCCGCTGGAAACCGTGCGCGGATTGGGCTGGAAAGAGAGAGCGGCAAACAGCACCCCGAAGAACAGCAGCATGGCGAGCAGCACCAGCCCGTCCTTGATGCCGACGAGAAGCCGCCAGAAGCCGCGCACTATCCGCATAATCGACTTTCGTAAAAGACCCCGGGCGGGGGGCGCGGGGTATGCCGCCGGTTTAGCGGCTTCGCGGGGCCATTCAAGACATAGCCCACTGGCGGGGCGGTGCGGCCATGGCTAATGCGACCACCTATTCGGCGACAGCGAGGACAGGCGGCATGGCGGACGAGGTGGCGATCGAACGGTTCACCCCGCCCCCGCGTGACGAGACTGACCCGCCGCCGCCCAGCTCCGCCCTCATTCCCAAGCGGCCGCTGATCCTGCGGATCGGACGCAAGCTGCAACCCTGGGTCAATGACCTGATCGTCCGGCAGTCCAAGATCGGCAACGATCCCTTCCCGGATCGGCGGCATTTCCCGTGGATGCCGATGATCGAGGCCAACGCCGACATCATTCGGGCCGAGGCGCGGCGGGTGCTGCAGGATCTCGACCAGGTGCCGCCGCTCGCCTCGGTGTCGCCCGATCACCGCCGGATCGCGCCTGCCGGCAAGTGGCGTTCCTACTTCCTCGTCGGCTACGGCTATCGCCACGAGCCCAATTGCGCGGCCTGCCCGGAGACGGCGAAGCTGATCAGCCGGATACCGGGGCTCAACTCCGCCTTCTTCTCGATCCTCGTGCCGGGCACCCACATTCCGCCGCATACCGGCGTGACCAAGGCGTTCCTCACCACCCATCTGGGCATACAGGTACCGCTGGAGCGGGAAAAATGCCGGATGCGCGTGGTGAACCGCGTCGTCATGTGGGAGGAGAACAAGATCCTGCTGTTCGACGACTGCTTCGACCATGAGGTGCTGAACGAGAGTGACGAGACGCGGATCGTGCTGCTGATCCAGGTGAAGCGCCCGGTGCGGCTGCTCGGGCGGATCGTCGGCGGGCTATTCCTGGCGGGCGTCAAGCGATCGCGTTTCGTGCAGGATGCGCGGCGGGGCGTGCATAGCTGGACGCCGGATCCCTGAGCATCCCGCGACGCCCACGCTTCGCCTCAGCAAAATTGGGGGCGGAACTTTTTTCCCCTAGGCGGTGGTTGACAGTCCGGGGGTCGGCAAACATATCCGGGCCGTCGCTGGCACTCTGCTTGTGGGAGTGCTAAGCGGCCTGGGTTCATGACGCCGGCCGCCCGATCGCCCATCCGGGGATCGATGCCGGTGTCTCAGCAGGAGGCACATCCATGAGTTTCCGTCCGTTGCACGACCGCGTGCTCGTTCGCCGCACCGAAGCCGAAGAGAAGACCGCAGGCGGGATCATCATCCCCGACACCGCCAAGGAAAAGCCGCAGGAAGGCGAAGTCGTCTCCGCCGGCACTGGCGCGCGCGGCGAGAATGGCGAGGTCCACCCGCTCGAGGTGAAGGCCGGCGACAAGATCCTGTTCGGCAAGTGGTCGGGCACCGAGGTCAAGATCAACGGTGAAGATCTGCTCATCATGAAGGAGTCCGACATCCTCGGGATCGTCGGCTAACCTTTTCCTCCTCTTATTCATTCCATCGAAGGAAACCGGAACATGGCAGCGAAAGACGTACGTTTCTCGCGCGACGCCCGTGAGCGCATCCTGCGCGGCGTCGACATCCTCGCCGACGCGGTGAAGGTCACGCTGGGGCCGAAGGGCCGCAACGTCGTGATCGACAAGAGCTTCGGCGCGCCGCGCATCACCAAGGACGGCGTCACCGTCGCCAAGGAGATCGAGCTCAAGGACAAGTTCGAGAACATGGGCGCGCAGATGCTGCGCGAAGTCGCCTCGAAGACCAACGACATCGCCGGCGACGGCACCACCACCGCCACCGTGCTCGCCCAGGCGATCGTGCGTGAGGGCATGAAGTCGGTCGCGGCCGGCATCAACCCGATGGATCTGAAGCGCGGCATCGATCTCGCGGTCGAGAAGGTCGTCGGCGACCTCAAGAGCCGTTCGCGCCCGGTCAACGGCACTAAGGAAGTCGCGCAGGTCGGCATCATCTCCGCCAACGGTGACACCGTCGTCGGCGAGAAGATCGCCGAGGCGATGGAGAAGGTCGGCAAGGAAGGCGTCATCACCGTGGAAGAGGCCAAGGGCCTCGACTTCGAGCTGGACGTCGTGGAAGGCATGCAGTTCGATCGCGGCTATCTGTCGCCCTACTTCGTCACCAACCCCGACAAGATGACCGTCGAGTTGGACAACCCCTACATCCTCATCCACGAGAAGAAGCTGTCGTCGCTCCAGGCGCTGCTGCCGATCCTGGAAGCCGTGGTGCAGTCGGGCCGTCCGCTCCTCATCATCGCCGAGGATATCGAGGGTGAGGCTCTGGCCACGCTCGTCGTCAACAAGCTGCGTGGCGGCCTGAAGATCGCGGCCGTCAAGGCACCGGGCTTCGGCGATCGTCGCAAGGCGATGCTGGGCGATATCGCCACGCTGACCGCTGGCGAGATGATCTCGGAAGACCTGGGCATCAAGCTGGAGAGCGTCACGCTCGGCATGCTGGGTGAAGCCAAGAAGGTCACGATCGACAAGGACAACACGACCATCGTCGATGGCAACGGTTCGGCTGACGAGATCAAGGCCCGCGTCGAGCAGATCCGCGCCCAGATCGAGACGACCACCAGCGACTACGATCGTGAGAAGCTGCAGGAGCGGCTCGCCAAGCTGGCCGGTGGCGTCGCCGTGATCAAGGTCGGCGGTGCGTCCGAAGTCGAGGTGAAGGAGCGCAAGGATCGCGTCGACGACGCGCTGCACGCCACCCGCGCCGCGGTCGAAGAAGGCATCGTCCCCGGTGGCGGCACGGCTCTGCTGTACGCGACCAAGGCTCTCGAAGGCCTGAAGGGCGCGAACGACGACCAGACCAAGGGCATCGACATCAT
>CAJYJW010000153.1 GCA_913775025.1 uncultured Sphingomonas sp. | reverse complement strand
CCCTGCTTCGCGCGGCCCCCCTCGCGCTTGTCGCCCTCCTCGGAGCGTGCAACTCCAAGACCGAAACGGCGGGCGCCACGCCCGACGGCACGGCCGAGACGAACGCGGCCACCCCGGCCGCCCCGATCGAACTGCCGCCGCCGCTGATGGCCAGCCGCACCTTCCGCTGCAAGGACAACAGCCTCGTCTACATCGACTTTTACGGCGGCGAAAAGACGGCGGACCTGCGCGCCACGAAGGACGGCACCGTCACCAAGCTGACCGCACCCGAAGCCGGCAAGCCGTTGACCGGCGGCGGCTATTCGGTTTCCGGCACCGGAACGCAGGTCAACATCACGCAACCCGGCAAGCCGAGCCAGAGCTGCAAGGCCTGACAAGGCACGATGCCACTCGTGGGGGGCCGATCACCTATCGCCCCCCACCCCCGGCTTCCAACGAACCACCGCGACCGGATGCAAACCCGTCGTCGAAAAAAGTTCCGCACCTCGGCCCGCTTGAGAAACGGCCTGCCGCAACGGGCGGGAAGGTTAATTCTTATTGTAGCTTTCGTGTGAAAAGGAAAGGTGCCGCTGGGCGGTAACCATATCCGACGCGAGCCGAATCGCCGTGCGCCTGCAGGGGTGCCGCGAGTTGGCGGATGTCCGCACACGAAGGAATCGTCCCCTTGACAACCCTATACGTTCGTGACGGCGGCGAGCTTGCCGACGCGGTGCGCGGTGCCAAGTCGGGCGACACGATATTGCTCGCCAGCGGAACCTATTCCGGGTTGAGCCTGCGGAACGTGAATATCGCCGGCGAAGTCGTCATCCGATCCGCCGATACCGACCACCCCGCGATCCTCAAGGATCTTTTGGTGCGGGACAGCAGCGGGCTGACGTTCCGCGATCTCACCTTTTCTGCCGATGCACGCGATGGGCTCTATGCCTTCACCACCCATGGATCGTCCCGCATCACCTACGATCGGATCGACGTTCATGGATCGCTGGATGGAAACCCGCAAAACGACACCGCGGCCTTCATCGTGCGGGAAAGCAGTAACATCCGTGTAACCAATTCGGAATTTCACGAATTGGAACATGGCCTGTCGATCCTGAACAATCGCAACGTCACGATCGACAACAACAGCTTTCACGATATCCAGACGGACGGCGTGCGTGGCGGCGGCAATACGGACCTGATCGTTCGCGGCAACAGCTTTACTGACTTTTATCCGGCTCCGGGCGATCATCCCGACGCCATACAGCTCTGGACGAACGGCACCCCGATCGTCGGCCGTAACATCCTGATTACCGACAACGTCGTGACGCGGGGAGACGGCCAGCCCGTGCAGGGAATCTTCCTGCGCGACACGTTCGACGAGCGGCCGTTCCGGAACGTGACCATCACCGATAACGTGGTCGTCGGCGCGATGGGCAACGGCATCGCGGTGGACGGCGTGAAGGGCCTCACGATCGCACGCAACCAGGTGGTCGCCGGAACCGATCAAAGCTCCACGATCCGGGTCGAAAAGGCCGAGAATGCGGTGGTGTCGAACAACAGCGCGGCCAGCTATATCTACATCGATAACGACCCCGGCGAGGTGCGCCGCGCGAACAATGTGATCAACCGCACGCTTTCCCCCGGCGACGTGCATGAAGTGGCGACTTGGGCGACGGCGCAAGACAGCATCCCCTCATTGCTGGCCGGCCTGGTGTCCCGCTTCGTCGACGGCTTTGTCGACAAGCTCGACCTGATCGACCGTAACGGCGATGCCGCCGGTATTCTCTCGAGCCTCCGCCTCTCCGAGACGCTGATATCCGGAACCGATGGCGCCGATACGCTCGTCGCGGCGAGTATCGGCCGCAGCCGGCTGGAAGGCGGCGCCGGGGACGATGTGCTGCTCGGTGCGAACAACGCCAAGATGCTGGGTGGCGACGGCAACGATTCCTATATGGTGCGTGGCCTGAACGACATCGTGATCGAGGAAAAGGGCGGCGGCACCGACATCGTGTCCAGTTCGATCAGCTATACGCTGCCCGATAATGTCGAGCAGCTGCGTTTGCTCGGTGAGGGGCTGACCGGACACGGCAACGCCCTCGACAACCGCCTGTCCGGGTCTGATGGCATCGACAAGCTTTACGGCCACGCCGGCGACGACTTGCTGTTGGGTGGGGGCGGCAATGACACCCTCTGGGGCGGCAACGGCGACGATATCCTGCGCGGCGACGCCGGCGACGACACGTTGTACGGCGAGGCCGGAGACGACCGGCTCTACGGCGGCGACGGTAACGACCTGCTGAACGGCGGCGGTGGCATCAACTTTTTCGAAGGGGGAGCCGGGCGAGACCGCCTGATCGGCGGTGGCCGGGCGGATACCTTCCATTACCGGACGGAAGATTTTGCCGCCGGCGTCGCCGCGTCGATGGACGAAATCAGCGGTTTCTACGGCCGCCAGGGCGATCATATCAGTCTGACCGCAGTGGATGCCAAGTCCGCCACCGCCGCGGTGGATCGCTTTCGTTTCATCGGCACCGCCGACTTCCACGGCATCGCGGGTGAGCTGCGCTACGAAGTCAGCGGCGGCGATTCCTACGTGATGGGTGACACCAATGGAGACGGGAAAGCCGATCTGATGATCCGGGTGCTGGGCGTCACCCGGATGACGGCGGACGACTTCATCCTCTGATCGGTCGTGGCGCCTGCCGGTCCTGTGCCCGCTGCCGGGCGACCAGCGCCACGATCATGCCCAGCATGGCGAAGACGAGCGGGTGGTTCTCCTGCTGGCTGAACACCGACTTGATGATGATGAAATTGACCATCGCGATCGCAAGCGGGGCCAGATAGAGGATCTCCGGATCGGTCGCCCGCAGCGTCGTGACCCCCGCCTTCCAGGTCGCGATGGCGAACATCGCATAATATACGAGAAAGCCGATGATGCCGTATTCCAGCGCGATCGCCAGATAATAGGTATCGATCGTCAGCTGGCCGATGCCATTATAGAAGCCGAGCGTGATGGCCCCCTCGCCCACGCCATGGCCCAGTGGGTTGTGCAGCACCATCGGAATGCCGGTACGGTACATCTCTGCGCGCGTGTCGGTGCTCGCTTGCTGCGCGCCGTTACCCCATACGATCGCGCGCAACCGCCCGACAAAGAAAGTCGCCGCGATGAAGCCGGTGAACAGCGCCGGATAGGCCAGCACGATCGCCGGGCCGAAAATGCTGCGCTTCTCCCGCCGCCAGCGCTGCAAGCCCCAATAGAGCAGATAGCCGAGCAACGTCATGAAATAGCCGATGATCGCAAGGCGGGAATCGGTTTTCAGGAGCAGCCAGAACAGCGGCGGCAAGGTGACGAGGCCGAGCAGGCGCACCCGCCAATCCCGCGTCGTCATGCCGATATGGACGATGAACGGCAGCGCGAAGCTGATGAACTCGCCCAAGCCGAGGCTGGTGGTGAAGCGGGTCTGCACGCGATAGATGCCGGTCGCGGCACGCGATGCGCCGGCGAGGATCCGCTGCACGCCCTCGTCCTCGATCTTCAGGAAGGAGGGGATGTGCCCCGCCCACGGCACCCGGCTGTGGCGATATTCCGATACGCCGATCGCGATCTGCAGCCAGACGATCCCCCACAGGATCCGCCCGAACAGCATGACCCGCCCGGGCCGGGAAAAGACATAGGCGGCCGCGAAGAATACCGCGGTCCACGTCATCTGCCAGACGACGAACTTCGAGATCGACTCCCCGATATGCTTCGACAGCGGGAGCGACAGGAAGCCGATGATGATGAAGACGACCAGCAGTTTCCAGATGCTGGGAATGGCAGACAGGATCGTCTTCATCTCCGCGCGGAACTGCGCGGAGACGGAGGTGCAGATCAGCAGCGTCACGAGCATCGGCACGCCGGTCAGGCGGATCGCGGTGATCCAGGGCAGGCCGGGCAGCGCCAGCGCCAGATAATCCGGCCAGGTCGACAGCGCGATGAGGAAGGCGAACATCAACTTGCCCAGCAAGTTTACCGGCGCGCGGCCGGTATCAGGCAGCAACCATACGACGAGGCCGGCCAGCACCAGCAAGGGGACAAGCAACGGCAATAGAAAGAATGCGCCGAACAGCGCGTAGGCCGCGCCATAGACGAAAGCGAAGGCGATCAGCGCCGCCATGCACAGTCGGCGATGGCGACGGAACCAGCCGCCGCCGGCATAGCGTGCCATCGGCACCGATGCCGCCATACCGGCCCGCTGCAACGGACGGGCTTCAGGATCAGAGGCTGTGTCGCTTTTGCTCATTCGTTCCGGTCGCCCCGCGAGATCGGGCGGCCATTAGCACGGTCATCGCGACTCTCGCCATAACGGAATAATCCTGCCGATCGCTTACAGCGTCGCCCGCCTCCGTACTGATCGACGCCGAAACGATATCTCTACAGTTAATCGACTGTAACCACGGCTCCCCTACCGAAAAGGTCGTCTCGTCTCATCCTATTGCGATGCGATCATGAGCCATATGGTAAAACTGCCTTTAATGAGCTTCAAGGAGCAACCTTAAATCCCCCGTCCTTATAAGGGCTTCATCGGTCGCGGCGAGAGCGTCAGGCCAGCCAGCTTCTTCAAAGGAACGCCGTAGTGACGATTTACTCCGTCAATTCTACATCCGCTCTCCTTGCAACGATTGGCAAGGTGAAGAGCGGTGATACAATTCAGCTTGCCGGCGGAAGCTATTCCGGCGTCAAACTGTCCGATATCGCGATCACCGGAAACGTCACGATTACATCGGCTGATGCGTCGCGCCCGGCTGTGTTCACCGATCTGACCATGAAGAACAGTTCCGGGCTAACGCTGCGCGGCTTGGAATTCTATGCCGATCCGGCGCGTGGCGACAATGCCTTCCAGGTCAGCAAGTCAACCAACATCGTTCTTGACAAATTGTGGGTGCATGGATCGCTCAACGGCAATCCAGGCGACGATGTCGCACCAATGATCGTGCGCGACAGCAGCAACGTGACCGTATCCAACTCCAAGTTCGAGCAGGCTTGGAACGCTCTGAGCATCCTGAACAACGATGGGGTGAAGATCCTCAACAATAGCTTCAGCGATATTCGCACCGATGGCATACGCGGCGGCGGCACGTCGAACCTGCAGATCTCGGGCAACTATTTCACCGACTTCTATCCCAAATGGGGGGTCAACGGCCAGGATGGCGATCATCCGGACGCCATTCAGCTCTGGACGACGAACACCACCGAATCCGCCAAGAACATCGTCATCACCGATAATGTCGTAGTGCGCGGCAAGGGCGATGCGATCCAGGGCATCTTCCTGCGCGACGAGCTGAACAAGCTGCCGTACGAAAACGTTACGATCAAGGGCAACACCGTGATCGGCGCGATGGCCAACGGCATCTCGGTCGATGGCGTCAACGGCCTGACCGTTCAAGACAATCGCGTGATCGAGACCGGTACGCAGAAATCGAACATCCGCATCCAGAAGGCGGTGGGTGCGACGGTGAGCGACAATGAGGCGACCGGTTACGTCTACATCGACTCCCCGACCGTCAAGAAGGTCGGCAACGTCATCGCCGAGGCCGCTTCGAGCGGCGTCGTATCCAATCTCGCCGGCGCGGCCGCCAAGATGATCGGTAGCAGCAAGCTCGCCGGCGACATCGCGGCGATGGTCCTGAAACAGGTCACGTCGCTCGGCTACATCGACCCGCCAAGCCACGCGACGGCCGCGAGCAGCAGCACCGCCACACGGACGTTCGCCGAGATCCTGATCTCCGGCACCGCGGGCGACGACCGGCTATCGGCCAGCACCGTCGGCAGCAGCCGCGTGGAAGGTGGCGCGGGCAACGACGTCATCACTGGCGCGACCAGTGGCAACCATACGCTCGTCGGTGGCCTCGGCGACGACAATTACATCATCAAGCACGCGGGAAGCGTGGTGGTGGAGGAAGCGAACGGCGGTTACGACACCGTATCTACCTATATCGACTATCGCCTGACCGACCATGTCGAGGCGCTGCGCATGATGTCAGGCGGCCTGACCGGCTATGGCAACGAGCTGGACAACCGGCTGATGGGCTCGGCCGGCGACGACATTCTCTATGGCCTCGCGGGCAATGATCTGATCCAGGGCGGGGCCGGCAACGATCGCCTTTACGGCGGGACCGGCAACGACGATCTGCGCGGCGATGCGGGTAACGACCTGCTGGACGGGGGCGACGGCAATGACATGCTGATCGGCGGGGAAGGCAATGACATCCTGCTCGGCGGCAACGGCGACGACATTTTGGAAGGCGGCCCCGGCAGCGACACCCTTACCGGGGGTGCCGGCAAGGACATCTTCCGTTTCCGCCCGGCCGATATCCGGGACGGCAGCATCGACACCATCACCGATTATACGCGGGGACAGGACA
>CAJYJW010000152.1 GCA_913775025.1 uncultured Sphingomonas sp. | reverse complement strand
GGCAGGCGACAGGTCCGTCATCGCCAGCGCGCGATCGAGAAAGCCGCGCGCCTTGCCGGCATCACCGTCGGCCAGCGCCGAATTGCCGGCCTGCACCCACAGCGGCGCGGCGCGGCGATCGGACTGGATCTCCGCCTCGCGCGCTGCCTGCTCGAAGGTCACGCTGGCCGGGCCGAAGCGTTCCTGTGCGACATAGGCCAGCCCCAGGCACATGCGCGCCGGCATACCGCCCCCGCCCGTGCGCCACGCCTCCGCCTCCGCCGCCGCCTTTGCGGGATCGATGCGGATGAGGGCAGCGCACGCCTCATACCGTTTCGTCGCATCGGCGGGGGCCGTGGCGGCGGCGGCGAAAGCGAGCAACAGCGATATCATGACGCCTCCAGCATCCCCTCGACGGTGGCGATCAGCAACGCGATATCCTTGTCACGCGAGAGGCGATGATCACCGTTCTTGACGATCGTCACCTGCACATCGTCTGAACGCAGCGCGTCTGTCAGCCGCATCGCCACGCTCCACGGCACCGTCTCGTCCACCTGTCCGTGCAACAGCCGCACCGGGCAATCCAGCGGGATCGGCCCGTTCAAGAGGAGGTTCTTCTGGCCGCTTTGCCAAAAGGCCAGCGTCGTAAGATAGCCTTCCTCGTCATAGTCGGAGGGCTCGACGATCCGGCCATCCGAATGCAGCCGGGCCTTGTCCGCGTCGGTGAACCCCCAGTCGGTAAAGTCGGGCGCGGCGGCGATGCCGACCAGGGCCGCCACCCGATCCGGCCGGGCAAGTGCTACGAGCAGCATCAGCCATCCCCCCATTGAGGAGCCGACGAGCAGCACGGGCCCCGTCACCAGCGTATCGATCGCGTGCAGCACGTCATCCCGCCAGCGGGTGAGGGTGCCGTCCTCAAACCGTCCCTCGCTTTCGCCGCAGCCCGAATAATCGAGACGCAAGATCGCGCGCCCCCGTGCCGCCGCCCATGCGTCCAGCGCCAACGCCTTGGCGCCCTGCATATCGGAGCGGTAGCCGGGCAGGAAGACGATCGTCGGCCCGGTGCCGATGCGATGCGCCACGGCAAGGCGCATGCCGCCCGGGCCTATGACCATCTCGCTCATGCCCGCGTCTTCCGCCGGGAAAAGCGACGATAAAGGAAATAGCCGACGCCCAGCACGATCACCACGCCGATCAGCAGATCCGCACGATGAAACAGCGCCTTCACGCGGGGGTCATCGTTCCAGCGATCGCCAAGCTCGCGCCCGACCCAGGCGAGGCCGAAACACCATGGCCACGATCCGATGAACGTGTAGACGTGGAACTTGACCAGCGGCATCCGCGCCACGCCCGCCGGCAGCGCGATGAACGAGCGGACAACGGGCAGCAGCCGCCCGATCAGCACCGCGATGCTGCCGAAACGCGCAAAGAAGCGCTCCGCCCGCGCCAGATCATGCACGTCGACGAGCATATATTTGCCCCACCGCTCCACCACGACGCGGCCGCCGCGCTTGCCCGCCTCATAGGGCAGGATCGATCCGAGGTTGCAGCCGATCGCCCCTGCCGTGCCCACCAGCCAGAGATCGAACCGCCCGGTGGACGCAAGATAGCCAGAAAACGGCATGATGACCTCGGACGGCAATGGGATGCAGGCCGATTCGATTGCCATCAGCAGGATGATGCCGAGATAGCCGGTCGCCGAGATGAAGGCGACGATGAGGCCGGCGAGCCAGCCGATGATGGATTCGATCAGATGCAAGGCGTCCTCCGCGATGGTCGCCCGGCATGGCGCGTGTATCGGCGGATTGCCAGTGTCTGCATGCGACGGTGCGGATGACGGCGCGCGGCACGCGGTATAGACGGGGCGCCATGGCGACCCCTTACGATATCGTGCCCGACAGCGAGAGACGCGGACTGATCGCGGCGATGCCGGCGCCAATACGGCCCTACCTTTCGCTTGCGCGGATGGACCGGCTGATCGGCGTGTGGCTGCTGTTCTGGCCCGGCGCGTGGGCGATCGCCCTGTCCGGCGGGGCGGGGCGGTGGGATCTTTACGCCTGGTTCTTTCTCGGCGCGTTCGCGATGCGCGGCGCGGGCTGCGTCTATAATGATATCGTCGATCGCGACATAGACGCGCGCGTCGCCCGCACCCGCCTACGTCCGCTGGCGAGCGGGCGGGTGACGTTGCGCGCGGCGTGGATCTGGCTGGTCGCGCTGAGCCTCGTCGGCCTGGTCGTAATGCTGGCGTTGCGCCCGCTGGCGCAGGCGGTCGCGCTTGGCAGTCTTGCGCCGGTGGCTGCTTACCCGTTCATGAAACGCATCACCTGGTGGCCGCAGGCGTGGCTGGGGCTGGTCTTTTCCTGGGCCGCGCTGGTGGGGTGGCCGGCGGTGACTGGCGATCTGCCGGTGCCGGCGTTGCTGCTCTATGCCGGGGCGGTGCTGTGGGTGATAGGCTACGATACGATCTATGCGCTCCAGGATATCGAGGATGATGCGTTGGCGGGGGTAAAATCCTCGGCACGCGCGCTTGGGGGGCGTGCGCGGGGCGGGATCGCTTTGTTCTATCTGGGGGCGGTGGCGTTGTGGGCGGCAGCACTATGGACCGTGCGGCCGCAACCGCTCGCGCTCGTCGCCTTGCTGCCGGTCGCCTTGCACCTGGGCTGGCAGGTCGCTGGCCTGCGCCCGACGGACGCGGATAATGCTCTGCACCGGTTCCGTTCCAACCGCTTCGCCGGGTTGCTGATGGCGCTCGCCTGTCTCGTCGTCGGGGCGACCGCCCAATAAAGAGGGATGACGAAGCGGGATCGCGACCCTAAGTCCGGGTCATGCTGACACCCGCCACCGCCCAGGATCAGGTCGCCTCGCTCATCGCCGCCGCCACGCGCGCCGGCGCGGACGCCGCCGACGCCCTCTATGCCTGCAACGCCTCGACCCAGGTGCAGGTACGCCTCGGCCAGCTCGAGGATGTCGAACGGTCGGAAAGCGAGGAGATCGGCCTGCGTCTGTTCGTTGGCGTGCGATCGGCGAGCGTATCCTCCTCCGATCTGTCGCAGGATGCGCTCGACGCGCTTGTCAGCCGCGCGTTGGCGATGGCGCGGGAGGCGCCGGAGGATCCTTTGGCGGGGTTGGCTCCGGTGGATCGCCTTCTGACGGGACGCGGACCCGACGTAGAGGCGGACGACGGAGCCGATCCGGCCCCCGCCGATCTGCGTGCGCGGGCGCTTGCGGCCGAGGATGCCGCCCGCGCGGTCGCCGGCGTTACCAACAGCGAGGGCGCCTCCGCCACCGCCAGCCGCTCGATCATCGCGCTCGGCACCAGCCACGGGTTCGCAGGCGGTTATTCGACCAGCGGCTATGGCAGTTCGGCCAGTGTGATCGCGGGCAGCGGGCTGGGGATGCAGCGCGACTACGGCTATCACAGCAGCCGGCATCTCGCCGATCTGGAAGCGCCGGAGGCGATCGGTCGCCGCGCCGGCGATCGCGCGGTCGCCCGCCTCAATCCCGGGAAGCTCGCTTCCGGGCAGATGCCGGTCGTCTTTTCACCGCGGGTTTCCGCAAGCCTGCTCGGCCACCTCGTCAGCGCCATCACCGGTGCGGCCATCGCCCGCAAGACGAGCTTTCTGCTCGATCGGCTGGGGCAGCCCGTATTCGCGCCGGGCGTCACGATTCGCGACGATCCGCATCGCGTGCGGGGGCTGCGCTCAAAGCCGTTCGATGGGGAGGGGCTGCCGACCGCGCCAGTCGATATCGTGGCGGATGGCGTGCTGACTGGCTGGCTGCTCGAATCCGCCTCCGCCCGCCAGTTGGGTCTCGCACCGACCGGCCATGCCGTGCGCGGCGTGGGCGGCGCGCCCGGTGCGGGTACGAGCAACCTCTTTATGGAGGCGGGATCGCTAACGCCCGACGCGCTGATCGCCGACGTGACGCTCGGCCTCTACGTGACCGAACTGATCGGGCAGGGCGTCAACGGGGTGACCGGCGACTACAGCCGTGGCGCATCCGGTTTCGCCATCCGCAACGGCGTGATCGCCGAGCCCGTGGCCGAGATTACCATCGCCGGCAATCTGAAGAACATGTTTCTCGCCCTTACACCGGCGAGCGATCTGGCCTTCCGCCGCGCGACCGACGCGCCGACGGTGCGGGTCGAGGGGATGATGGTGGCGGGTGCCTGACACCCTGATCGATGCCGTCAGCGCTGCCGTGCGTGAGGTCGGCGCGATGGTCTACGCCCGCTTCGGTGGAGATTACCGGCGCTGGGAGAAATCCCCCGGCCATCCGGTATGTGACGTCGATCTCGCAGCCGACGAGATGCTGACAGATCGCCTCGCCCGTATCGATCCTGAGGCGGGATGGCTTTCCGAGGAGACCGCCGACAATCCGGAGCGGTTGACGCGGGTACGCGTGTGGCTGGTCGATCCGATCGACGGCACGCGCGACTTTCTGCGGGGGCGGCCCGGCTGGGCGGTATCCGTCGCCTTGGCGGAAGGGGGCCGGCCGCTGATCGGCGTGCTCGACGCGCCTGCGCGGGGTGAGCATTGGCGGGCGGAGGCGGGGCAGGGGGCGACCCGCAACGGCATACCCATCCACGTTCGCGATCGCGCTACGCTGGCTGGCGCGCGCGTGCCGACGGATGCGCTGGCGCGGGTGGATAGCGATCTCGTCGCCGTGCCTCGCCCGAATTCGATCGCGCTGCGGATGGCAATGGTTGCGGCGGGCGAGGCTGATCTGCTCGCCTCGCTACGCTGGGGGCATGAGTGGGACATCGCCGCCGCGGCGCTGATCGCGCAGGAGGCGGGGGCGACCGTCACCGACGCGCATGGCGCGCCCCTGCGCTATAACAGCACCAAGGGCGAGATGTTCGGCGTCCTCGCCACCGCACCCGGCATACATGCGGCGGCGGTGGCACGGCTTGCGGACCGCGCGGCCGTCGGAGCGGCGCGCTAGAGGCAGCTTTCCAGAAACGGTTGGTCGAAGCCGAACTGCCGCGCCTTGTCCAACGTATAGGGGCGCAAGCCCATCGCGCGATATTCACCCACGATCTTGCCGTCCGCGCTTTCGTCCAGATACTCGAACTTGAACAATTCCTGCGTGACGATCACCGAGCCTTCCATGCCGATTACCTCGGTGATGTTGGTCACGCGGCGGCTGCCATCCCGCAGGCGCTTCACCTGAATGATCATGTCCACCGAGTCGGCGATCTGGCGGCTGATCGCCTCCTTGGGCACCTTGATGTCCGACATCATCACCATATTTTCCATACGCGCCAGCGCTTCGCGGGGCGAGTTGGAGTGGAGCGTGCACATCGACCCATCGTGGCCGGTGTTCATCGCCGCGAGCATGTCGAAACATTCCGATCCGCGAATCTCACCCAGGATGATGCGATCCGGCCGCATACGCAGCGCGTTCACCACAAGATCGCGGATCGAGATCTGACCGTTGCCTTCAAGGTTCGCGGGCCGCGTCTCCAGCGGCAGCCAGTGCGGCTGCTGCAGCCGAAGCTCGGCGGCGTCCTCGATCGTGATGACGCGCTCGCCCGGGTCGATCATCTTGGAAAGCGCGTTGAGCATCGTCGTCTTGCCCGAGCCCGTGCCGCCCGAGATGACGATATTGAACCGGGATGCCCCGGCGATCTTCAGCGCGGTCGCCATCTTCGGGCTCATGCTGCCGAAGCCCGCCATCATGTCGAGCGTGATCGGCTTGGCCGAAAATTTACGTATGGAGATCGCCGTGCCTTTGAGGCTGAGCGGCGGAACGATCACGTTGACGCGGCTACCGTCCATCAGGCGGGCGTCGGCGAGGGGGGTAGTCTGGTCGACACGGCGGCCCACCTTGCTGACGATCCGCTGCGCGATCTGGAACAGATGTTCCTCGTCGCGGAAGGTTATCGGCGCAATCTCCAGCTTGCCCTTCTTCTCGATGTAGGTCTGATCCGGCCCGTTCACCATGATATCGGTGATGAGAGGGTCGTTGAGAAGTTCCTCCAGCGGCCCGAGCCCTAGCAGCTCATCGACCAGCACTTTCTCCAGCGCGAATTGCTCGCGGCGGTTGAGCGTTATCTTCAACTCGGCGAGAACCTCGCCGATGATCGGGCGAAATTCTTCGGCCAACTCATCCTTCGAAAGCGTGGCGGCCGCCTCCGGATCGATCCGCTCGAGCAGGCGCGGCAGCACCTGCTCCTTAATTTTATGAACGGAGGCGTCGAACCCTTCCTGCCGGCTGCTGCCCGCCTCGCCGGACGCCTCTTGCCGGCTGGCGAGCCGCGCCATCGCGTCGGACGGGCCGGCAGGTGCTGAGCCGTTCTCGCCCGGAAACGGCAGGTCGTCGATCGGGGGGAACTGGCTGCCCCCCTGCTCGGCGGGAACCGCGCCGTGCAACGGCCGGGCCACGCCGAACGCCGGCCGCTGGCCACTGGTGGAAACGCCGCTGCGGCGACCGAAAGCACTCATGCGTCATTACCCTCAGACGCGGCGTCGGATCGGGACGCCACCGAAATGGTGAATAACGATGAAGCTTTGACGATATCTTACCGGACGGGCAGTTGCCGCCCCGTTCGCTCAGGCCTCGGTTGCGGCCTCGGCCAATACCGTAAGGCCGCGCTCATTGACCTCGGCGAAACCGCCTTCCACATGGATCTTGCCGGCGACCGTATTCGGCCCCGAATAGATCGTCAGCTCGCCTGAGCGAACGACCGACATGAAAGGGGCGTGGCCGGCCAGCACGCCAAAATCACCCTCGGTGCCCGGCACCACGACCATGTGGACCTCTTCCGAGCGAAGCAGCTTCTCGGGCGTGACGAGTTCGAAGTGAAGGTTGGCCATGTTCGTTCCTGAAACCGTTCGGGCGGCCATCCGACGATCGATCGGAGGGCCGCCCGTTCATGCCTTACAAAAAGCGGGTCGGCGTATCAGGCGGCTTCCGCCAGCTTCTGCGCCTTGGCGACCGCCTCCTCGATACCGCCGACCATATAGAAGGCCGCCTCGGGGAGGTGATCGTACTCGCCGTCGACCACCGCCTTGAACGACTTCACCGTGTCCTCGATCTGCACGAACTTGCCGGGGATGCCGGTGAAGACCTCCGCGACGTGGAACGGCTGGCTGAGGAAGCGCTGGATCTTGCGGGCGCGGCTGACGGTCAGCTTATCCTCTTCAGAAAGCTCGTCCATGCCGAGGATCGCGATGATGTCCTGCAGCGACTTATACTTCTGCAGAACCTCCTGCACCGCACGCGCCGTGTCGTAATGCTCCTGCCCGACGACGGCGGGGGTCAGCACGCGGCTGGTGGAGTCGAGCGGATCGACCGCCGGATAGATGCCCAGTTCCGAGATGGCGCGGTTCAGCGTCGTCGTAGCATCGAGGTGGGCGAAGGAGGTGGCCGGCGCCGGATCGGTAAGATCGTCGGCCGGCACGTAGATCGCCTGCACCGAGGTGATCGAGCCCTTGTTGGTCGAGGTGATCCGCTCCTGCAGCGCACCCATGTCGGTGGATAGGGTTGGCTGGTAGCCCACCGCCGAGGGGATGCGGCCGAGCAACGCCGACACTTCCGAGCCCGCCTGGGTGAAGCGGAAGATGTTGTCGACGAAGAACAGCACGTCCTGCCCTTCGACGTCGCGGAAATATTCGGCGATGGTCAGGCCCGACAGCGCGACGCGAGCGCGCGCGCCCGGCGGCTCGTTCATCTGGCCGTATACCAGCGCGACCTTCGAGCCCTCGCTGATCGCGTTGCCCTCGGCGTCCTTGGCGATGACGCCCGCGTCGAGGAACTCGTGATACAGGTCGTTGCCCTCGCGGGTCCGCTCACCGACGCCCGCGAACACCGAGGTGCCGCC
>CAJYJW010000151.1 GCA_913775025.1 uncultured Sphingomonas sp. | reverse complement strand
CGACCGCTACGGCGAGACCGTCGACGGTCGGAGCTCGGGGTGTCGAAACGGATGCAGGGCTGCGGTCCTACATGCTTTCCGTCTATAACTACATGGCATCGGGCGTGCTGCTGACGGGCATCGTCGCATTGCTCTTCGCCGGATCGGGCTATGCCCAGCAGGTTATGATGACGCCGCTGCGCTATCTCATCATGCTGGCGCCGCTCGCCTTCGTCATGGTGCTCAGCTTCGGTATCAACCGCTTGCAGACAAGCACTGCGCGGATGCTGTTCTGGGCCTTCGCGGTCGCGATGGGCCTGTCGCTCTCGACCATCTTCTTGGTCTACACCGGCACCTCGATCGCGCAGACATTTTTCGCGACGGCGGCGGCCTTTGCCGGCCTTAGCCTGTTCGGCTACACCACGAAGAAGGATCTGTCGGCGTTCGGCACCTTCTTGATCATGGGCGTCGTTGGTCTGCTGGTCGCGATGGTGATTAACATCTTCCTGCAATCGCCGGTGATGCAGCTGGTCATCAGCGGGATCGGCGTGCTGCTGTTCGCGGGCCTGACCGCCTATGACACGCAGAAGATCAAGAGCATGTATTTTCAGGTCGCCGGCAGCGACTTCGCCGGCAAGGCCGTGGTGATGGGGGCGTTGACCCTCTACCTCGACTTCGTGAACATGTTCACCTTTCTGCTCCAGTTCATGGGTGACCGCCGCTAAGCGCGGACCGGCTGAAGAACAGGAGAGGCCCGGCGAAGCGATCCGCCGGGCCTTTGTTTTGCACATATGTCACGGCTACGGCTTGGCAACCCGAAGCCACCTCGGCACGGATTAGGCCAATATCTTCGCCAAGCCCTTCGAGAGTTGCAGCGCGCCGTTCAATCGCGCCTTTGCATCGGGCCACGCCCGCGTGATCACCAGTTTGCTGTCCGGCCGGAGCTTTGCCGTCTCCTTGAGCCGTTGCACGTAGTTCAGCAGGCCCGGCAGATCGGGAAACGTATCGTCGCGGAACGTGACGAGCGCGCCGCGCGGGCCGGCATCCAGCTTTGCGATACAGGCCTTGCGGCAGTTCATCTTGATCTGAATGACGCGCAGCAGATTATCGGTCGCATCCGGCAGCTTGCCGAACCGGTCGATCATCTCGGCGGCAAACGCCTCGACGCCGGCCGCATCCTCGATTTCGTTCATGCGGCGATAGAGGCCCATCCGCAAATCGAGATCGGGTACATAGTCATCGGGGATCAGGATGGGCGCATCGACATTGATCTGCGGCGAGAACTCGCGATTGCTCGCCACCGCCTCCTCGCGCAGGCCGCCGGCCTTCGCATCGAGAATCGCCTCCTCCAGCATCGACTGGTAGAGTTCGAAACCGACCTCCTTGATGTGGCCGCTCTGCTCGTCTCCCAGCAGATTGCCCGCGCCGCGAATGTCGAGATCATGGCTGGCAAGCTGGAAACCGGCGCCCAGCGTATCCAGGTCCGAGAGAACATGCAGGCGCTTGGTCGCCGTCTCGGTGATCGTCCGCGTCGCGGGCGTCGTCATATAGGCATAGGCGCGTGTCTTCGATCGGCCCACGCGTCCACGCAGCTGATAGAGCTGCGCCAGCCCGAAGCGATCGGCCCGGTGGATGATGAGCGTATTGGCGCTGGGAATATCCAGCCCGCTTTCCACGATCGTCGTCGACAGCAGCACCTCGAACTTCTTGTCGTAGAAGGCGCTCATCCGCTCTTCCACCTCGGTCGGGCTCATCTGGCCATGCGCCGTCACGAAGCGGACCTCGGGCACCTCCTTTCGCAGGAACTCCTCGATATCGGGCAGATCGGCGATGCGGGGGGCGACGAAGAAACTCTGCCCGCCGCGATAATGCTCGCGTAACAGCGCCTCACGCAGCACCACCGGATCCCAAGGCATCACATAGGTCCGCACCGCCAGCCGATCGACCGGCGGCGTCTGGATCACCGATAATTCGCGCAAACCCGACATCGCCATCTGCAACGTGCGGGGGATCGGCGTCGCCGTCAGCGTGAGCATGTGAACGTTGGTCTTAAGCGCCTTCAGCCGTTCCTTGTGCGTCACGCCGAACCGCTGCTCCTCATCGACGATGACGAGGCCGAGCCGCTTGAAGGCGATGCCCTTGGCAAGAATGGCGTGGGTGCCGATCACCACGTCGATTGTGCCGTCGGCCAAACCGTCCTTGGTCCTCTTCGCCTCGCCTGCGGGTACCAGGCGGGAGAGGCGGCCGATATTCATCGGAAACCCCTCAAACCGCTCGACGAACTGGCGGTGATGCTGGCGGGCGAGCAATGTGGTGGGCACCACGATCGCCACCTGCATCCCCGCCATCGCCGCCACGAAGGCGGCGCGCAATGCCACCTCGGTCTTGCCGAAGCCCACGTCGCCGCAGACGAGCCGGTCCATCGGCGTGCCCTTGGCGAGATCTTCCAGCACGTCGCCGATCGCGCGATCCTGATCCTCGGTCTCGGTATAGGGGAAGCGATCGACGAAGGCGGGGTAGCCGCCCGCGTCCGGCTCCGCCAGATCGGCGGGGCGGAGCGCGCGTTCAGCGGCGGTCTTGATGAGCTCGCCCGCGATCTCGCGGATGCGCTCCTTCATCTTGGCCTTGCGGCGCTGCCACGCCTCACCGCCCAGGCGATCGAGCTGCACCCCCTCGCTCTCGCTGCCGTAGCGGGAAAGGATGTCGATATTCTCGACCGGCACATACAGCTTATCGCCGCCGGCATAGCTGAGCGCCACGCAATCGTGCGGCGCGGTGCCGACCGGTATCGAGGTCAGCCCCTCATACCGCCCGATGCCGTGATCCGCATGGACGACGAAATCGCCGGGGGAGAGCGTTGCCAGTTCGGCCAGAAAGGCATCGGCCGACTTCTTGCGTTTGGCCCGGCGCACCAGGCGATCGCCTAGCATGTCCTGCTCGGTCAGCACCGCTACGCCGGGGGCGGTGAAGCCGTGATCGAGCGGCACGACGACAAGCGCGACGCCGCCGGTGCGCGCGTCGCTTCCGAGCGCGGCCTGCCAGTCGTCAACCTGCGTCGTGCGGTCCAGCCCGTGATCGTGCAGCAGGCCGGTCAACCGCTCCCGCGCGCCCGCCGAATAGCTGGCTAGCACGACCTTGCGCTTCTGTCGGCGCAAGGCTTCGACATGCTCGGCGACCGCCTCATAGACGTTGACGCCCTGCGTCCGTTCCGGCGCGAAGTCGCGAGGGCCACCGACCGCGAAATCGAGCACGGTGGCGCTATCTGGTTCGTGAAAGGCGGTGGCGAGATGGATCGGCCGATCGGCGATCGCGGCGGTCCATTCCTTGGGCTTCAGATAGAGGGCATCCGGCGCGATCGGGCGATAGCTGCCCGGATCGGCCGACTGCGCGCGCACGCGGTTGCCGTGATAGTCGGCAATCGCCTCGAACCGCCCCTCGGCGGATCCTTCCGCACCGGAATCGCGCACGATCACATCATCGTCGGCGAGATGATCGAACAGGGTGGCCAGCCGCTCCTCGAAAAAAGGCAGCCAATGCTCCATGCCGGCAAGCCGCCGGCCCTCGCTGATCGCCTGATAGAGCGGATCACCGGTAGCGGTCGCGCCGAACTTCTCGCGATAGGCCGCGCGGAACCGCTTCACGCTGTCCGCATCGAGCAGAACCTCGGAGGCGGGAAGGAGGGTGAAGCCATCGATCCGGTCAATCGTGCGCTGGTCGGCGGGATCGAAGCGGCGCACGCTCTCGATCTCGTCCCCGAAGAAATCGAGGCGGAGCGCATGTTCCTCGCCCGCCGGGAACAGATCGACGAGGCCGCCACGCACGGCATATTCACCCGCATCCGCTACCGTATCGGTGCGAAGATAACCGTTGGCCTGCAACAGCTCGCCGAGCGAATCCCGATCGATCCGCTCCCCCGGCGCAAGCCTCGCGACCAGCTGGCGGATGCGGAACGGCGTCAGCGTGCGCTGCGTAGCGGCGTTCACCGTGGTCAGCAGCAGTTGCGGGCGGTCTCGCTTTCGCTGGAGGGCGTGGAGCGTGGCAAGCCGGGCGGAGGTGGCGCGGAGCGAGGGGGAAGCGCGATCATAGGGCAGGCAGTCCCAGGCGGGGAACTGGATCACCTCAAGCTCGGATGCGAAGAAGCCGGCGGCGTCCGCCAGCCCGCGCATCGCCGCTTCGTCATCCGCCACGAAGACGGCGCGCGCACCCTTTGCGTGCGCGGCACGGGCGAGGTCGGCGAGCATCCAGGGCAGGAAGCCTGAAGGTACGCCCGCCAGCGTCAACGGCGTGGCGGCCTTCAGAATGCGTGTGAGGTCGGTCATCGGGCGGGCATGTCGCTTTCGTCAGGAACGGGCAGCCCATAGAAGCGCCGGATATAGAAAATCATTGCGGAATGGATACATAGTCGAGACGCTTGAGGCGATCCATCATCGGCCCCTGCCATCGATCGGGCACGGCGATGGTGCCGATCGCCCAGCCCATGATGTCCACATCCTCTTCGTCCAGCAGCATCTCGAACCAGTTCACCTCCGCGTCGGACCAGTCGGCGGCGCCGGTATCGTAGAAGCCGCCCATCATATAGTCGGCCTCCTTCGTGCCGCGATGCCATGCGCGGAACTTCAGACGTTTCAGGCGTGTCGCGCGGTCCATCCCGGATCCTGACTGATAGGCGGTGGAGGCAGCGGACGCTGGCGGCCGCCGCACGGTTGGCTATAGACCTCGCTTAGCCATGCGTCCCGACATACTCAATCCGCTGTTCGCCGAGGTGGAGGCGCTGAAAGGCGTCGGTCCGGCCGTCAAGAAACCGCTCGACAAGCTCGGGCTGACCCGGGCCATCGACCTGTTGTTCCATCTGCCGACAGGCCGGGTCGATCGCAAGACGGTGGCCGTGCTCGATCCGGCGGACATCGGGCGGGTGATCACCGTCACGGTGACGCCGATCGACTATCGCAGCTCCGCCGGGCGTGGGCCGTTTCGAGTGCGCGCGCAGGATGCGGCGGGCAACATCCTGAGTATCCTTTTCTTCGGCGGCAAGCCCGGCTGGGGCAAGAAGCTGCTGCCGCTGGGCGCGCCGCGCATCGTTTCCGGCAAGCTCGATGCCTATGGGCAGGATATGCAGATGGTCCATCCGGATCATGTGTTCGATCCCCAGGATGCGCCGACGCTGCCCGAACGCGAGCCGATCTACGGCCTGTCGGAGGGGATCACCAGCCGTCGCATGGCTGCGCTTGCCGAGCAGGCCGTTGGCCGCGCCCCCGATCTGCCCGAGTGGATCGAGCCCAGCCTGCGGGCGAAGCACGGCTGGCCGACGTGGCGTGACGCGATCGGCTGCGCGCACGCGGATCCAGCCGACAAGGCCGCGCGCGAACGGCTTGCGTATGACGAGCTCTTTGCGAACCAGCTTGCCCTCATGCTGGTGCGGGCCTCCAGCCGCCGCCGGCGGGGCGTCCCGCTCGCCGGGGACGGACGGCTGCGTAATCTCCTGCGCCTGCCCTATGCCCCCACCGGCGCGCAAAGCCGCGCGATTGCCGAGATCGAGGGCGACATGCAGCAAGCGACGCCGATGCTGCGGCTGCTGCAAGGCGATGTCGGCTCGGGCAAGACGCTGGTGGCGCTCAATGCGCTGCTGATAGCGGTGGAGGCGGGCACGCAAGGTGCACTGCTCGCCCCTACCGAGATCCTGGCGCGGCAACATTACGAAACCCTGTCGCGCCAGTTGGCCGGGCTGCCCGTCTCCGTTGCCATCCTGACTGGGCGGGACAAGGGACGCGCACGCGAATCGACATTGATGGGGCTGGCGGACGGCAGCATCGACATATTGATCGGCACCCACGCGATTTTTCAGCAGGCCGTCACCTATCGCCGCCTCGGCCTGGCGGTGGTGGACGAGCAGCATCGCTTCGGCGTCGCGCAGAGGATGCTACTGGCGCAAAAGGCCGAGCAGCCGCCGCATCTTCTGGTAATGACGGCGACGCCGATCCCCCGCACCCTGACGCTCAGCCAATATGGCGAGATGGATGTCAGCCGGCTGGACGAGATGCCGCCGGGCCGCCAGCCGATCGAAACGAAGGTGCTGCCGGTGGATCGGCTGGACGACGTAATCGAAGGGCTAAGCCGGCATATCGCAGGCGGCGGGCAGGCCTATTGGGTGTGCCCGCTGGTCGAGGAAAGCGAGATGTCTGATCTGACGGCGGCGGAAGCACGCGCCGCCGCCCTGACGGAGCGTTTCGGTGACAGGGTCGGCCTGATCCACGGCCGCATGAAAGGGCCGGAGAAGGATGCCGTAATGTCGGCCTTCCAGCGCGCCGACCTCTCGGTACTTGTCGCCACGACAGTGATCGAGGTGGGGGTGGACGTTCCGAACGCGACGCTGATCGTGATCGAAGGGGCGGATCGGTTCGGCCTCGCCCAGCTGCACCAGTTACGCGGGCGCGTTGGGCGGGGGGCGGGGCGTTCCATCTGCCTGTTGCTCTGGCAAGGGGCGGGTGGCGAGGGCGGGCGCACCTTGGGCGAGACTGCGAAGCAGAGGCTGATGACGATGCGGGCCTCCACCGACGGCTTCTTCATCGCGGAGGAGGATCTGCGATTGCGCGGCGCGGGCGAGGTGCTGGGCACCCGGCAATCGGGTGAGGCGCTGTTTCGCCTCGCTACGCCGGAACAGGAAGCCGCCCTGGTCGAAAGCGCGCGGGACGATGCGCGCCTTCTCGTCGATCGCGACGGGGGGCTGGACGGACCACGCGGACGCGCCGCGCGCACGGCGCTGTATCTGTTCGAGCGGGACGTGGCGGTCGGCCTTCTGCGAGGGGGTTGATACGGGCACGGCACAAATCCGGCCGGGGCGAGTTGATCCTTCCGCTGCCATGAAGGCGCGCACCGGGTTCATGCCGATGTCTTCCCCGAAGCATCCGGCCATTCGAGTGGAGAGAGACATGAAAGCTTTTCTGATCGCCAGCACGATCCTGTTCAGCACCGCCGCGATGGCGCAGGATATGGGGCAGGCTCCGACCGCCCAGCCGATGCAGTCCGACACCGCGCCCGCCACGCCCGACGCCGGCATGACACCGCCTGCCGACGGCTCGATGACGCCGCCGCCGGCCGGTGGTGCGATGCAGCCGGGTATGGATCAGCAGGGAATGGGTCAGCCGGGCATGCAGCCGCCGGGCGCGCCTGCGCCTGCCGCGAATTCGATGGGCGGCGGAGCGCCGATGGCGAATGCGCCCGCGGCGGGCGACCCCTCGACCTATCCGATGTGCAGCCGCACCGTTAAGGATCGCTGCAAGAACCGCGGCGGGCGCTAAGCCCCATCAGGCCGTGCGCCTCAGTCGTACGGCCGCCTGATCGAGCGACGACAGGAAGCGAGAGCGGTCCGCCTTCGAGAAGGGAGGCGGGCCGCTTCGTATCTGGTCCATGGCCCGCAAGTCCGACATCAGCGCGCGCGTGGCCACCGCATTCCCGATCGACGCGGCATCGAACGCGCGGCCGTTCGGCCCGATCACCGCAGCGCCGGCTTTCACGCAGCGATCGGCGAGTAGGATGTCGGCTGTTACGACGATGCTCTGCGGTGAGGCCGCTTCGGCCACCCAGTCATCCGCTGCATCGAAGCCTGATCCGACGAGGACACGCTGGATCAGCGGGTCGGCGGGCACCCGAATGAAAGCATTCGTCACGAGCCTGACCGGCAGCGCGTAGCGCGCCGCCACTTTATAGATCTCGTCTTTCACCGGGCAGGCATCGCCGTCCACCCATATGTGAACGCCCG
>CAJYJW010000150.1 GCA_913775025.1 uncultured Sphingomonas sp. | reverse complement strand
CTCCCGCGCGTCGCTCAGTTCGTCCGCCAGCATCAGCGCGGTGAACAGCAGCTGGCGCGCCTCGCTCATCCCGCCCATCGACCGGGCGGCAGCGGTCGCCGTGGCATCGACGATCGCCGCGACGGCGCGAAGATGCGCCTCCTCCCCGTCGCGGCAGGCAAGCTCGTGCCGGCGACCGCCGATGATAACCTCAACGCTCGCCAAGGGACGCTCCCGATACAGGGTCGATCAATTCGCCGAGACGTTTGACGGCGGCCGCCGTGCGGGCGCGCAAAGCGGCATGCCGCGCCTCCAGTTCGCCGTATCGACTGTCCTCCGCGGCCTCGACAGGCGGGGAGGGGCGTTCGGCGAGGCGTTCGGGCAAGCGGCCCTCCAGGCGTATCAGCGCCTGTTCCAGCCGGTCGAACGCGGTGATGAGGCGATCGTCGATCATGGCGACGCCGAATAGCATGCTGACCGCGCGCGGCAAGCGCAGCCCCCGCCGGTTGACGATGGCCGCCGCGCGGGACAAAGGAGCGCGCGACCAACGCCATCGTTCATCGACTCGGGGAAGCAGCCCGGGGACACATCCGTAAGGGCCGCATCATGACCGTCAGCACGCAACAGCTCGCCAATGCCGTGCGGGCGCTTGCGATGGATGCGGTGCAGGCGGCCAATTCCGGCCATCCCGGCATGCCGATGGGCATGGCGGATGCGGCGACCGTGCTGTTCCGCGATTTCCTGAAGTTCGACCCGGCCGAGCCGAAATGGGCCGATCGCGATCGTTTCGTCCTGTCCGCCGGCCACGGATCGATGCTGATCTACGCGTTGCTCCACCTCACCGGCTATCCCCGGCCGACTTTGGACGACATCCGCAATTTCCGTCAGCTCGGTTCCCCTTGCGCCGGACACCCCGAAAATTTTGAACTGGCCGGGGTTGAGGCGACTACCGGGCCGCTCGGCTCCGGGTTCGCCACCGCCGTGGGCATGGCGATCGCCGAGCGGAATCTGAACGCGGTGTTCGGCGATGATCTGGTCGACCACCGCACCTGGGTGATCGCGGGCGACGGGTGCCTGATGGAGGGCATCAATCACGAGGCGGTGGGGTTGGCCGGCCACCTGAAGCTCGGACGCCTCAACGTGCTGTGGGACGACAATAAGATCACCATCGACGGCGCGGTCGATCTTTCTTCCAGCGAGAATATCATCGCGCGCTACGATGCGAGCGGCTGGCACACCGTTGCCTGCGACGGGCATGATCCCGAGGACGTGAAACGGGCGCTGGCGGAAGCGGCGGCGGATCCGCGCCCCTCGCTGATCGCCTGCCGCACGATCATCGGCTACGGTTCACCGAACAAGCAGGGCACATCGGCCACGCACGGATCGCCGCTGGGGGCGGACGAGATCGCGGCGGCGCGGCAGGTGCTGGACTGGGAATCGCCCGACTTCGTGTTGCCCGAGCCGATCGTCGCCGCCTGGCGCGAACTTGGCGCGCGGCATGGTGAGGCGCGGGGCGGCTGGGAGAAGCGCCTCGCCGCGCACCCCGATCGCGCCGAGTTCGAGCGGCGGATGGCCGGTCGCCTGCCGGACGGCTTTTCGCTCGATGCCTATCAGGCGGAGCTGATCGCCAATCCTCAAAAGGTCGCGACACGCCGCGCCTCCGAACTGGCGCTTGGCGCGATCAACGATCTGCTGCCGGAGACGATCGGCGGATCGGCCGACCTGACCGGTTCGAACAACACCAAGACGAAAAGCCAGCAGCCGCTGACCGCCGATAATTACGGCGGGCGCTATATCTACTACGGCATCCGAGAGTTCGGCATGGCCGCCGCCATGAACGGCATGGCGCTGCACGGCGGCGTGATCCCCTACGGCGGCACCTTCCTCGTTTTCTCGGATTACTGCCGTCCGGCGATCCGCCTGTCCGCCCTTCAGCAGATTCGCGCGATCTACGTGATGACCCACGACTCGATCGGCCTGGGCGAGGATGGTCCGACGCACCAGCCGATCGAGCATGTCATGTCGCTGAGGCTTATCCCGAACCTCGATGTCTATCGCCCGGCCGATACGATCGAGACGGCGGAATGCTGGGCGCTTTCGCTGGAGAAAGCGGACGGCCCCTCGCTTCTTGCGCTGTCTCGTCAGAACCTGCCGCAAATCCGCGACAACGCTAGCGAAAACCTCTCCGCCAAGGGTGCCTACCGCCTGCGCGCCGCCAAGGCTGAGCGCAGGGTCGTGCTGATCGCCAGCGGGTCCGAGGTGGAGATCGCGCTCGGCACGGCCGATCGGCTGGAGGCGGAGGGCATCGGCGCGGATGTCGTCTCCATGCCCTGCTGGTCGCGCTTCGATGCGCAGCCGCAGGCCTACAAAGACGACGTGCTGCCGGATGTTCAGCCGGACGAGATCCTGCGTGTCTCGATCGAGGCGGGCACCACCATCGGGTGGGAGCGCTATACCATGGCGCGTGGCCTGCGCTTCGGCATCGACGGGTTCGGCGCCTCTGCGCCTGCGCCCGCGCTCTATCAGCATTTCGGGCTGACGCCCGACAATATCGCGCCGCAAATCCTCGCGGCGCTGGCGAAGAACGGGAGCTAAGAGCATGGCGGTAAAGGTAGCGATCAACGGTTTCGGGCGCATCGGCCGCCTCGTCGCGCGTGCGGTGCTGGCGCGCCCGGAAAGCGGCCTTGAACTGGTCGCGATCAACGATCTGGCGGACGCCAAGTCCAACGCGCTGCTGTTCAAGCGTGACAGCGTGCACGGCACCTATGCCGGCACGGTCGAGGCTGACGGCAACGACCTCATCATCGACGGCAAGCGCATCAAGGTAACGGCCGAGCGCGATCCGGCGAACCTGCCGCACGCTGCCAATGGCGTGGATATCGCGCTGGAGTGCACCGGCTTCTTCACCGATCGCGAAAGCGCGCAGAAGCATCTCGATGCGGGCGCCAAGCGCGTGCTGATCTCCGCGCCGGCCAAGGGCGTGGACCTGACCGTCGTGTTCGGCGTGAACGCCGATCAGATCAATGCCGATCACAAGATCGTGTCGAACGCGTCGTGCACCACAAACTGCCTCGCCCCGATCGCCAAGGTGCTGAACGACGCCATCGGCATCGAGCGCGGCCTGATGACGACGATCCACAGCTACACCAACGACCAGAAAATCCTCGACCAGATCCATTCCGACATGCGCCGCGCCCGCGCCGCCGCCATGTCGATGATCCCGACGACGACGGGCGCCGCCCGCGCCGTGGGCGAGGTGCTGCCTGAACTGAAGGGCAAGCTGGACGGATCGGCGATCCGCGTGCCGACCGCGAACGTATCGGTGGTCGACCTTACCTTCACGCCGAAGCGGGACACGACCAAGGAAGAGGTGAACGCCGCGCTGAAGGCGGCGTCGGAGAATGGGCCGCTCAAGGGCATCCTCCAGTATGTCACCGATCCGCTCGTCTCGATCGATTTCAACGGCGATGCGCACTCCTCCTCGGTCGACAGCCTGGAAACGGCGGTGCTGGAAGGCAAGCTGGTGCGCGTGCTTTCCTGGTACGACAATGAGTGGGGTTTCTCGAACCGGATGGTGGACACCGCCGGCGCGATCGCGAAATTCCTCTGATCCCATGAGCGGCCGCCTCCTCGGCATCGCCCGCCGGCCCGCCCCGCGCGCGCCGATGGAGGCGCTGGAGGCGGCCGACGTCACGCTGGAGACCGGGGTAGCGGATTGCTTTCGCGGCCGGGCGCGCCCAGGCCGCAGCACGCGGCGGCAGGTCTCGATAATGCGCATCGAGGATTGGGAAGCCATCGAGGCCGAACTCGGCACCGGGCTTGCCTGGACGACGCGGCGGGCCAACCTGCTGGTTCAGGGGGTGCGCCTGCCGCAGCGCGCGGGTGACTACATAACCATCGGCGGATCGTGCAAGCTGGAGATCACCGGCGAGTGCGATCCCTGCCGGCGGATGGATGAGCAGCATCAGGGGCTGTGGCCGGCGCTGATCCCGGAGTGGCGCGGTGGCGTCCTGGCGCGGGTGATCGCCGGCGGGCCGATCGTGATCGGCGATATAGTAAGGGTGGAAGCGACATGAGCAAGTTCCGCACGCTGGACGATCTGGGTGACATCAAGGGCAAGCGCGTTCTCGTCCGCGAGGATCTGAACGTGCCCATGGCGGACGGGCGGGTCACCGATGATACGCGGCTCCGGTCCGCCGCGCCGACGATCAGCGAACTGGCCGACAAGGGCGCCAAGGTGCTGATCCTCGCGCATTTCGGCCGCCCCAAGGGCGCGCGGAACCCCGATATGTCGCTTGCCCGCATCACCCGTCCGCTGCAGGACGTGCTGGGCCGCGAGGTGACGTTCATCGACGATTGTCAGGGCGACGATGCGGCCGATGCGATCGCCAAGCTCGGGGATGGCAGCATCGCGATCCTGGAAAACACCCGTTTTCAATCCGGTGAGGAGAAGAATGATCCCGCGCTGATCGCCGCGATGGCAAAGCTCGGTGATCTCTACGTCAACGATGCCTTCTCCGCTGCGCACCGCGCCCACGCCTCCACCGAAGGGCTGGCGCGCGCGCTACCGGCCTATGCGGGTCGCGCGATGGAGGCGGAGCTGAAGGCGCTGGAGAAAGCGCTCGGAACGCCGGAGCATCCGGTTGCCGCCGTGGTTGGCGGCGCGAAAGTCTCCACCAAGCTGGATGTGCTGAAGCAGATGGTCGCCAAGGTCGATCACCTCATCATCGGCGGGGGCATGGCGAATACGTTTCTCGCAGCACGCGGCGTGGATGTGGGCAAATCGCTGTGCGAGCATGACCTGACCGATACGGCAGTCGAGATCCTCGATGCGGCGGACAAGGCGAACTGCACCGTCCATCTGCCCTACGACGTCGTGGTGGCCAAGGAATTCCGCTCCAACCCGCCGGTTCGCACGGTGAACGTACATGAAGTGGCGGCGGACGAGATGATTCTCGATGTCGGCCCCAATGCGGTCGAGGCGCTGGGCGACGTGCTCAAGAATTGCCGCACCCTGGTGTGGAACGGGCCGATGGGCGCGTTCGAGACCGAGCCGTTCGATGCCGCCACGGTCGCGCTGGCGCGCACGGCGGCGGCGCTGACGACCGGCGGCTCGCTGGTCTCCGTTGCAGGCGGCGGCGATACCGTCGCGGCGCTCAATCAGGCCGGCGTGGCGGACGAATTCACCTTCGTCTCGACCGCCGGGGGCGCTTTTCTTGAGTGGATGGAGGGCAAGGACCTCCCCGGCGTGAAGGCCCTTTACGCAGAATGATATAGGCTGGGGCGAGTGACGGTCCGCTCGCCCCGGTCTGTACAACGATGACGCCGACAGTGCCTGATAGGATAGCCAGCGGCGGAATTGCCCTGGCTTACCCTTTGCCGGGCGGATTGAGCGCCCCGTCGATCAGGGTTTTCGCCCGCTCTCCTTGCCAGTCCATAGCCCCCATGACGCGCCATTGCTCCTTGCCGGCGGCATCATAGAAGATCGTCGTCGGCAGCGTATCGGTGGCAAGCGCCGTCATCAGCACATTTTTCGTATCGGTATAGGGCTCTAGCGTCTTGAAGCCTTTCTTGGCGAAGAATGGCGCGACGACCTGCTGCCCTTGAAGATCCTGCGACACGACGATCGTCTTGAAACGATCCGCCTCGCGGGCTGCCAGTGCGTCCAGCGTCGGCATCTCGCGCACGCACGGGCCGCACCATGTCGCCCACAGGTTCACCAGCAACGGCTTGCCGCGGAATGCCGCCAGCGTGGCCGGGCCGCCTGCGGGGCCGTTGAACGGCATTGCGGGGGCCTGCTTGCCGGCGTTGCTGATATCGACCTTGCCGATGCTTTCGCCCATCTCGGCGGCGGCACCTTGCGGCGCTTTGGGCTCTTGCTTATCGCAGGCGGCGAGCGAGACGAGAAGGACCAGGGCAATCACAGACCGCACGGAAGGCTCCAATTCGATGTGGGGCGGGCGCTTCGCCGAAGGCCCGGCCGCGGTGATGCGCGAGATCAACGCCTCGATCCCGTTCGACAAACGACTCTGGCGACAGGATATAGCCGGATCGCAGGCGCATGTCGCGATGCTCGCCGCGAACGGCATCGTTTCGACGGACGACGGCGCGGCGATCGCCGATGGCCTCGCGCGGGTCGCCGGCGAATATGCCGAGGCGGGGGTTCCCGAGGACTTGGCGCTCGAAGACATTCACATGGCGACCGAGAGTCGGCTGGCCCAACTGATCGGCCCGGCGGCGGGGCGGCTGCACACCGCCCGATCACGCAACGATCAGGTCGCGACCGATTTCCGTTTGTGGGTGCGGGACGCGATCGATGCCGTGGAGGCGGGGCTGCGGGCCTTGCAAATCGCACTTGTAACGCGCGCGGGGGATCATGCAGCCTCGGTGATGCCTGGCTTCACGCACCTTCAGGTGGCGCAGCCGGTGACGCTCGGCCATCATCTGATGGCCTATTACGAGATGATCGCGCGGGATCGCAGCCGTTTTGCCGATGCACGGGTGCGCCTCAACCGCTCGCCGCTGGGGGCGGCGGCGCTGGCTGGTACGGGCTTTCCGATCGATCGGCACGCGACGGCGGCGGCGCTTGGCTTCGACGGGCCGACCGCCAATTCTCTCGACAGCGTTTCCGATCGTGACTTCGCGCTCGACTATCTGATGGCGGCGACGCAGTGCGCGCTGCACCTCAGCCGGCTGGCGGAGGAGTTCATCATCTGGGCCAGCCAGCCGTTCGGCTTCGTGGCGCTGCCGGATGCCTATTCCACCGGCTCCTCGATCATGCCGCAGAAGCGCAATCCGGATGCTGCCGAGCTTGTGCGCGGGCACAGCGGGCGGATCGCCGGCTGCATGGTTTCGCTCACCATGACGATGAAGGGCCTGCCGCTCGCTTATTCGAAGGACATGCAGGACGATAAGCCGCCCGTGTTCGAGGCGCATGATCTCCTCGCCTTGTCCATCGCGGCGATGACGGGGATGGTGGAGACCGCGACCTTCCGCAAGGATCGCCTGCGCGCCGCTGCCGAGATGGGGTTCGCCACCGCGACCGATCTTGCCGACTGGCTGGTGCGCGTGGCCGACATTCCGTTCCGCGAGGCGCATCACATCACCGGCATGGCGGTGCGGCTGGCGGAACGGCTTGGCGTCGCGCTCGATCAGCTCCCGCTCGACAAACTGCGGGAGATCGATGACCGGATCGATCAGCGGGTGTTCGCCGCGCTCAGCGTCGATGCCTCGGTCGCAAGCCGGGCGAGCCATGGCGGCACCGCGCCCGATCAGGTGCGCGCGCGCGTGGCCGAGGCACGGGCGGCCCTGGGGATGGATGCATGAAACATATCCTCCTGCTCGGCGTGATCCTGCTGGCCGGATGCGGCCAGCGTGAAGCGCTGATGCCAAAGCCTGGCGCCTCGCTGCCGCCGAAGCCGGCCTTGGCCGCGACCCAGCCCACCTCCGCCGACCTGCTGACGCCCCGCACCGGCGAGCGGCCGGAACGCAGCGAGGAGCTGCTGCTGAAATCCGAGGAGCGGCCGGACGACCGCTTCGACCTCCCCCCGCCAGGCTGACCGATATGGATCATTTTCAAATGCGGGACGGCGTGATGCACGTCGAGGATGTGCCGCTGCCCGCGATCGCCGCGGCGGTCGGCACGCCGCTCTATGTCTATTCCACCGCCACGATGGTGCGCCATGCGCAAGTGTTCAGTGAGGCGCTAAATCAACTGCCGCAGGCGCCGCTGATCGCCTTCGCGGTGAAAGCCAATCCGAACGCGGCCGTGCTGGCGACGCTGGCGGCGGCGGGCCTCGGCGCGGATGTCGTCTCGGGCGGGGAGCTGCTGCGCGCGGTGAATGCCGGGGTATCGGCCGATCGCATCGTTTTTTCGGGCGTCGGAAAAACGGCGGACGAGATGGCGCTGGCGCTGAACCACGGCATCTATCAATTCAATCTTGAGTCCGAGCCCGAGGCGGAGATGTTGTCCGCGGTGGCGGTGTCACTGGGCAAGGTCGCGCCCGTCGCGTTCCGCATCAACCCCGATGTCGATGCCGGCACCCATGCAAAGATCAGCACCGGCAAATCCGAGAACAAGTTTGGCGTGGCTTATGATCGGGCGCAGGCCGCCTATGCCATGGCGCGCGATCTGCCGGGTCTGTCGGTGCAGGGCGTGGCGGTGCATATAGGCAGCCAGCTGACCGATCTTGCGCCGCTGGAGGCGGCGTTCGGCCGCATCGGCGGACTGATCGAGTCGCTGCGGCGCGCCGGTCACCGTATCGATGTCGCTGATCTTGGCGGTGGGCTTGGTGTGCCTTACGATCCCGCCCTGCCGCCGCCGCCGCTGCCTGCCGATTATGGCGCGATGGTGTGCCGCGTCACCGCCGGGTGGCAGGTGCGGTTGGTGTTCGAGCCGGGGCGGCTGATCGTCGGCAATGCGGGCGTTCTCCTCACCCGTGTCATCCGCGTGAAGCAGGGGGTGAACGAGCCGTTCGTCATCGTCGATGCGGCGATGAACGACCTGATGCGCCCCAGCCTGTATGACGCGTGGCACGATATACGCGCCGTCACGCCAAGCGGGGATCGCTTCACTGCCAACGTCGTTGGCCCGGTCTGCGAAAGCGGTGATACGTTCGCGATGCATCGCGTTATGGACGAAACGGGGCCGGGCGATCTCCTCGCCTTCATGACGGCGGGGGCCTATGGCGCGACCATGGCCGGTACCTACAACAGCCGGCCGCTGACGCCGGAGGTGATGGTGTCCGGTAACGATTGGTCGATAGTACGAGCGCGCCAACCCATCGAGGCGCTGATCGCCGCTGACAGCCTGCCGCCATGGCTCGCGAAGGAGAAACTGTGAAACCTGTCCGCAAGGCCGTCTTCCCCGTTGCGGGGCTCGGCACCCGTTTTCTTCCCGCCACCAAGGCCGTGCCGAAGGAGATGCTTCCCGTCGTCGACAAACCGCTGATCCAATATGCGGTCGATGAAGCGCGCGCGGCCGGCATCGAGCAGATGATCTTCGTGACCGGCCGGGGCAAGGCCGCGATCGAGGACTATTTTGATATCCCCTACGAATTGCAGGCGACCCTGAACGAAAAGGGCAAGCACGACATTCTCGATCTGATCGCGGATACGCGGCTTGCCCCCGGCCACGCCGCCTTCATCCGCCAGCAGGAGCCGCTCGGCCTCGGCCATGCCGTATGGTGCGCGCGCGACCTGATCGGCGACGAACCGTTCGCCGTGCTCCTGCCGGACGAACTGCTGTGGAACCCCGCATCGCCCTGCCTCAAGCAGATGACTGAAACCTATGCAGCGAAGGGCGGCAACGTCGTATCGGTGCTGGAGGTGCCGGAGGCGCATACCGATCGCTACGGCATCGTCGATCCCGGCGCAGCCGACGGAGCGGTGACCGAGGTGCGCGGCTTGGTCGAGAAGCCGAAGACGAACCCGCCCTCGCGCCTCGCCGTCGTTGGCCGCTATATCTTGCAGCCCGAGATCATGGAACTGCTGGCGAAGGGCGAGCGGGGGGCCGGCAACGAGATCCAGCTGACCGATGCCATGGCCAAGCTGATCGGCGTCCAGCCGTTCCACGCGCAGACGTTCGACGGCGTGCGGCATGATTGCGGCGACAAGGCGGGCTTCATCCAGGCCAACGTCGCGCTCGCGCTGGAGCGCGCCGACCTCGCCGATGACGTGCGCGCCTTCCTCAAGACGCTGTAGCGAGGGCATACGCACAGCCTGCCGCTCTTCGTCCGGCTGAACGGCCGCCCGGTCATTCTGCTGGGCGAGGGGGGCGTTGCGGATGCCAAGCGCCGCCTGCTTGAGCGGGCCGGCGCGGAGATCGTAGGGGAGGGGGCCGCCGCCGCGCTCGCCATCGTCGCTCTCGATTTCCCGGAGGAGGCCGTCGCGAGGCTGCGCGCGCGGGGCGTGCTGGTGAATGCGGTGGACCGGCCGGACCTCTGTGATTTTACGCTGCCCGCCATCGTCGATCGCGATCCGGTGCTGATCGCGATCGGCACCGGCGGCATGTCGGCGGGGCTCGCCAAGGTGCTGCGGCAACGTATCGAGGCGATGTTGCCGGCAGGGCTGGGCAAATTGGCGGAGGGGTTGCATGCCGCGCGCGCCGCGATCCGCCAGCGTTGGCCGGAGGCGGATCGTCGCCGCCGCGCGATCGATACGGCTCTTGCCGGAGGTGGGCCGCTGGATCCGGCGGCGACGCCGGCGGCGGGGGCGATCGATACGTGGCTGAGCGCACCGGAACGGACGATCCCGTCCGGGCTGGTCGTCATTCTGCTCCGCTCCGGCGATCCGGATGATCTGACCCTGCGTGAGGCACGCCTGCTCGGCCAGTGCGATCGCATCTTCCACCAGCCTGACGTGCCAGACGCCATCCTGTCGCGCGCGCGCGCCGATGCCGCGCGGATTGCGGCCAGCCACCCGACAGGCGGCCTCCCCGGCCTGTCCATCGATCTGCGCTGGAGCGACCGATGAGCGACATGCCCTTGCCAGACGCAGAAGAAATCGACGGCGGGACGTTTCAGTGGCGGCATATCGATGGGCGGGACGAAGCGCAGCGCCGCTGGCTTCAGGAGGCATCGGGCTTGTCGCCGCTGGTGGTGCAGGCGCTGACCGCGATCGAGACCCGCCCGCGGTGCGAGGCGATCGATCAGGGCGCGCTCATCAACCTGCGCGGATTGGGCGCGACCCCGGGGGACGACCCGGACCCGCTCGTTTCGATCCGCCTGTGGGCGGAGCGGGGGCGGGTGATCTCGGTCGGCTACCGCACGATCGCCGCGCTGGATGCCGTTCGGGCGCAGATGGACAAGGGAGCTTTGAGGGATCCCGGCGATCTCGTCTCGGCGCTGGCGACGGAAATCACCTATGCGCTTGACCCCGAAGTGGTGGCCCTGGGCGACACGATCGATGGATGCGAGGCTTCGCTGGACGCCGACCAGGCGTGGCTCAACCGGCGCAAGATCGGCAAGGCACGCAGTCTGGCGATCGGCTATCGCCGTTTCGTCGTGCCGCAGCGTCAGGCGCTCGAGCGGCTCGCCGAACTCGACGTGGACTGGCTGGAAGACGACGACCGCCTCCATCTGCGCGGCGCGGCCGATCGTTTCGCCCGCATGGCCGAGGAATTGGAGGCGGTGCGCGAACGATCGGCGCTGCTGCACGAGCAACTTTCCGACCTGCGGTCAGAGATCATCGAGACGCGATCGTTGCTGTTGTCCATCGTCGCCTTGGTCTTCCTGCCCCTTACCTTCCTGACCGGATTGTTCGGAATGAACGTCGGCGGCATCCCGTTCGCGCAGGATCCGCATGGTTTCGAATGGCTGCTGCTGATCTGCATGATAATCTCGATCGCGATCACCGCTTATTTCGTCCGCGCGCACTGGTTGCGCAAATAGCGGTGGTTGCGGCGTGCGGCGCGGCGCGGCATGGTTCACGGATGGAAATCACCCACGACGTCATCATCCTGGGCGGTGGCCTCGTCGGCCTCACCCTCGCGATCGCGCTTGACGCGCATGGCCTGTCCTGCGCCGTCATCGATCCGGCACCGCCCGCCACCACGCTTGCAGCTGACTTTGACGGACGCGCGTCCGCTATCGCCAGCGCGCCGTGGCGGATGCTGCAGGCGATCGGCGTGGCGGACCGGCTGGAGGGGCAGGGGTGCCCGATAGCCGCGATCCGCGTCAGCGACGGGCTGGCGCCGGGTGGCCTCGTCTTCGATCCCGCGCCGGAGGATGGGGCGGTCGGCATCATGTTCGAGAACCGCAGGTTGCGGGTGGCGCTGCGCGCCGCTGCGGAAGCGGGCGATCGCATCACGCTGTACACGCCCGCGCGGCCGGCGAAGGTGAACCGCGATTCCGCCGGCGTTCAGGTGACGCTGGAAGACGGGCAATTCGTTCGCGGCGCTCTGCTGGTCGCGGCGGAGGGGCGAAACTCGCCGACACGCGGCGCGGCGGGGATCAATATCGCGACATGGCGCTACGATCACTCGGCGATCATTGCCTCGATCCGGCACGAACGCCCGCATGGCGGGATCGCGCACGAGATCTTCTATCCCGCCGGCCCATTCGCTATCCTTCCGCTGATCGACGATGAGGAAGGCCGTCATCGGTCGGCCATCGTGTGGACGGTGGCGAGTGCTGATGCGGCGGGCATGCTGGCGCTAGGCGAGCGCGGGTTCGCCATGGAGGCGGAAAAGAAAATGGGGGGGCTGCTCGGCGCGATCAGCATTGCCTCGCCACGGTCCACCTATCCGCTCGGCTTCCACCATGCCGCCCGTATCACTGGCGAGCGGCTTGCGCTGGTTGGAGACGCGGCGCATGGCATCCATCCGATCGCTGGGCAGGGCCTCAATCTCGGTTTCCGGGATGTCGCGGCGCTGGTCGAGGTGTTGGTGGAGGCGCGGCGGCTGGGTCTTGATCCGGGCGACGCGCAAGGGTTGGCCCGATACGAGCGCTGGCGGGCGTTGGACACGTTCATGGTCGCGGCGGCAACGGACGGACTGACACGCCTGTTCGGCCTGAAAGGCCGCCCGGCGGCGGCGGTGCGGCGTTTCGGCCTCAGCGCGGTGCAGCGCATCCAGCCTCTCAAGGATCGCTTCATGGCGGAGGCCAGGGGGGAAACCGGTGCCCTGCCGCGATTGCTGCAAGGGGCGACGATCTAATTCCGATCAGCCGATGAACCGCGCCTCGTCCACTAGCAGTACCGGGACACCGTTACGGATCGGATAAGCGAGCTGGGCATCTTCCGATATCAGCTCACCCATATCCGCATCACGCCGCAGCGGACCGCGCGTCAACGGGCAAACCAGCGTCGCAAGCAGGGCGGGGTCCAAGCGTGCGGGATCGCTCATTGCAGCGTCGCGCCGTCCTCGTCGCTACGACCAAAGAAGTTGAGAAACTGGACGAGCAGGTCCGCCCGTGCCGTCATCGTCGGTGCTTCGAGCAGCGCCTGTTTCGCGGCGGCATCGAATGGAGCGATTTGCGCGATGCCATTTACGAGCGATTCATCATCCAGCCGGCCCACCGCATCCCAATCGACGACATAGCCACGCGCCTCGGCAAAGCGACGCGACTCCCGCTCGATCTCGGCGCGCGCGATCATCGACAGGGGATCGTCGGGCGGTCCATCTTCAAAGCCGCCGAATTCCGCGTCGATCTGGCGGAACGCAGTGTCCACCTCCCGCTCGGCGATCATGCGGAAGCGCGACAGGCCTTCGAGCACCAGGTTGAATCGACCGTCGTCCAGTGCATCCACCTGCGCGATACGGCCGACGCAACCGACATCGAACAACGGCGGACGTGGGCCTCCCCCGCGCGGCTGGATCATCCCGATCCGTCGATCGCGGGCGAGCGCATCGGATACGAGCGCACGATAGCGTGGCTCGAAGATATGCAGCGGCAGTTGCATCCGGGGGAACAGCAAGGCCCCGGCCAGCGGAAATATCGAGAGACGGGAAACGGCCAACAGGTGAACAGCAAAGCGGAGAGGCGACGACGCTGTGCACTGACCCAGGGATCGCCAAGCCCTACCGCCTCGAACAGTTTCAGCAGTTGAGACCGGGCTGCGCCCTCATTCCAGTCGCGGTCTCGTGCGATGATATCGAGCAGCGCATCGGCCGCGCCTTCGCGATCGCCCACTGCCATCAGGCCACCCGACAGTTCGAAACGGGCCGCGTGATCTTCGGGATCGGCCGCAATGCGATCCCGCAGGCCGGTGAGATCATCCACCGGCCTGGCATCCCGCGCGAGCGATATGGCGGCCCGCGCCCGCGCCACGCCGGCGTCCTTCGCCTTGTCGGCGGGCAGCGCGTCGAGCACGGCCTCCGCCTCGTCTGCCTGCCCCGCGAGGAGGAGCGCGCGCGCCAGCCCTGCGTTCGCGGCGGGATCCTCGGGTGCCATCTCAACGATCTGCGAGAAAATTGAGAGGGCGCGTTCGGCGTCCCCGCTCTCAAGCACCTCCTCGCCCATCTCGATCAGGGGCGCGATATCCTGCTGAAGATCGCTCTCCGCGCTCTGTACCGGGATCTGCTTGAGGATCTGGTCGAGCGTCGCCTTGAGCTGTGCCTCGGTGCGGGCGCTGGTGAGATCGGCGACGAGCTGACCCTGGAACAGCGCATAGACCGTCGGGATCGACTGAACCCGGAATTGCGCTGCGAGAATCTTGTCCTTTTCGACATCGATCTTGACAAGCTTCACGCCGCGCGAGGCATATTCCGTCGCGACCTTGTCCAGCACCGGGCCAAGCTGCTTACAGGGGCCGCACCACTCCGCCCAGAAATCGAGTATGACCAGGCTCGTCATCGAAGGTTCGACGACGTCGCGCTTGAACGCCTCGATAGCGTCGCGTTCCGCCGCACTCATCCCCAATGTCGCCACCTGCATCCTCCCTTAACGCCTGTGCCTTATGTGGGCGATGCACTGCCGATGCCAACCCCCGCAGTGCAACGGGCCGTCAGCGGGGGGCGGGGCAGGCCGCCGCGACGGGCAGGCAACGACCATCGACATCCGCCGGCGGCGTCACTTTGACGACGGCGGCGAGGGTGGGGGCGATGTCGACCGTTTCGACGGGCAGGAAGCGCGTCTCGTCTGGCGCGCCCTTCCACCAGAAGAGGATCGGCACCCGGCGATCGTAGTTCCACGGGCTGCCGTGCCCCGCGACAGGGCCATTTGGCTTGGCATCGGCTGTCAGCTCCGGCTTAAGCGCGACCATCAAGTCACCCGACCTGCCAGGCCAGGCGCTCTCGGCGAAGCGTTCGCGTAGGCTGAGTTCATCGGCGGGAATGCCCTTCGGCATGGGAGTGGCCAGCAGTTCGTCGATGGTGAAGGCGGCCGCGACATCGGCCTCCCGCGCCAGCGCGGCCTTGGCGGCGGCCAGCACGCGGGGGCGATCCGCCGCCGAAACCGTGCTCGCGACGACAAGCTCGTCCAACCCCCCGGACAAGGGCGGCGTGGAAAGACCGGTTGCCGCCATGGCCGCCTGATTGACGCGCGCCACGATCCCCGCCGTATTCACGCGATGCGCGGGGTAACCGCGCGATGCCAGCCGCTCCGTCAGATCAGAGGCACCATGATCGGCGGTCAGGACGACGAGATAGGGTATGCGAAGCGCGTCGATATCCTTGAGCAGCACGCCAATGGTCGCGTCCAGCCGATACATCTGTTCGCACATTTCCGGCCCGCGCGTGCCATACATGTGGCCGATCAGGTCCGTGGCGGAAAAGCTGACGGTCAGTAGGTCCGTCGCCGGCCCCCGGCCCAGCCGGTAGTGGCGCAGCATCTGTCGCGCGCCCGCCAGGGTCATCTCATCGTTGACGGGAGAGGCCATCACCGCGCGAGCGATGTCGGCGGGAGTGGTGGCGGTGGCGTAGCTGGCGGGGGGCAGGCGGGAGGCGAAGGTCGTGTCCCCGATCGACCAGTCCGCCGCAAGCGCGCGGCATTGCGGATGGCGATAAGTCCAGGTGGGACGTGTCGTCCAGATACGGGCGTTTCCCGCATTGACCGCGGCGACCGGGGCCAGCGCCGCCGCGGCATCACCGCCTGGGCGAATATAAGTGGTGAACCCATAGCCGGGAAACGTCCAGAATACGCCGTCGGGCGCATGCCCCGCCATGGTGATCGCCCCGCGATCCTTGCCGGAGATCGATACCACGCGGCTTTGCGGCGACGCCGCCTTCAGCCATTCCCCCAGCGTATCGACCATAAGCCGCTTCGGCCCGACGGCCGATACCTTCGCGTCATGCGCCAGCACGACGCTATCGTCGGCTAGACAATAGACGGACTTGCCCGTCGCCTCGTCGCGCATCGTGTTCGCGACGATCCCCGTCTTGTTCGGGTGACGGCCTGTCATCAATGTCGAATGACCGGGGCAGGTTTCGGTGGCAGCGTGGCTTTGGTAACCGCTGGGGTAGGCGATGCCCCCGGCGAGGCGCGTGAGCCCCTGGGTGTAGCGCGGGCGCCATTCCTCAAACAGATTGGCGCTGAATTGATCGATGGAGATGGCGACGATCAGCTTGGGCGGCGGCGGCGCGGCGATGGCGGCCGCCGGAAGGGCGAGAAGCAGTAGAGCGAGGGGAAGGCGCATGGATCATTCTCTCGGCTGTATGGCGCCTGCGGCTATCGCCCGGCTGTGACAAGATCGCGACGGTGGGACAAGCCCGGGCCGCC
>CAJYJW010000149.1 GCA_913775025.1 uncultured Sphingomonas sp. | reverse complement strand
ACGACGTACGTGATCGGGATATATGGCTCCCCCGTCGCGTGATGCACATCCGCATACCGGCCGGAAGCGCGGCGCACCCGCGCCGGGCGAGCTTGCGCATGCGCCTTTTCCATATCCTATCGTCCGCAATCATCAGGAGATGACGCCTTGCCCTCGACATCATCGACGCGAACGGCCCTTGCCCGCACGCATGATCGGCGCGCGCGCCGGGCGATAGCGCTGCTGCCCCTGCTGATCGCCGCCGCGCCGGTACTCGCGGCGGAACCGTCCAATCCTCCGATCGCGGTCAAGGCGCAGACGATCGCGGTGCCGGGCTTTGCGGACTTCCTCGCGGTCGACGGCGATGGCGTGTGGGCGACCAACAAGGGCCGGGTAGAACGCTGGTCGCGCGCGGGAAAGCGCGCCAGCGTCGTGATGAACGGACCTTGCGGCGCGATGGCGGTGGCGGCGAGATCGCTATGGGTGGCGGACTGCAAGGACGCCTCGGTCGTGCGGATCGACCTCGCCACGGCGCGGATCGTGGCGCGCATCCCCACCGGCATCGCCAATCCGAAGGGCGAAACGAACGTCGTCGCCGGCGCGGGATCGATCTGGGTGCCGAGCGACGATGCCGGCGCGATCGCCCGGATCGACCCCGCGACGAACAGCATCGTCTCCACGATCGCGGTCGATCCGGGCACGCATTATCTGGCTTTCGGGTTCGGCTCACTGTGGGCTGTCAGCAGCGCCGGGCGATCGCTGCAGCAGATCGATCCCAAGGCCGGCACGGTCGTGCGGCGAATTACTTTGGGTACGCAGCCGGGCTTCCTAACGGCCGGCGAAGGGGCGGTGTGGGTGCAGGAGCAGGGCGACGGCACCGTCGCGCGCATCGATCCGCGCAGCGGCGAGATCACCGGCCGCGTCAAGGTGGGCGCGAATCTGCTCTATGGCGACATCGATACGGGCGGCGGGGCGGTCTGGCTCCGCACCACCGCCGACCAGACGATGGTCGTGATCGATCCTGCATCGCTCGCCATCGTCGCCCGGCTGGGCAAGGCGGAGGGGAGCGGCGCGCTGCGCCATGCCGGCAACGGCGTGTGGACCTCCGCCCACGATGTCCACACCTTGTCATGGTGGCGGGTGTCGCCCCGCTAGGCGCCTGCCTTTTCAGCGCGATGGAATCCCGTTTCGGGCCGATGCCTTCCGCCCGCTTACGTCAAACGACCCATGGCGGTGTGCGCGTTTTGACCAAATCGTAATACTCCAGGACGGGGCCGCAGAGCAGCGCCTGAAGGACGGATGGACCAGGGCGAGGGGCATAGAGACGTAACGGGGGACATCGAATGGTCAGGACTTTTTCTCGTGCTGCGCTGTTCGGCGCGACGATGCTGGCGGGCGTGGCGGCGCTGCCGGCGAATGCACAGGCCACGGGTGATCCCGCCGCATCGGCCGATGCGCCGCCGGCAGGCGCTGACGAGATCGTCGTGACCGGCAGCCGCCGCCAGACCACGCTGCAGGATGCCCCGATCAACATCAGCGCTGTAACGGCCGACACCATCGCCCGCTCGCGGATCGACGATGTGCGTTCGCTCGCGGCCTTCACTCCGGGCCTGACCGTCGTCGATACCGGCCCCGCTTCCACCGGCAACATCGTGCTGCGCGGCATCAACTCCGGCGATACGAACGATACGGGTGCCAACCAGAACAACACGGTCGGCGTCTATCTGGGGGAGGTGCCGCTCTACCTCGATTTCAAGCTGATCGACATCGCCCGGGTGGAGGTGCTGCAGGGTCCGCAGGGCACACTCTATGGCCTCGGCACGCTGGCCGGCGCGGTGCGCTATATCCCCAACCGGCCGACGACCGATCGGTTCTCCTTCGACGTGCATGGCCGCGGTTATGTGCAGGCGCACAGCAAGGATCCGGGCGCTGTCGGCGACGTCGCGATCAACGTGCCGATCCTTGAGGATCACGTCGCGTTCCGCACGGCCACCGGCTATTATCGCAACGCCGGCTTCATGGATTACAACTATATCCTCCGCCAGCCCGGCGTCTCCGATCCGCAGCCGGTCCGCAGTGACGATCCGAACGCGGCGTCGCTTGGCAACCCGGCCCAGCAGGCGGCCAACTTCCGCCGCAAGAAGGATCTGAACTACGAAGACACCTTCACCACGCGTAACCAGCTGCTGCTGGAATATAATCCAAACGTGAAGCTCTACCTGACCTATGCGCATCAGGAGACGAAATCGGGCGGGCGGCAGGCGAATATCGCCGGCGTGCTCGGCACCGGCCGCTACGAGGCCCCGTTCCGTTACGAAGAGCCGTTCAAGCGCAAGGCGGACCTCTACGCCGCCGAGCTGAACCTCAATCTGTTCAACGTCGCCCAGCTTGTCAGCACCACGGCGTACACCAAGCAGCGCAACCACAGCATCGCGGACAATACCGACCTGCTGCTCGACCTCAATTACGGCTATGAGGCATTCCCCGAATTCTCCTCTTACTCGGACAATCGGCAGGGCTACCGGCAGTTTAACGAAGAGGTCCGTCTCGTCTCCAGCCACGGTGGGCCCGTCAACTGGGTGCTCGGCGGCTTCTACAATCGCCAGAAGTTCCGCAGCGACCGGCAGGAATATGTACCGGGCTTCGCCGCCTTCGCCGGCATCAACCGGCCCGACGATCTCGAATATATCTCGTTCGTCGATACCAAGACTGTCGAGAAGGCGATCTACGGCGAGGCGACGTTGCACGTCACGGATGCGTGGCAGGTGACGGGCGGGCTGCGTTATTACAAATATAACGCGAATGCGACCGGCGGATCGGATCTCCCGCTGCTGCCGGGCGGCCTGCGCCGCACCCCCTTCCCACTGATCCAATTTGCGCCGGAACGTATCGCCCGGCCGGATCCGGTCAGCGCAGACGGTTTCGTCTGGAAGGCGAACACCTCGTACAAGTTCAGCCGCGATCTGCTCGTGTACGGCACCTACAGCACCGGCTACCGCGTCGGCGGCGTCAATCGCGTACCGGCCTGCACGGATACCGACTATGCCGCGATCGCCGCCGGCAGTCAGGCGCTCTGCGCGCTGCCGAACGAGATTGCCTTCAGCCCCGACAAGACGAAGAATATGGAAGTGGGCGTGCGCGCCGGCCTGTTCGATCGGCGATTGCAATTCACGCTCTCCGCCTTCCGCGTGAATTGGAATGGCATTCAGGTGCCGAGTACGACGATCAACGGCGCGCTCGGTATCATCAAGAACGGCAGCAAGGCGCGCTCGCAGGGTATCGAATTCACCGGCACCGCACGGATCACGCCCGAATTCGTCGTTCAGGCAAGCTATTCCTATGTCGATGCTAAGCTGACGCGGCGCGCGCCCGCGCTGGTGGTGGTGCAGGATCCGGGCCCGGGCTTCGACACCAATCTGTTCGATGGCGAGGCAGGCGATCGTCTGCCAGGATCCACAAAGAATTCGGGCAGCATCCAGGCGACGTACACTCATCCGCTTGGCAATGACCGCAGCATCGAGGTCAATTGGGCGACGACCTATACCGGCAGCGTCTATTCGCGCGTCGGTCTGCGCGGGTTCGGTACGCGCATCCCCAGCTACGTCATGCACCGCGCCTCGCTGACGTATCGCGCCGAGGCGTTCGATATCGGCGTCTTCGCCGACAATATCTTCGATAAATATGCGGTGACTTCAGTTGGCAACGATCGCAGTTCGCTCAACCGCGTACGCGATGCCTTCGGCAGCGTGGCGGGCCAAGGCGTGGTGGAGCGGTTCTACGCCCAGTCCGTTCTGACGCCACGGCGGATCGGCGTCGAATTCCGCTACCATTATTGAGGGGGTTATCGTCGTGCATCTTCGGATCGTGCGGCGGCTGATCGCCGCGGCGGGCGGACTGCTGCTGCTCGCGGCGGCCCCTCCGCCCGGCCTGCCGCAATTCACCCACTGGATCGACGGCATGTCGCCGGATGAGCCGACGATGCAGGTCCAGCGCATCGACGCCGACACATTCGTTATTCGCCAATCGGTAAAGACCAACTTCGAGGCGCCGTTTCTCTACCTGCTGTTCGGGCGGGACAGTGCGCTGCTGCTGGACAGCGGCGCCGGCGGACTGGCGATACGGCCGGAGATCGAGCGTCTGATCGCGGCTTGGCGCGAGGCACATGGCGGGCGTCGCGTGCGGCTGATCGTCGCCCACTCGCATAGTCACGGCGATCATCATGCCGGCGATGATGAGTTTCGCGATCGACCGGACACGGAGGTAATCGGGTTGAGCCCCGCGGCGGTCGCCAAGGCATTTCACGTCGCGGGCTGGCCGCGCGGGCTTGGCCATATCAATCTTGGCGGACGCAACCTCGACGTCATTCCAACGCCCGGTCACGAACCCGCCCATATCATGATCTATGACGCCCGCACGCGCCTGCTCTTTTCAGGCGACATGCTTTATCCGGGGCGACTCTACGTACCAGTCGATCAGTTCGGTGTTTTTCGTGCGAGCGTAGATCGCCTCGTGGCGTTCTCCGCTCGACATTCTGTTCGCGCCCTGCTTGGCGCCCATATAGAGATGACGAATACGCCCGGCCTGGATTACGCGATGGAAGCGTCAACCCATCCGGCAGAGCATGTGCTGCCGCTCCGACCCGAGACGATCCTACAGTTGCAGAGTGTGGTTCATGCGGAGGGAGCAAACCCGGTTATAGTTCGACGGGCTGACTTTATTCTTTTTCCACGCCCCGCCGCTGGCAAGTAGAAGGCGATAACGACATGCCGCCGATAGATTCAGTCTGGGGGGCAGCTATTCACTCAGCCGCATGGTTTGTTGTCTAGCTGCTGCTACAATCGTTTATTCATCAAGCAGGCAGCTAGGGGCTTTTGAGCCACCAATACGCGATGCCTAGGGCATGATGCGACGAGAGCTTTCCCTCGTCGGCTCAAGATATAGGAATGGTTGCGGGGGCTGGATTTGAACCAGCGACCTTCAGGTTATGAGCCTGACGAGCTACCGGGCTGCTCCACCCCGCGACAAGAGCTGAGCCGCTTGGCGGCACGTTTTGGGCGTGACGCGGTGTGGCTCGGCTGGATCCGGCGTGTGTTGGCCGGAGGTGACATTGTGATGGGTTCTTTGTGTTTGTTTC
>CAJYJW010000148.1 GCA_913775025.1 uncultured Sphingomonas sp. | reverse complement strand
CGGGCACGTTGCGGGCGATCTGGCCGGCAAGGTTCGTCTGCACCACCGCCAGCGTTGCGAACAGGCTGAGGCCGAGGCCCAGCGCCACGATCAGCCTGTCCGTCTGCGCGCCGGGGCGGTGCAGGTTGGCAAGCGCCAGGCGCAGCAGCGGCCGGCGGGGATGCGGCATCCATGCCGCCAGCCGCCGGATGGCGATGCCGATCACGGCGAGCGCCAGCAACAGGCCGGCCGCCGCCGCGATGAAGGCCGCTGCGAACCCCGGCTTGCGTGCGGTGCCGATGGCAAGCGCTGCGATCAGCGCGGCCAGCGACAGCATCGCCACGATCACGGCGGCGGCGGGCCGCCTCGCCATCTCCACGCCGCCGCGGAACAACGCCGCCGCCGGCACGCGCCGCGCGCGATCCAGCGGGGGCAGGGCGAACAGCAGCGCCACCAGCAGCCCATAGCCCGCTCCGATCCCCAGCGGCAGCGGATAGAGGCCGAGCGCGGGCGGCACGGGCAGCGCGTCCCCCGCCACCCAGGTGACGATCGCCGGCACGAGCGCCCCGGCTAGGATGCCCGCCACGATCGCGCCCGCCGTCACGAGCGCAAGCTGGACGAGGTGCAGCCCCGCGATCAGCCGGGAGGAGGCACCCATCACTTTCAACGTAGCGATCTGCCCCCGCCGCGCATCCAGCCACGAAGCGACGCCGTTACCCACGCCGATCCCCGCCACCGCCAGCGCCGTCAATCCGACGAGACCGAGGAATTGGCCCAGCCGCTCGACGAAGCGGCGGACGCCGGGGGCGCCGTTGCTGCGATCCTGCACGCGCCACCCGGCCTGTGGGAAGCGCGCGAGGATAGCCGCGCCCGCGGCGTTCGGATCGGCGGCGGCGGGCAACGCCACGCGATAGCGCATATTGTACAGGCTGCCGGGCTGGACGAGGCCGGTCGCCCGCAGCCCCGCCATATCCACCAGCGCCACGGGGCCGAGCGTAAAGCCTTCGCTCAAGCGGTCCGGCTCGTCGGCGATCAGGCCGATCACGCGCAGACGCGCCTCGCCAATCCGGATGCTGTCGCCTACGCGCACGCGCAGCCGGTCGGCCAGCGCCGGGGCGATCGCGACCGTGCGTTCCGCCGGGCGCGGCGCGATCGCACCCGGGGCGAGGCGAAGCGCGCCGTAGAGCGGATAGGCGGCATCGACCCCCTTCAGCTGTGTCAGCACGGCCTCGGCGCCATCGATGCGGCTGGCCATCGCGTTCATCCGTACCGTTTCCGATACGCGGCCCAGCGCCGCGAAGGCGGCGCGCTCGGCCGGATCGGCGAGGCGCTGGACGGTCTGGAACTGCACGTCGCCGCCCAGGATCGTGCGGCCCTGCCCCTCCAGCGCGCCGAGGATCGAGGCGGACAGGCTGCCCACCCCCGCGATCGCGGCCACGCCGAGGAACAGGCACAGTGCCAGCAGCCGCAACCCGGCGATGCCGCCGCGCAACTCCCGCAGGGCAAGCCGCCAGACGAGCGTCACGCCACGCCCGTATCGGAAACGATGCGCCCGTCGCGTAACGTGACGATGCGGCCGCAGCGTTCGGCGAGGGCGGCGTCGTGAGTAATCATCACCAGCGTCGCGCCCGTATCGCGCTGGCGGGCAAACAGCAGATCCATCACACCCTCGCCGGTCGCGGCATCGAGGTTGCCGGTCGGCTCGTCGGCGAACAGCAGGGCGGGCGCGGGGCCGGTCGCCCGCGCGATGGCAACGCGCTGCTGCTCCCCGCCGGAAAGCTGCGCGGGATAATGGCTGGTGCGATGGCTCAGGCCCACCGCCTCAAGCTCCACGCGTGCGCGATCGAAGGCATGGGGCACGCCCGCCAGCTCCAGCGGCACCGCCACATTTTCCAGCGCGGTCATAGTCGGCAGCAGGTGAAAGGCCTGCAACACGATGCCGATCCGTCCGCGCCGGGCGAGCGCGAGGCCGTCCTCGTCCAGTGCGCCGAAATCCTCGCCAGCCACGTGGATCGCGCCGCCGCTCGCGCGCTCCAGCCCGGACAGGACCGCCATCAGCGAGGATTTGCCCGAACCCGATGGCCCCAGCAGCGCGACCGACTCGCCCCGCCGAACGGTAAGGTCGATCCCGCGTAAAATCTCGACACGCGCAGGCCCCTTGCCCAAGGCGAGGGTGACATCGCGCGCGGCGATGACGATATCGTCGGCTATGTCAGGCAGAAGGGATTTCCAGTGGCCAGAGGGTTTCGATCATATGGGTGGCGTCGCGCGCTTGTCCATGTCGCGGGCGCGATCGGGCTGGCGGCGGCCACCACCCCGGCGTTGGCGGCGGATCGGCTGATCCTCGCGCTCGGAGACAGCCTGACCGCCGGCTACGGCTTGAAGCCGAACGAGGCGTTTCCGGCGCAACTGGAGACGGCGCTTCGGCGGCAGGGCATCGCCGTCCGGGTGCAGAATGCGGGCGTCTCCGGCGACACCACCGCGCAGGGCAAGGCGCGGCTGGCCTGGGTGCTGAACGCACTGAAGGCAAAGCCCGATCTCGCCATCGTGGAATTGGGCGCGAACGACATGTTGCGAGGGCTGCCGGTGGCGCAGGCGCGGAGCAACCTCGATGCGATCCTCGGCGAATTTCACAAGCGGCATATCCCGATCCTGATCGCGGGGATGCGCGCTGCGCCTAACCTGGGCCGCGCCTATGTCAGCGGGTTCGAGGGTATGTATCCCGCGCTCGCCCAGAAATATCGCGCCGGCCTTTATCCCTTCTTTCTCGAAGGGGTGACCGGCCATCGCGGCATGACCCTGCCGGACGGGCTACACCCGTCCGCACAGGGCGTTGCGGTGATTGTGCGGGGCATTGCGCCGAAGGTGAAGGCGGCGCTCACCCGCTGAACAGGCGAAACCCGCCGGCCAAGGGGGCCGACGGGTTTCCTTCTAGGCTAAGCCCTGCCGATCAGCAGGGGCGACCGTCCGACTTGTCGATCGCGCGGCCGGCGAGCGCGCCGACGCCGGCGCCCAGGATCGTGCCGAGCGTCCGGTCGCCCCGGCCGGCGATGGCGTTACCGGCGAGGCCGCCCGCGATGCCGCCGATGGCCAGGCCGCCGTTGCCCTTGTCATAGCAGCGGCCGTTGCCGCGATAATTGCGGCCATAACGGCGGTTATCGTAGCGACGATCGTCGCGATAGCGGCGGCCATCGCGCCAGCCGACATTCTGAAAGCCATTGTCGTAGCCGCGATCGTTCCAGCCCCAGCTCTGCGCGGCGGCGGGGGCCATCGGAACGGCCAGCGTGCCGGTGGTGGCGACGGCGATGGCGGCGGCGGTCATGAACGACTTGAACATGGGTTTCTCCCTGACTGCATCAATCTCGAAGGTCGTTCTAGACTCGCGTGATTGACGACGCCCTGAACGCACCCGTCAGCCGCCGTTCAGCCGGAAATGCCCTCTTCGGCCCCGTCGAAGTGAAGGGCGAGCCAGATCGTCGGCCGGGTCGGATCGGTCCATGTCACCTTGTGGCGGACATGCGCTTCGATCAGCAGATGGTCGCCGGGGCCGAGCACCAGCTCGCCTTCGCCCTCAAGCAACAGACGCGCGCCACCCTCGATCAGCAGCACCCATTCGGGTCGATCCTGATCGTACCACTCTTGCGATACCTGCCCGGTGGAGACGATGCGCTCCACATGCAGACCGGGGCGGGCGAGGAGGGTGCGAAACTCCTCCTCGTCCGCCCCGGACGGGTTCGGACGCGGCAGCCGGCTGAAAAGATTTCCCCAGCCGTCCGCCGTCGTCGCCTCCTATTCGCGTGCCGTGCCGGGCTCCGCCATCTTGCGATGCTGCTCGGCCAGGATCGGGGCGGGCGTAACATTGGCGAGCGCCGCCTGCACCTTGTTCTTCCAGCCGGAGACGACGCTATCCTTGCCGGCGAACAAAGCCTCCCAACCGTCCTTCGCTACGTCCGCCGGATCGCTCTTGCTGTCGGACGCGCCGACGCTGGTGTCCAGCATATCGGCACGGTCGAAGAATTCGGTCTCCACCGGCCCCGGCATCAGCGTGGTGACGGTGACGCCCTTCGACTCCTTGATCTCGTTGCGGATCGCATCGGTGAAGCTGTCCACGAAGGCTTTGGTGCCGTTGTACACCGCCTGGAACGATCCGGGGATGAACCCCGCGATCGAGCCGACGACGAGGACCTTGCCCTCGTCCCGCGCGACCATCGGCTTGAGCGCCTTTTGCAACAGGTACAGCGTGCCGGTGATGTTGGTATCCACCACCTTGCGCCAGTCCTCCACCGCCTGATCGAGGAAGGCGTGGCCAAGGCCGCGCCCAGCGTTCGCGACCAGCAGATCGATCTGCCGGCCACCGGCCCTCGCCAGCAATGCATCGACGCCTTCGATGGTGGAAAGGTCAGCCTCCAGCGAATCGACCGCGCCGCCATGCGTGCGGAAGTCGGCGGCCGCGCTTTCGATCAGCGGCTCATCCGCCACGACGAGGATGTCATAGCCTTTTTCCGCCGCGATCGACGCCAGTTCGAAACCGATGCCGGTGGAGGCGCCGGTGATGATGGCGAACTTGCCCTGCCCGTTCTGATCGTCTGCCATGCTGCTCTCCTCAGGCCTTAGCCATGTCCGGTTTCAGGACGATCTTGGTCACCTCGTCCTGATTGTTCTTGAAGATGTCGTAGCCATGCGGTGCGTCCTCCAGCCCCATGCGATGGGAAATGAGGAAGGTGGTGTCGATCTTCTCCTCAAGGATCGCGTTCAGCAGGCCGGGCAAGTAATGCTGCACATGGGTCTGACCCGTCTTCATCGTCAGCCCCTTTTCCATGAAGGCACCCATCGGAAACTTGTCGACGAAGCCGCCGTACACACCGGGAACCGACACGCGCCCGCCCTTGCGACACGCGACGATCGCCTGCCGCAGCACATGCGGCCGCTCAGTGCCAAGGAAGGCGGTGGCCTTGATCTGATCGAGAACATTGTCCGCAAACAGGCCGTGGCTTTCCATGCCGACCGCATCGATCACCGCATCGGGGCCGATCCCGCCCGTCATCTCCATCAGCGCATCGTAGATCTTCGAATCCTCATAATTGAGGATTTCCGCGCCGAACTTCCTGGCAAGCGCGAGGCGATTGGGGAAATGATCGATCGCAATCACGCGAGCGGCCCCCATCAGGAACGCGCTCTGCACCGCGAACAGGCCGACCGGGCCGCAGCCCCACACCGCCACCGTATCGCCGGGTTCGATATCGGCATTCTCCGCCGCCATCCAGCCGGTCGGCAGGATGTCGGAGAGGAACAGCACCTTCTCGTCCTCCACCCCATCGGGGATCACGATCGGGCCGACATCGGAATAGGGCACGCGGACATATTCGGCCTGGCCGCCGGGATAGCCGCCCGTCATGTGGCTGTAGCCGAACAGACCGGCGGCGGGGTGACCCCACAGTTCCTCGGAGATGTCCTGGTTGTCCGCCGGATTCGAGTTGTCGCAGGCGGAATATTGATGCTTGCCGCAGAAATAGCAGCTGCCGCAGGCGATCACGAACGGCACCACGACCCGCTGGCCCTTCTTCAGGGTGCTGCGCGGCCCTGTCTCCACCACCTCGCCCATGAACTCGTGGCCCAGGATGTCGCCGGCCTTCAGCGTGGGGATATAGGCATCATACAGATGCAGGTCCGAGCCGCAGATGGCGGTGGAGGTGACCTTGATGATCGCGTCGCGCGGGTTGATGATTTCGGGGTCGGGAACCGTATCGACGCGGACGTCATGCTTCCCGTGCCATGTCAGTGCGCGCATGCGGGCACTCCTTCGCGTGTGTGAGGGGGCTACGCCTTCGGCGCGGGGTTGGGCGGGGAGGACGTGGAGACCTCGCCCGTCTCGAGAAACTGCTTGATGCGGCGCAGGTCGCGGCGTTGCTGGATGCCGGGTTCCTTCTGGAACAGCTTGGCCACCAGTTTGCCGATCACGCCGCCCGGCGGATCGTAGGCGAGCGTCGCCGTCACCAACGTGCCGCGCGGCCCGCCGTCGCGAAATTCCACCCGGCCGCTGTTCGAGACATCGGCGCCGTCAGCGGATTTCCACGCGAGCAACCGGTTCGGCTCATCCTCGGTGACGATCGCGTCCCATTCCACCGTTCGGCCGCCGGGTGCGCTTACCACCCAGTGCGAGGTGCGATCGTCCCGAACCGTGATCGACTCGACATTCTCCATAACGCCGGAAAGGTTCGAGAAATCGCGCCAGAAGGCGTAGACATCCTCCGGCCGCTTGTTGATCGTGATGGTACGGGCGGCAAGCGCGGTCTCGCCTCGCTCCTGTTGCGTCTCGTCAGGCCGGGCGGAGCGGGTGGTGCCGCGCGGGGCATCGTCGCGCGCCTCCGGGTCGGGGGCGGGTGTCGAGTCTGTCATGGGCATAATCCGTTCGGTGGCGGAGAACAGTCAACCAACGGGCACGCGCGCCGTTCCGTAAGCGATTGCTTTCACGGCGCTTTGTGGCTGCCGGATCGGTCCTCAAAGCGTCTGGGTGGACTATCCGGTCAGCCTGGCGCACATGCAAAGGCTTCCCATCTTCCGCCAGACTTCCGGATCTTGCGGTTATACGATCACCTCGCCTCGGCCTGGCGCACGAACTCAGGCAGCCGCTTGCCTTTCCCCGCCTGTTTTGCGAACGGAACAGATCGTCTTTTGCCCGAGTTGGAGCCATCATGTCCGGACCGTCCGCCGAAACGGCGCTTGAATCGCGCGAGAAGCGCCGTGGGGCGGCGGCGGCCAGCGGGCCGCTCGGCATGTTCTTCCGGGGCTTCATCAAGCATCCGGTGATGGTGGGGTCGATCATCCCCTCCTCGACCAAGCTGATCGCCAAAATGCTGTCGAAGGTGGACTGGGCGAACACGAAGGTCTTCGTGGAATATGGCCCGGGGGTGGGCACCTTTTGCGGCCATATCCTCGAACGCATGGCCCCTGACGCGACGCTGATCGCGATCGATACGAATCCCGACTTCATCGACTATCTGGCCGCCCGCATCACCGACTCGCGGTTCCAGCCGGTGCTCGGCTCGGCGGCGGACGTGCGGGCGATCCTGGCGGAGCGCGGGTTCGAGCATGCCGACTATATCCTGTCCGGCCTGCCCTTCTCCACGTTGCCGCCCGGCATCGGCCCGAAGATCGCGAGCGAAACGCACGCCGCGCTGCGCAAGGACGGGGCGTTCCTGGTCTATCAGTTCAGCCCCAAGGTACGCGATTTCATTGCCCCGCACTTCCAGCGGATCGACCATGGGTTCGAGCTGGTCAACATTCCGCCCGCGCAGCTCTACTGGGGCTGGAAGGACTGATGGACGAAGCCGCCATCGCCGCGCTGGAGCAGGCGATGGCCAGGGCGGCGGCCGCGCAGGATTATGAAACCGCCGGCCGCCTGCGCGACGAGCTCCACGCCCTGCGCAACGGCGCGCCGATCGAGGCGGATCTTTCCGGCCTCACCCGGCAGCAGCCGGGCGCGATGGGGCTGGGCACCAGTCAGCAGCGCGTATCGCCCCCGCCCGGCTGGGTGAAACCTAAGAAGCCCGATCCGATGACGCGCGGTCGATCACGCCGCCGCTGAGCCGATCGAGACGATATGGTTCGCCAGCCGGCGGACTTCGGCCGATTCGTGCGTGACGTAGAGGATCGGCAGCGCCAGCTCGTCACGGATACGTTCGATCACCCGCAATATCTCCTCGCGCCTTGCCTCGTCGAGCGAGGAGAGAGGTTCGTCCATGAGGAGAAAGCGCGGGCCGGAGAGGAGCGCCCGCCCGATCGCCACCCGCCGCGCCTCCCCGCCGGAGAGCGTGTCGGGCCGGCGATCGAGCAGCAGCCCGAGATCGAGGAAGGCGATCGCCTCGTCCGGCGCCATCCAGCGATCGGCAGGCTCGGCGAGGCGGTGGCCGTAAAGCAGATTGGCGCGTACAGTCAGGTGCGGAAACAGGCGGGCATCCTGAAAGACGTATCCCGCCCGCCGGCGATGCGGCGGCACCGTGATCCGGTTGGCCGCGTCGAACATCGTTACGCCGCCCACCCGGACATGGCCCGCATCCGGCCGCAGCAATCCCGCCACCATGTTGAGCACGCTTGTCTTGCCCGCGCCCGAGGGGCCGAACAGCGCCGTCAGCCCGTCGCCTGCCGTGAAGGCGACGCCGACCGTGCGATCACCCAGCCGGCGGGAGACGGATATATCAAAGCACATGGCCACCCCGCCCGCCGCCCGCCCGGCGCGCCAGCCATTCCGATGCGACGAGCGACGCCAGCGACAGCAGCACCGCAACGGCGGACAGCCGGGCCACCGCCGCATCGGCGCCGGGGATCTGGAGCGCAGAATAGATCGCGATCGGCAGCGTCCGCGTCTCGCCGGGGATGTTCGATACGAAAGTGATCGTCGCGCCGAACTCGCCGATGGAGCGGGCGAACCCCAGCACCAGCGCGGCCAGCACGCCAGGCAGGCACAACGGCAGCGTGACGGTGGCGAAGCAGCGCCACGGCCCCGCGCCCAGTGTGCGGGCGGCATCCTCCAGCCGCCGGTCCACCGCCTCGATCGACAGGCGGATCGCACGCACCATCAGCGGCAGCGCCATCACCGCCGCCGCCACCGCAGCGCCGGTCCAGCGGAACAGCAGGGTCACGCCGAACCAGTCGTTCAAGATGCGCCCGCCGGCCCGTCAAGCCCGAACGCCAGCAGCAGCAGCCAGCCCGTCACCACCGGCGGCAGCACCAGCGGCAGATGAACGAGCGCGTCGAGCAGCAGCTTACCCGGAAATCGCGCCCGCGCCAGCACCCAGGCAAGCGCGAAGGCGATGGGCAGGGTCAGTCCGACGCCGAACAGGCTGACCTTCAGCGAGAGGCGGACGACCTCCCAGTCATCGGCGGTCATCGGGCCGGCGGCACCGTGAAGCCATGGCGGACGAAGATGGCACGGCCGGCGGGGCTGACGAGAAAGGCGCGAAACCCCTCCGCATCCGGGCTCGTGGCGCGCGTCAGCCGGGCAAGGGGATAGATGATGGGGGGATGGCTGGCAGCGGGAAAGACGCCCGCCACCTTCACGCCCCGGCTGGCGCGCGCATCCGTTGCGTAGACGATGCCGAGCGGGGCCGCGCCACGTTCCACCAGCGCCATGGCGGCGCGCACATTCTCCGCGCGCGCGACGCGGCCGGAGACGGACGGCCACACGCCCAGTCGCGTCAGCGCCGCCTGTCCATAGCGGCCGGCGGGCACCGCATCCGGATCGGCCATCGCCAGCCGCCCGTTGCCGAGTGCGCGAGCGAGAGGAAAGCCCGGGCGGATCGCCAGAGCCAGGGGCCGGGCCGCCGGGGCCACCAGCACCAGCCGGTTGGCGAGCAGGTTCACCCGCGTTTCGGGCACGATCAGCCGCTTGGCCGCCAGTGCATCCATCCACTCCGCATCGGCCGATACGAACAGATCCGCCGGCGCGCCCGCCATCACCTGCCGGGCAAGCGCGGAGGAGGCCGCGAAGGATAGGCGGGGCGGCGCATGGCCGCGCCGTGCCCAGGCGGCGGCCGCCTCCGTCAGCGATTCCTGCAGGCTGGCGGCGGCGAGAACCAACGGAGCGGCCGCCGTGGCCGGGACGACGGCGGCAAAGATCGCCAGCACCAGCAGCGCCAGCCAGCGCATCGCCTTCATCAGCATGATATCCCCAATTCCCGATATTCGACGGGATATATCGGCGGGTCGCGATAACCGGTCAATGGGCGGGGAAGGCAGGTATATCAACGGGTGGGGCCATGGTGCGTCGGTAACGGCTCGTCCCGCAGTCGGGCGAGCAACGGTCCGGTCGCGACGGAGGCGGCGGCGAGCCGCTCCTCCCACGCGGCGTAATCGGCCCGCACCGCCATACCGAATTCCGTGACGCGGGCGCCACCGCCCTGCTTGCCTCCGGTCGCGGTGGAGACCAGCGGTTCGGCCCAGCAGCGGTTCATCGTATCGACCAGCAGCCACGTCCGCCGATAGCTCATGCCGAGAAGCCGCCCGGCAGCCGAGATGGAGCCGGTCTGCGCGATCGCGTCCAGCAGGGCGGCCTTGCCCGGCCCCATCGCGATCTCGCCGCCGGACAGGATCTGCGGCCGCAGTTTCAACCTCGTCTCGCCTCGCCCCATCGTCGCCTCCGATCGCCGCCGCAGCCTTAGACCGCGCCGCATGCGGGGGCCAGTTCGGTTAACGATGGCTATGGATCAGTAACCATTGGGCCGATAAAGCGGCCCCCGGCGCCCCAAGGGCACATTTCAGGGAAAGTCTGGCCAGATGCGGATTGTGATGATCGGTGCGGGATACGTCGGCCTCGTATCGGGTGCCTGCTTCGCCGATTTCGGCCATGACGTGACCTGCGTCGACAAGGCGAAGGACAAGATCGACCGGCTGGAGCAGGGCGTCATGCCCATCTACGAACCCGGCCTCGACGCGCTTGTCGCCAAGAACGTCGCGCAGGGGCGGCTGTCTTTCTCGACCGACCTCGCCGACGCGGTCGCCCGGGCCGATGCGGTGTTCATCGCGGTGGGCACCCCGTCACGCCGGGGCGATGGCCACGCCGACATGTCCTACGTCTACGCGGCCGCCGAAGAGGTGGCGCGGCACATCAGCGGCTTCACCGTCATCGTCAACAAGTCGACCGTGCCCGTCGGCACCGGGGACGAGGTGGACGCGATCATCCGCCGCGTGGCACCCGAGGCCGACTTCGCCGTGGTCTCCAACCCCGAATTCCTGCGCGAGGGCGCGGCGATCGAGGATTTCAAGCGGCCGGACCGCGTGGTGCTGGGCGTGGAGGACGAGCGCGCCAAGGGCGTGATGCAGGCGATCTATCGCCCGCTCAACCTCAACGAATCGCCGATCCTGTTCACCGGGCGGCGAACCAGCGAGCTGATCAAATATGCCGCCAATGCCTTCCTCGCGATGAAAATCACCTTCATCAACGAGATGGCGGACCTGTGCGAGGTGGTTGGGGCCGACGTGCAGCAGGTCGCGCGCGGCATCGGGCTGGACAAGCGGATCGGCGGCAAGTTCCTGCACGCGGGGCCGGGCTATGGCGGCAGCTGCTTTCCGAAGGACACGCTGGCGCTGACCCGCACCGCGGCGGAAGCGGGCCGCCCGACCCGCCTGATCGAGACCACGGTCGAGGTGAACGCGGATCGGAAGAAGGCGATGGCGACCCGCATCGCCGAGGCAGCGGGCGGCGACCTGAAGGGCAAGCGCGTGGCGGTGCTGGGCCTCACCTTCAAGCCCAATACCGACGACATGCGCGACGCGCCGAGCCTCGACATCGTGCCGGCGCTGGTGGCGCTGGGCGCGGAGGTGCACGCCTTCGACCCCGAGGGGCGGAAGGAAGCCGAGCACCTGCTGGAGGGCATCACCTTCTGCGAGGGCCCCTATCAGGCGGCGGAAGGGGCGGCGGTGCTCGCCATCCTGACCGAATGGGATCAGTTCCGCGCGCTCGATTTCCGGCGGCTGAAGGAAGTGATGGCGGCTCCCGTCGTCGTCGATCTGCGCAACATCTACCGCCCCGCCGAAATGGCGGAAGCAGGCTTCACCTACAGCGGCATCGGACGCGGCACCGCATGATCGGTCGCGCCCGGGCGATCCCCGGGCGCGATACGCGGCCTCAGCGCCAGAGGCCGGAGATGTCGTAGCCGGCGGCGGCGGCCTTGGCGTTCAGATCGGCCGGCGCATCCCCCGCCGCCGCGCGGGCCAGCGCCCAGACATAGGTGGAGCGGGTGCCGGAACGGCAATAGGCGAGCACCGGCCCCTTCGCCTTGGCCAACGCCTCTCCCATCGCGTCCACCTGCGCCTGGGTGAAGCCGGCATGGGTGATCGGTATCTCGCTATAGCCCAGGCCCGCCGCCTCGGCCGCCGCGCGCATCTCCGCTGCGGTCGGCTGGCCCGGCTGCTCACCATCGGGGCGGTTGTTGACGATATGGACGAAGCCCTGCCGCTTCGCCTCCGCCACATCCGCCACCGAAATCTGCGGGGCGACCGAGATGCTGTCGTCGATCTTGCGGAACATGGGGTCTCTCCTTCTTCAACCGTTCGCGCGCAGCGTCGCGAGGAACGCATCGCCATAGGCATCGAGCTTTTTCGCGCCGACGCCGCTGATCTGGCCGAGCGCATGCAGCGAGCGCGGGCGGAACGCCGCCATCTCGCGCAGCGTGGCATCGTGAAAGATGACGTAGGGCGGCACGCCCTGCTCCCTGGCGAGATCGCGGCGGGTGGCGCGCAGCGCCTCGAACAGCGGATCATGCGGATGATCCTCGCCGCCGCCGCGTTTGCGCTCGCGGGCGGGGGGGCGGATCACGGAGACGGGCACCTCGCCCTTCAAAATGCCGCGCGCCGCCGGGCCGAACGAAAGCCCGCCGAATTCGTCCGCCCGCAAGGCATCGCGCGCCAACAGCGCGCGGGCGACGGGCTTGATGAGCTTCAACTCACCCGCGTCCGCGATGCCGAAGACGGAGAGGCGATCATGGCCGAACTGGCGCACCTTCTCGCTGTCCTTGCCGGCCAGAACGTCCGTCAGATGGGTGATGCCGAAGCGCATCTCGGTGCGGAAGGCGGCCGAGAGCAGCTTGCGCGCCGCCTCGGTCGCGTCGATCGCGGCGGGCGGGTTGAGGCAGTTGTCGCAATTGCCGCACCGCTCCGGCGGATCCTCGCCAAAGTGGCGCAGCAGTACGGCCCGCCGGCACCCCGCCGTCTCGACGAGGCCGCCAAGCGCATTCAGCCGCTGCCGCTCGCCCTCCTGCCGGTCCGCCCCCACCTCGTCGGCGATCCGCCGGCGGGCGCGGCTGAAATCCTCCGCGCCCCAGAACAGATGCGCCTCTGCCGGATCGCCGTCGCGCCCGGCGCGGCCGGTTTCCTGATAATAGGCCTCGATCGATTTCGGCAGGCCGGCATGGGCCACGAAGCGCACGTCGGGCTTGTCGATCCCCATGCCGAAGGCGATCGTCGCGACCATCACCATATCCTCGCTGGAGACGAACGCCTGCTGGTTGCGTCCGCGAACGGCGGGGTCGAGGCCGGCGTGATAGGCCCGCGTCGGCCGCCCGGCCTCCGCCAGCGTCGCGGCCAGCCGCTCGGTCGCATCGCGGCTGGGGGCATAGACGATGCCGGGGCCGGGCACCGCCTTCACCAGCGCCTTCAATTGCTGCGGCAGCCCGTCGCGCGGCGAGATCGCATAGCGGATGTTCGGCCGGTCGAACCCGGCGAGGATCAGCCCCTCGTCCGGAATGTCGAGCTGCGCCAATATGTCGGCGCGCGTGTGGCGATCGGCGGTGGCGGTGAGCGCGAGGCGCGGGATTTCCGGGTGCGCCTCCACCAGCCCGCGCAGCAGGCGATAGTCGGGGCGGAAATCATGCCCCCATTCTGAAACGCAATGCGCCTCGTCGATCGCGATGAGCGACAGCGGTACCCGATCGATCAGCCGCCGGAACCCCTCGGTCGAGGCGCGTTCGGGCGCGGCGTAGAGCAGGTCGAGCTCGCCCGCCCTGAACCGCGCCAGCGTCTCGTCGCGATTGTCGTCGGCGGAAGTCAGCGCGGCGGCGCGGATGCCGACGGCGGTCGCGGAGCGCACCTGATCATGCATCAGCGCGATCAGCGGCGAGATGACGAGGCCGGTGCCCGGGCGGCACAGCGCGGGAATCTGATAGGTGAGCGACTTGCCCGCCCCCGTCGGCATCACCGCCAGCGTATGCGCGCCCGCCATCACCCGATCGATCACCTCGGGCTGGCGGCCGCGAAACTCGCTATAGCCGAAGGTGGTGTGGAGCGCTTCGAGCGGGGTGGGCATCGCCGCCTGTTAGCGGCAGGCGGCGGCACTTTCCATCGCCTTGGGCCTTTGCCCGCGATCGGGCGCGGAGGGGGTGACGTGGCGGCCGGGAGGCTGTAGCGACGCCGCGTCCGGCGAATGCGCGATGCCGGCAGACGGAGACGGGCGATGATCGAAGCCGAATGGTGGGACTATGAGGATGCCGACGAGTTCGCCGAGGCGGTCGCCGGCGATGTCGCCTTCATCATCGAGAGCGCGCTCGATGCACGCGGCCAGGCGCTGGTCGCCTTCCCCGGCGGTACGACGCCCGGCGCCATCTTCGCGGTGCTGGCGGCCAAGAAGCTGAAGTGGAAGAACGTCACGATCATCCCGACGGACGATCGGCTGGTGTCCCCAACCGATGCGCTGAGCAACGTCGGGCAGATCGCCAAGACGTTCATTCCGCTCGGCGCGCGGGTGCTGCCGATCGGCACGGAGAACAAGGATCACCGCATGGCCGGCAAGGCGGCGGATGCGCGCCTGCAGGATCTCCACTGGCCGCCCGATCTCGTCTGGCTGGGCATGGGGGCGGACGGGCACACCGCCTCGATCTTCCCCGGGCCGGATCTGGACGAGGCACTGAACGCCCCGAAGGCGCGCCGCGCGGTGGGCGTGCTGCCCGATCCGCTGCCGGCGGGCGCCGCCGTCGCCCGCGTCACTCTCACCCGGGCCGCGATCCTGTCGGCGCGCACGGTGCTGATCGCGATCACGGGCGCGGACAAGCGCCGGGTGTTGGAAAAGGCGATCAAGGACGGTCCGCTTTCCTCGGTGCCGGTCGGCCGCGTTCTGGCTGATGCCGAGCAGGCGATCGACATCCACTGGTGCGCGTGAAGGACGTGAGCGACATGACGAAACCGTTGCGGATCGCGCTGGCGGGGCTCGGCACCGTCGGCGGTGGCGTGGTGAAACTGCTCGATACGAATGCCGCGCTGATCGAGCGGCGGGCCGGCCGCAGCATCGAGATTGTCGCCATCTCCGCGCGGGATCGCACGCGGGATCGCGGCGTCGATCTCTCGCGCTACGAATGGGTGGACGATGCGACCGAGCTATCCGCCCGCGACGACATCGATGCGGTGGTGGAGCTGATCGGCGGTGCGGACGGCCCGGCCCTCACGCTCGCACGCACGACGCTGGCGAGGGGCAAGGCGTTCGTCACCGCCAACAAGGCGATGGTCGCGCATCACGGGCTGGAGCTGGCGGCGGCGGCCGAGCAGGCCAACACCGCGCTGAAATATGAGGCGGCGGTGGCGGGCGGCATCCCGGTCATCAAGGGTCTGCGCGAAGGGGCGGCGGCCAATGTGATCGGCCATGTCTATGGCATCCTCAACGGCACCTGTAATTACATCCTGACGACGATGGAGAAGGAAGGCCGCGACTTCGCCGAGGTGCTGGGCGAGGCGCAGGCGCTGGGCTATGCCGAGGCCGACCCCAGCTTCGACATCGACGGGGTGGACGCCGCGCACAAGCTGTCGATCCTCTCGACGCTCGCCTTCGGCACCGAGATCGATTTCGCATCGGTCGCCATCACCGGCATCCGCCACGTGATCGCCGCCGATATCGCCGAGGCCGCCGCCATGGGCTTCCGCGTGCGACTGGTGGGGTTCGCCGAGGAGAGCCGCAAGGGGCTGTTCCAGCGCGTCCACCCCTGCCTGGTGCCGCTCGATCATCCGCTGGCGCATGTCTCCGGCTCGCTGAACGCGGTGGTGGCGGAGGGCAATTTCGTCGGCCGCCTGTTCTTCGAGGGGCGGGGCGCCGGCGAGGGGCCGACCGCCTCCGCCGTGGTCGCCGACCTGATCGATATCGCGCGCGGCGAATATGGCCCGGCTTTCGCGATGCCCGTGACCAGCCTCGCCCGGCCGGGGGCTGCGGCGGCGGGCGAGCGGCGCGGCCGTGTCTATCTGCGCTTCACCGTGGCCGATCGCCCCGGCGTGCTGGCCGAGATCACGGCGGCGATGCGCGATGCCGGCGTCTCGATCGGGAGCATGATCCAGCGCGGCGCGCAGGGTGACGGCCACGTCCTCCTCGCCTTCGTGACGCATGTCTGCCCGGAACGCGCGGTGGGCGACGCGTTGGACCGGCTGGAGGGTTCGCAGAGCATCGTCGGCAAGCCGATGCTGATGCACATCCTCGACGTGTGACGCGGCCCGTACCGAACGGCGGCGGCTTATCGACATCGTAACCGTGCCGCTCTAAGCGCCTTGGGAAACATGGTTCGGAGTCAGGATTAAGATGGTCACGGCAAGCAAGGCGCTCGATCGCGTACTCGTGCTCGAAATGGTGCGCGTCACCGAGGCGGCGGCGATCGCCGCCTCCAAGCTCGTTGGCCGTGGCGACGAGAAGGCGGCCGACGCGGCCGCCGTGGAGGCGATGCGAATCGCGTTCAACGGGCTGGAGTTCGACGGCACCGTCGTGATCGGTGAGGGCGAGCGCGACGAGGCGCCGATGCTCTATATCGGCGAAAAGGTCGGCAACGCGCAGGGCACCGGCCCGAAGATCGACATCGCGCTCGATCCGCTGGAGGGCACGACGCTGACCGCCAAGGCATGGCCCAACGCGCTCGCCGTGCTGGCGATCGCCGAGGAAGGCGGCCTGCTGAACGCGCCCGACGTCTATATGGACAAGCTGGCGATCGGGCCGGGCTATGAGGCGGGGCTGGTCGGCCTCGATCGCACGCCGACCGAGAACATCAACGCCCTGGCCAAGGCGAAGGGCGTGAAGCCGAACGAGATCATCGCCTGCGTGCTCGATCGCCCGCGTCACGAGGCGCTGATCGCTGAATTGCGCGCCACCGGCTGCGGCATCATGCTGATCCCGGATGGCGACGTGGCGGGCGTGATCGCCGTCACCGATCCGGATACCACGATCGACATCTACATGGGCTCGGGCGGCGCGCCGGAAGGCGTGCTGGCGGCGGCCGCGCTCGCCTGCGTCGGCGGCCAGTTCCAGGGCAAGCTGCTGTTCCGCAACGAGGACGAGAAGGCCCGCGCGCGCAAATGGGGCGTGACCGATCTCGACCGTATCTACCAGTTGCAGGATCTGGTGAAGGGCGACGCCATCTTCGCCGCGACCGGCGTGACCGATGGATCGCTGCTGGCCGGGGTGAAGCGCCGCAAAGGCTGCATGACGACCGAGAGCGTGGTGATGCGCGCCAGCAGCGGCACCGTCCGCTGGGTGAAGGGCGAGCACAAGATCGTCTGATCGAGAAGGAGCGGGGCGTGGCGGATGCGAAACCGGTGGACTGGGATCAACCCGCCACGCTCATCGACCTGGACGGCACCGCGCCCTTCATGGGGCCGCTGGCGGAATGCGTGCGGCATTTCGCCGCCTTCACCGCCAAGGCGAAGGCGGACGCGCGCATCCTGCTGACCCAGCCGATGCCGCGCCCCATCCGCCGCACCCGCACCTGGCTGCTCGATCCGGACGCGATCTCCGCATTGGGCGAGCCGCCGGCCAAAGGCTGAGGGAGGCC
>CAJYJW010000147.1 GCA_913775025.1 uncultured Sphingomonas sp. | reverse complement strand
CGCACGCGGCGGGCGTCCCCGCGATCGAGACGGTCTATCCCGCCTTCCGCGATCTGGACGGCCTTGCCGACTATGCCGCACGCGGGCGACGCGACGGGTTCACCGGCATGATGGCGATCCACCCGACGCAGGTGCCCGTCATCAACCGCGCGTTCAGCCCGAGCGAGACCGAACTGGTCGAGGCACGCCGCATCGTCGAGGCATTCGCCGCATCGCCGGGGGCGGGCGCGCTTCAGCTTGACGGGCGGATGATCGACGCACCACACCTGAAGCAGGCGCAGGCTCTTCTGGCACGATATCGCTAGCCACTCTCCACGGGTCGTGCCCCTGCCATAAGCGCTCCAAGGCACAAGTACGACAAATATCTATCTTTCCGGTAGACAAGAAGGAGTATGTTGTCCGTCATATGTCCGGTCTGCTTTCAGTCTCTGGAAGCGAGGGAGACCAAAGTGACGGAGGAGACGGACGGATCGGAGGGCATCTACTGGAACGTCGATACGATCGTCGGCGAGCTGCGCGACGCGCGCGAGGCGTGGCGGTCCGCGCACAGCCGTAACGCCGAATATGGCGCGGTCGGCTTTCCGTCCCGCCTCGCGCTCGAAAAGGTCGTCGCGGCATTGTGCGGCGTTCTCTTTCCCCTCCGCCTCGGGCCAAGCTTCGTTCGCCATCACAATGAGGACGCCTATGTCGCCGAGACGCTGCAGACGGCGCTGAGCCGGCTTTACGGGCAGCTGAGGCTGGAGCTTGGCTATGTCTCGGAAGACGCGGGCCCGCACGACGTGGACGACGAGGCCGCACGGATCATCCGCTATTTCTCGGCCGCGCTTCCGCGCCTGCGCCGTCTGCTCGATACGGACGTGGAGGCCGCCTATGCCGGCGATCCCGCCGCCCGCAGCGTGGACGAGGTGCTGCTCTGCTACCCGTGCGTGCTGGCGATCATCCACCATCGCATAGCGCATCTGCTGCACCGGCAGGGCGCACCGCTGATCGCACGCATCATCTCCGAGATCGCCAACTCGCGCACGGGGATCGACATTCATCCCGGCGCGCTGATCGGCCACAGCTTCTTCATCGATCATGGCACCGGCGTGGTGATCGGGGAGACGGCCGTCATCTGCGATCGCGTTCGCCTGTATCAGGCGGTGACGCTGGGCGCGCGCAGCTTTCCGGCGGATGCCGATGGCGCGCTGAAGAAAGGCCTGCCGCGTCACCCGATCGTGGAGGACGACGTCGTCATCTATGCGGGCGCCACGCTGCTTGGCCGGATAACGATCGGGGCGGGCTCGGTGATCGGCGGCAACGTCTGGCTGACGGACAGCATCCCGCCGGGGAGCGACGTACGCCAGGCGGAGGCCCGCACGCACACCGCCGTCCCCAAGGTGCGACATGTCGCATCGTGACGCTCCGCCGCCTCGCGGCATGGAATGGCAGACGCTTGCGCTCGCGGCCGTCATCCATATCGGCTGGCTCGCCGCGACGTGGTGGCATGCGGCGCTGTCGTGGTGGGCGCTGCCGATCGTCGGCGGCTGGCTGATTGCCTGGCACGGATCCCTCCAGCACGAGACGATCCACGGCCACCCGACCCGGAGCCGGCTTTTCAACACGGCGATCGGCAGCGCGCCGCTCGCGTTGTGGCTGCCCTATGCCGTCTATCGCCGCACCCATATCGCCCATCATGCGACGGGAGCGATCACCGATCCGTTCGACGATCCGGAATCACGCTATTTGTCGCCGGCGCGAGGCGGCCGAGGCCGGATCGCTTGTGTCGCCGCCGTGCTGGAAGCGACCCTGCTCGGCCGGCTGCTGCTCGGCCCGCCGATTACCGTAGCCCGATTTTTTGCCGGGGAGATCGCGCGCGCCGCAACGACGCCGGCGGAGGTCGCGCGGGAATGGGCGCCACATCTGCTGGCGGTCGCCGTGCTGCTCCTGTGGCTCGATCTGTGCGGGCTTTCTGCCGGGCGCTACGTCCTCTGCTTCGTCTATCCCGGCGGCGCGATGATGTTGCTCCGCTCCTTCGCAGAGCATCGGGCAGCGCATGTCCCCGGCCACCGCGTCGCCTTGGTCGAAAGCCGTGGATTGCTTGCGCTGTTGTTTCTCAACAACAATCTTCACGCCGCCCACCACCGCGCGCCGGGCGTGCCATGGTATGCCCTGCCCGCCTATCACCGCCGGCACCGCGCCACCCTGCTGCGCGACAATGGCAACCTGCTCTATGCCGGATATGGCGCGATCGTCCGCCGCTTTCTGTTCCGGCCTCACGATAGCGCCGTCCACCCCGATCACGCATGACGGCGCATCGAACCGCCTCGCTCGGCATGTATGACGCGCCGCCGCAGCAGGCGGCGAATGACGCGCTCTGGTCCGCGATCGCCGAGCGGCTGCGCGCGAACGGGATGGCGGACGTTCCGAAATCCCTCGATCGCGCACGATCGCTGGATGCCATTTGGGCGGACCCCGGGCTGATACTGGCGCAGACCTGCGGCTATCCCCTCATGACCGCATTCGCCGGACGGCTGCGATATGTCGCCACCCCCTGCTACCGCGCACCGGGATGCGAAGGGCCGCTCTACCGCAGCCGGATCATCGTGCGGGCGGACTGCGCCGCGACGGGGCTGGCAGCCATGCGTGGCGCGACTGCGGCGATCAACGACATGGCATCGAACAGCGGCATGAACCTGCTGCGGTCGGCCATCGCGCCATGGGCCGTCGCGGGGCAGTTCCTCGGCGGAACGATCGTCACCGGCTCGCATGCCGAAAGCGTCCGGGCGGTCGCGGACGGGCGCGCCGATCTTGCCGCGATCGATGTCGTCACCTTTGCGCTGCTACTGCGCGATGCGCCGGATCTGGTGGCGGGGGTGCGGACGCTCGGCTGGACCGCCCTATCACCCGGCCTGCCGCTGGTCACGTCGATGGCGACATCCATCGCGGATCTCGACCGCCTCCGCATCGCGTTGCGGGGCTGCGTTTCCGACCCTGCCCTGGCCGACGCGCGAGGCTCTCTCCTGCTCGATGATTTCGCGGTCCTGACGCCCGCCCGGTACGACGCTATCCTGCACCAGGAACGCGCGGCGGCCCGCGCCGGCTACGACCGTTTGTGCTGATCCGCCGCCCCGCTCGTGCCAAGGCCGATCGGCCATGCCCGAGACCGGGATGGATGAACGATCCGGCGCGGCGATCATTCTGAACCGCAACATGGTCCGGCACGGAGCGCCACCGATGAAAGCCAGCGGCAACACGATCCTGATGACGGGTGGCGGAAGCGGCATCGGGGAGGCGCTGGCGCACCGCTTTCACGATCGCGGCGACACGGTGATCATCGCCGGGCGACGGAAGGATGCATTGGAACAGGCCGCGGCCGGGCGCGAACGTATTCACACCCGAGTTCTCGACGTGGAGGATGCCGCCGCGGTAGAGGCGTTCGCGAAAGCCGTCGTCGCGGATTTTCCGTCCCTCAACGTCCTGTTCAACAACGCCGGCATCATGAAGTTCGAGGATCTGACGAGCCGGCGCGACCTAACCGACGCGGAAGCGACGATCGCGATCAACATCCTCGGTCCGATCCGGCTGACGAACGCGCTGATCGATCATCTCATCGGTCGGCCCGATGCCGTGATCGTGATGATTACCTCGGGGCTGGCCTATGTCCCGCTCGTGGCAGCACCCACCTATTCGGCGAGCAAGGCGGCGATCCATTCCTATGCGGTTTCGCTGCGGATGCAGCTTGCCGGCCGGGTCGAGGTCATCGAGCTGGTGCCGCCCGGTGTGCAGACCGATCTGACGCCGGGGCAGGCGCACCGCCCCGGTTACATGCCGCTTGACGCATTCGCCGACGCCGTGGCCGCGCTATTCCTTGAGCAACCGACGCCGCGGGACATACTGGTCGAGGAAGTGCAGTTTCTCCGACAGGCCGAACGCGAAGGGCGGTTCGATGAAACGCTGAAGACGTTGACCGAACGCGCCGCCCGCCAGCGTGAGGAGGGCAACCGCCGGAGTTGATCGTTGGGCCTGACGCCGACCACCGTCGATCGACAGGCTCAAAACGGTGACAGCGGATTGACGGGCTTTTCGGGCGTGGGGGCGATCACATCCCAATGCTCGACGATCCTGCCGGCGGCGACGCGAAAGATCTCCACGATGGCGACGGGCCGCGCGGCCGGCTTGGAGGTGAAACGGGCGTGCAGGAATACAAGACCCCGATCCGAAGCCGCTCGGACGACCTCAACGCGACCTTGGGGCGAGCGGGCGAGCAAGGTTTTCATATAGGCCAGCGCCCCGGCACGATCACCGCCCGGCACATCGCCGCTATGCTCGACGAAGTCTGGTCCGATATATTCCGCAAAAGCGGCCTCGGCATCGCGTTGCCCGGTAAGGCGCTGGTAAAAGCCGCGCACCAGAGCTTCGTCGTCGGCCTCCGTAGCGCTGGCGGGGCCTGGCTGGCATAGCAGCGCCGTGCCTATTAGCGCCGCGAGGACCGTACCGCGCTTCCGTCCCGTGCCGCCGTTCGCCATGCCCTCGGTTCGTCCGTGCCGACTATCCTTCATCATGGCCCCCCTTCCGTAAACCGCCCTACCTACCCCGTGGGTAGCGCCAGCTTACCGAATGGTCACGCCGCGGTTGCGGTCGAGGCGAGATCATAGGATCAACTGCCGCCATACGCTTGCCGGCGGATGCGCCGGCCCCGCCAGGTCTCAGGCCGGACGCTCAACCGTCCAGTGCCGCCGTCGCTTCGATCTCGACCAGGAAATCGGGCAGCGCCAGGGCCTGCACGCCTATGAACGTGTTCGGCGGGGGAACCGCACCATCCAGAAACGCCATGATCTCGCCGGTCACGACGCCCAGCTTCGAGGGCTCGTGATCGACGACGTAGGTGCGCAAGCGAACGATGTTCGCCGGCGTCGCGCCCGCCGCGGCCAGCACCGCCCTGATGTTGGCGAGGGCCTGTCGCGTCTGCGCCGCCAGATCGCCGCCGCCGACGATGGCGCAATCCCGATCCCACGCCACCTGCCCCGCCAGATGCAGGGTGCGTCCGCCATCCTGCAGGGTCGCATGGGAAAAGCCATATTGCACGCTGTCGTACAGGGTATCGGGGTTGAGGCGTTCGATCGGCATGGCGAAAAGTCCTTCGATCTGGCTGGAGAGTGTCAGGCGTCAGTCGACGAGTTCGAGCTGGTGCCCCCACGGATCGAGCACATAAAGATTCTTGTGCCCGGCGAGCGGCCCCTCTTCGATCAGGATCGTCTCCATGATCGTGCATCCATGGGCCGCGAGGTAGCGCGCCGCCTTGTCGACATCGTCGACCTTCAGGCCCAGGTGGTGCCCGCCGCGATCGCAATTGCGCGGCACCACCTGATTGCGATCGTCCGGCTTGTCATATTGCACGAGCTGGAAATTGAGGTTCGGCACGAGCTTCAGCATCACGAGAGTCAGCTTCGCGCCGGGGACGTTGACGTGCGCCGCCATCCAGTCGCGCCCATCGGGGCCGGGCGGAATATCCGCCGCATCCAGCGGCCCCATGCGAAACAATTCGGTCGCGCCGAAGACCTCGGTATAAAATCGCACCGCCCCCTCCAGGTCGGGCACGGTCCAGGAGACATGATCCGCTTCGAGGAAGAGGGGGCGTTCGTCCAGGCTCGACGGCTGCTTGGTCATGCGCGGTCCTAGGTCAAGATTGTCTGACGGTTGGCAGGGTGCGGGCGGGGGGCGGCGCTGACAACCGGATTGTCGCGATCATTTCGTTGCATCCACCGCAACGGAGCTTTCGCATCGTCTGTCGCGGAAATGATGGCTGCCGCCCCGCCTGTCGGGATTACCGTATGAGGTCGCCGATCGCGACCGGCCGCACCGGAAAGCGCGGGGTGAAGCCGGCGGCGGAAACCTGCCCACCGCGCGCAGCCGAAAGGCGCCTGACCGCATGCTCGCAGGTGCGGCCCTGGCACAGCCCCATGCCCGCCCGGGTAATCAGCTTAATGCCGCTCACCCCCCGGGGGGCGGCCGCGGCATCCAATGCGGCGGCGACGGCGCCGAAGCGCACGTCCTCGCAGCGGCAGAGGATCGTCTCGGCATCGGGAAGCTGATCGATAAGCCCGGCGGGCGAGGCGATATCGTCGAGGAGGGCGGCGAACCGGCCGAGCCTGGCGAGGCGACGCCGGATACCGCGGACATCGCCGCTTACCGCGCCGGCCGCGACCCGCCCCGCATCGACCGCTATGGCGAGGCCGGCCAGCCGCCCCTCGAGCAGCGCGATCTCCGCTCCGGCGACGCCCGTGGTCTCGCCCGCCACATACAGGCCGGGAACGGTGCTGCGCATCCATGCATCGGCCTGTGTCGCCCAGCCGCCATGCGCGCCTGCGCGCATGGCGGCACCGGCCGCACGAGGCAGATCGGCCTGCGGCACGAAGGCGAAACACAGCGCCACCCTGTCACAGGCGATCGTCGCCCCATCCGCCGGGCCGCAGATCATGTCGACAACAGGCGCGGGAGCGACGCCCGTCACCACTGTCTCCCCCTCTATCCGGCGGACGGTGCGTCCGAAGCGGATGGGCACTCCGGCACGCCGCAACGCGAGATAGGCGGAGGCCGCCCCCAGCAAAGCCGGCGCATTGCGCACCGCGATCAGCGGCGCGCGCAGGAGGCGGGCGATCATCGCCGCCTGCGCCTGCGCGAACAGCACCGCCGCCACGGTGCCGCCCGCCGCCGCTACCTGCGCCGCGACGAGAAGTTGCAGCGGATGCGTGCCGGCGAAGACGAACCGATCGCCCGGCACCACGCGCTGGCTTTTGACGAACGCCTGCACGCCGCCCGCGCTCATCGCCCCCGGCAGCGTCCATCCGGGAAGCGCGACCGGCAGATCGTAGCAACCCGCCGCGATGAGGACGCGGCGCGCGCGAACGCGCCCTCCTCCGCCTGCGGTGCCCGCGATCAGAAGCGTAAAGCCGTCCTCCTCTGGGAACAGGCCCGCCACGCTGGTGCGCCCACGCCACGTCACGTCGCGCCGCGCCTCGGTCTGAGCGAGCTGGCGTTTGAGGCGTCGGTAGATCCCGCCGGGGAGCCAGTTGGTCACGCGGAAGGGAACTGGTGGCTGGCGAAGGATCTGGCCGCCCATGCGCGCCTGCTCGTCGATCATAATGACGGTCAGCCCGGCCGATGCCGCCTGTTCCGCGGCCGCCTGCCCCGCCGGGCCACCCCCGACGATCGCAAGATCATAGTCCGCCGCCTCAGCCATCCGTCACCATCATGCCGGGTGCGGCATCGATCAGACAGCCACGCATCCGCCGTCGGTTATCGCCGTCACCGATCGTCACCATGCATTCGCAGCAGGTTCCCATATTGCAGAACGGCCCCCTCGGGCGGCCGGCGGTGTCGCGCCGTGCGCCGGCGAGGCCACCGGCCAGCATCGCCGCCGCCACCGTCTCGCCGGCATAAGCGCGGCAGGGCGTGCCGTTCACAAGTATCTCGAAGGCCGCCCCGCGGGCCACGTCATGTTCGATCCGCATCGCCTAGCCCATGAAACCGTTGAGATGATTGAAGCGGGCGGGAGCAAACATTTCCAGCGGCTCCTCCGCATCGCTTCGTTTCAGGATCAGCGCGCTCATGAGGCGGGCAAAGGTCGGCCCGAGGGTGAAGGCTGAGCCGCCCGCCGCGACGTAGAGGCCGGGCACCTGCGGCACCTCGCCCACCAGCGGCAGCTGATCGGCGGTGATCGCGACGATGCCGGTCCAGGTGCGGATCAGGTTCAGCCCAGCCACGCGCGGCACGGTATCGACCGCCGCCTTGAGGTTCGCCTCAAGCGCATCCGGTCGCACCATGGGCGGGCGGGAAAGATCGAACCCGCCGCTTTCCTTTTGCGCCAGTCGCGAGGCCCAGCCGCCGCCGATCAGCACATTGCCGCTATGCGCCTGTTTCATCGAAAGCCGCCGCCCGACATGCTGGACGAGATGCGGAATGAAAGCGGGCGTGCGTTCGGTCACGTTCATCGTCAGGCCGGCGGGGAACACGGGCAGATGCACGTTGGCGAGCGCGCCGATGGCGGCCGTCCACGCGCCGGCGGCGATCAGCAACGCGCCGCAGCGCACCGCTATCGCCTCCCCCGCGCGGACGGCGTGCACGACGAAGCCGCCCGCGATGCGGCTGATCGCGGTTACCCGCGTATGCACCGTCAATCGCGCGCCCATGCGCAGGGCGGCGGCGGCGAACGCCCGGGTCAGCGTGCGCGGGTTCGCGTGGCCTTCATCGGCCATGTAGCTGGCGCCCGCGATGCGCGGGGAGAGATAGGGCGCGATAGCCCGCGCCTCGGTGCCGTCGATCAGCCGCGTCGGCAGCCCCCACTCCGCCTCGCGCCGCGCCTTCGCTTCCAGCAGGGCCATGTCCGCGGGCGTCTCGGCGACCATCAGGCCGCCATCCATCACGATCTCAAGATCCCCGCCAAGCGCCGCCTCCAGCCCGCGCCATTCCTCGACCGCGAGGCGGCTGAGCGCGATCGTGCGCGCTGCCTGCTCGGCCAGCGCGTCGCCATTTTCGAGGAAACGCCGTTCAATCTGGAAATGGAGCGACCCCGCATTCTGGCCGGAGGCGCCGGCGTTCAGATCACCGGCCTCGGCGATCAGCACCGATGCCCCGCCCCGCGCCAGATGCCAGGCGGTCGCGCATCCGACCAGGCCGCCGCCGATGACCAGAACGTCGGCGGCCTCCGTCATCAGATCTTGCCGAGCGTGCGCAACGTGTCCGCGATCGATGCGCGACCGGCGGCATCCACGTCGCGCAGGGGCGGGCGGACCCGTCCGGCCGGCACGCCGCGCGCGGCGAAGGCCGCCTTCAGAATAGCAGGGCCGGAGCCGAAACGCCCGACCAGATCGGTCGTGTACCATTCGCGCATCAGCACGCGGTCGCGCGCGCCGCACGCTCGCGCGCCCTCGATATCGCCGGCCCACAGGCGATTGTAGAAATCCGGATGATCGCGCCCCAGAACGCCGCCTGCCCCCATCGTCCCGTCACCATCGCGCGCCTGCAGCATCATCAGCCCATGCTCGTCCATCGAATAGCCGAAGACGCGCACCTGTTCCGACAGGGCGAATACGGTTTCCACGAAGGCGGCGAGGTTGCCCGTAGACTGCTTGATCGCCACCACATTCTCAATCTCGGCAAGGCGGCGCAAGACATTCAGCGGCATGTCTATGCCGGTGCCGGGCGGCCAGTTATAAACACAGATCGGCAACGGGCTGCCATCCGACACGGCCTGATAGAAATCGACGATCTCATCGGCGCCCGGCCGAATATAGGGCGGCGGCGTCACCAATATTCCGTCGAAACCGCTTTCGGCGGCGTGATGCGCAAGATCGATCGTCGTGTTCGCGGTGAAAGTCGTACACCCGGCGATGATCGGCACGCGACCGGCGATCTGGCTACCGACGGCGGTGAACAGGCGTTTGCGCTCGTCGGCGGAAAGACTCGTCCATTCACCCGTCGTGCCGGCCACGACGAGACCATGCATGCCTTCGCCGACGAGCCATTCGAGATGCTCGCCGAGCGCGGTCAGGTCCAGCTCCAGCGCATCGTCAAACGGCGTGATGATCGCGGGGAGATAGCCTTTCCAGCCCACGCGATCCCGCTTCGTCCCAGTCGTCATCCTGATCCCCGTCGCTCTACCGTGGGGATCCTTTTTCACGCGCCCTGATCGCGCAACAACCGCAACATGCAAATCTTTTGTTTGCCTTTGACGCAACAGCAAGAGCAGATACCGGCGAGGAGTCGATCAGAATGGATATCGCTTTCCGCTATCTCTACGAGGCTGCGACGAGCGGCTCAATGCGGAGCGCGGGCGACAGGATCGGCGTCGCCGTGTCCTCCATCAGCCGGCAGATCGCGCAGCTCGAGGTCGAGCTAGGGCTGCCGTTGATCGAGCGGGGACGCCGCGTCATCCGGTTGACCGAGGCGGGCCGGGTGGCGCTAGAGCATTATCAGGGCCAGCGGGCCGGGCATGAGGCGTTCCTCGCCAAGCTTGCCGACCTGCGCGATGTCCGGTCCGGCAGCGTGGAGCTTTCGATCGGCGAAGGTTTCCTCGGCCAGCCCTTCACGGAACTGCTCAACGATTTCCACCGCCGCAATCCGCAGATCCGCTGTACCGTCAACATGGCATCCAGCACCGAGATCATTCGCCGCGTAAGTGCCGATGAATCCCATATCGGGCTGGTGTTCACCTTGCCGTCCGATCCGAAGATCAGGCTTCGCGCCTCGGCGACCCATCCGCTGGCGGTGATCGTCGCGCCGGATCATCCCCTCGCCGCCGCCCACACCGTGACCCTGGCCGACCTGATGCATCACAGCCTCTGTCTCGGCCCCAAGGAGTTTCGCATTCGCCAGATCCTGGGCGCCGCCGAGGCGCGCCAGCACCTGTTCCTCGTGCCGGACATGACGACGGACTCGATCCTGATGATGCGGCAGGCGGCACGCTATGGGGGATATGCGACGATCCTGCCGGCGATCGCCGTGTCCTCGGAGTTGGCCGAGCAATCGCTGAAGGCGATCCCGCTGGCCGAAGAGGGGCTGGAGAATACCGCGATGGGCCTCATCACGCGTGCCGGCCGCCAGCTTGAGGGCGCCCCTTTTCGAATGCTGTCGGCACTGGAAGCAAGGATGCGGACCTGGGCGTGAGATCACGGGTCTAAGCGGGCAGCACGCCCGCGCGCACGCCATCGACCCGGCCTGACCGCATAATCCCGGCCGAGGAACGGCACGGCCGTCACCGCTACTTTGCGTTTAGCGCAACAAACGAGACGAACACCTCCATTGAACGAGCGATCCTTGCCTGCAACCTTACCGTCATGGAAGCGAGATGGCCGGTCCTCTTCTACGAAACGGCCGTAACGCGACCGAGTGATCGAGAGCGGTTCTGAAAACCGCCGGACGCGCAAGGGACATTCCGTTTCGGGGCGGCCTGTCAGCACCGTGCAGGGGCAGCCGCACCATTCGAATATGCGAGGGTCCGCATCCGGCGGCTCCTCCGGACAGATATCGAAGTGGGGGCTACGATGAGACGATATTTCACCTGGGCCGGTTGTTCCGTCGCGACGCTCGCCGCCAGCCTCGCCTGCACACCTGCGTTTGCGCAGGATGTTTCACCGCCGACCGATACGCAGACCAGCGCGCTCGATGCGTCGATCGACAATGATATTCTCGTCACGGCCCGCAAACGGACCGAGACAGTGCAGGCCATCGCCGATCCCATCAGCGTGCTGACCGCGAAAACCATCCAGAACGCCGACCTGCGCACGTTGCAGGATGCCGTCCGGCTGACACCCAATCTCGTCGTCCTCGACGGCCTCTATCCCGGCTACAAGACGGTGTCGTTCCGCGGCTTCACCACGCTTGGCCGCGATGGCGAATTTCCGTTCGCGCAGATTATCGACGGCGTCGTCCAGCCCGGACAGATGAACTTTCAGCAGGAATTGGTGAACGTCCAGCAGATCGAGGTCCTGCGCGGTCCCCAGGGCACGCTGTACGGCGGCGGCGCGATCGCCGGCGCGATCAACATCGTCACGCGCGAGCCGACCAACGATCTCGAAGGCAGCGGCACGTTCCAATGGCTCACCGGAAATGAAAAGCGCGCGAACGTCAGCCTGACCGGCGCCCTCATCCAGGACAAGCTGTTCTTTCAGGCGGGCGTGACCGCTTTCCACCGCGACGGCCTGATCGATAATGAAGCAAATCCCCTCAAGGCGGATTTCGGCAAGGGCATCACCAGCCGCGCCTCAATCATCGCGAAGCCGACCGAGGATCTTCGGCTCGCCGCGACCGTATCGACGACGGACAGCCGGGTGGGCGGCCTGTGGCTGGCGGTCATCCAGGATCTGGATTCGGTCGCCAACCCGGCCGAGGATCAGGCCGGCATCGTGCGGACGAAGCTGCGCAACTATAGCTTCAAGGCCGACTATACGATCCCGGATTTCGCGACGTTCACCTCGATCACGGCCTATTCGCGCGGTCGCGACTATACGACCGCGGACGGCGATTTCTCGCCGGCTTCGATCAACACCCAGAACGTCCGCTTCGTCGACAAGGCCTGGTCGCAGGAATTCCGGCTGACCTCGGACGCGGACGGCCCGTTCAAATGGAATGTCGGCTTCTTCTATCAGGACGAAAAGCGGATCGAGCAGAGCAGCTTCCGCAGCGTCGACCAGAATCCGCTCACCAATCCCAATGCGTTCAACGCGATCAACGATGCCAAGCGCCGGTACAAGACGACCGCCTTGTTCGGTCAGGCCTCCTACGAGCTGGCCGACGGCCTCGAATTCACCGGCGGGTTCCGGTATGATTGGGAGCGGCAGACCTTCGTCAACAACGCCCCCGGGCCGGGCGAACCCCCGTTCCTGAAGCAGAAGTTCTCTGAACCGCAGGGCAAGGCGTCGCTCTCCTATCGCCCGATGCAGGATCTGCTGACCTACGTCAGCTACTCGCGCGGATACCGCAAGGGCGGGTTCAACCCACGCAATACGCAGGAAACACTGCAAAGCTATCAGCCCGAGACCGCCGATAACTATGAGATCGGCTTCAAGAGCACGCTGTTCGACCGTGTCGTGACGTTCAACGGCGCGCTCTTCTACACGAATTTCAACGGCCAGCTTCTCCAGACATCGCGCGTGCTGCCCGGCGTCGGCATCTTCATCGCCATCTCGAACATTGAAAAGACCCGGGTGAAGGGGTTCGAGGCGGAGACGACCGTGCGCGTCGCGCCCGGCTTCAGCCTCAGCGGCTCGATCGGCTATTCGGACGTGAACATCCGGCGCTTCCTGCCGGAGAACCCGACGGCGTTCCGCAACAACCGCACGCCGCAGATCTACGGCTTCACCAGCCAGATCGGCGCTGATCTCGATACGCCGCTCACCGATGACATCGCGATCGTCGGCCATGGCGATCTGACCCATCGCGGCAGTGTCTATTGGGATATCGCGAACGAACTGAGGACGGGGCCGCGGACGTTCGTGAACGCCAAGCTCGGTCTGCGCTACGGCGCGTTCCAGCTGTCGTTCGTCGGCCGCAACCTCACCAACGAGCGGACCCCGGCCGCCGTCGGGCCGAACGCCCTTGGCAACGCCAGCCTGGCCAGCTTCAACGACCCGCGCCAATATGGCGTCGAGCTGGGCGTACGCTTCTGATGATCGTGGCGACCGTCTAGACTTCCCCTGCCGGTGCGCCGCCTCGTCGGCGCGCCGGCATCCTCATGTCGGCGCGCATGCGAAGCGTTGCCGACCCGAACTCTTTGCCGGGAACGCCGATGCCCCATTCCGATCCCGCCCTCAACCGTCGCACGCTGCTGGCCGCGAGCCTGGCCACGGCGGGATCGCTGGCGCTTGGCGGCCTGCCCGTCGCGGCGCGGCCGCCCCGTCGCCCGCTCGGCATTCAGCTCTATACCCTGATGGCGCTGCTGGACCGGGATTTCGACGGCACGCTCGCGGCGGTGGCGGCGATGGGCTATCGCGAGGTCGAGACGTTGGGAAGCTTCGGGCGCGATCCCGTCGAGCTACGCGCCATGCTGGCTCGCCACGGTCTGGTGTCGCCCTCGCAACACATCATGCCCCCCGGCCTGTACGAGGTATTCAACGCCGGCGTCGCGGGCCGCATCGACCGGCCGACCTTCGAACGCAAATTCATCGAGGCTTTCGCCTTCGATCGGGTCGAGGCGCTGATCGAGGCATGCGCCAGGCAAGCCCGGCCGCTGGGCCAGAAATATATCGTGTGGCAAATCTCCTGGCCGTCCCAGTTGCAGACCCGCGCCCAGATCGATCAGCTCATCAAGGCATTGAATCGGGCTGCGGACCAATGCCACCGCGAGGGCTTCATCCTCGCCTATCACAATCACAGCCAGGAATTCGCGAAGGTGGGCAGCGACGTGCCCTATGACCTCATCCTCGCGGGCACCGATCCCGAGCGATTGAAGTTCGAGATGGATCTGGCGTGGATCGTCAATTCGAAGGTCGATCCGCTCCCCTACTTCCTTCGCCACGGCGACCGGTTTCGCCTGCTGCATATGAAGGACATCGCCGCCGATGGCTCGGTCCGCGATCCGGGCAAGGGGATCGTGCCGTTCCGCAAGGTGATCGCCGCCGCCGAGGCCGCAGGGGTCGAGCATTTCTATGTGGAATATGACGTGCCCAAGGATCCGCTCGTCACAGCGGCTGCCGCACGCAAGTATCTCGAACCCTTCATGTGAGGGCCGGCGGGATCAGACCCGCTGGAAGATATCGATCATCGCGATGCGCCCGTCGCGCAAACGGGCGAAGGCGACGCACTCCTCGGTGCCGGACTCATCGCCGGCCCTGAATTCGGTCCGGTATCGGATGAAGCAGGTCTCCTCGTCCGCCAGCGTCGCGACAGCATGTAACTCGACCCTATCGGTGTTGGCCCGGATCCGCTGGAAATGGGCGTTGATCTCCGCTGGTCCCGTCCCCCGCATGCCGCCATCGACGATGAACGGCGCATCCTCCGTAAAGTAGCGGGCGAAGCCTTCGGGCGAAAAGGCGTGATCGGCGTAAGCCTTGTTCCACCACAGGAACATGCGGGTCACGGGGTTGTCGGACATCGGGATGCTCCTTCGAAGGATCAGCGAACGGCGGCGACGCGCCCGGACGGCAGGCCCATCCTGCTCGCCACGAACAGGAACAGCATGGCGGCCAGCAGGGCATCCACGGTCGGCGCGTTCGTTACGGTGAGGAGGCCCAGGCCGTAATTGTCGCGCGGCAGCGTCGCCAGTCCGAACAATATGCCGAACAGCCATGCCGCCAGCGGGATCAGGCGGAAAGCTTTGGGTCGCGCGGTCTCCGCGTCACCGTAAAGCCGGGGATGTAGAAAGAAATCGGCGACATAGACGCCCGACATCGGCGCGATCAGCAAGCCCATGAATTGAAGCAGCACGATGAAATGCCCGAGGATGTCCGCCGCGGCGAGGCAGGTGCCGAGGACGCCCGCGACCGTCGCCAGCAGCCACCGCTCCACCTTCGGGAACAGCGCCGATAGCGACAGCGCGGAGGCGTAGAGGTTCTTGTCGTTGCTGGTCCAGGTGGCAAGGATGATGACGATCAGGCCGGGCAAGGCGATGCCGGCGGCCAGCATGGTCGCGACCAGATCGGCGTTGCCGTACAGGATCCCGATCGCGGCGGCGAGGATCAGCAGCAGCGGAAAGGCGATGCCGTAGTTGAGGAACATCGCGGTCGCATTGTCGCGCGGTGTCTTCAGAAAGCGGCTGAGATCGGGGTTGATGGAGCAGCCGAACACCTCCGCGCCGACGACGATCGAAACGATCATGCCGAGGCCGAGCGGCTCCGGTATCGCGCGCGGCGCCCACAAGGGCTGGCTGCCGGATCGATCGAGGCCGAGCATGAGGGGCACAAGCGTCGCCAGGAGGAGCAATGGCACGCTGACCACCGCGACCTTGCCCAGCGCCTTGACGCCGATCACCGCGGTCGAGCCGATCAGGATGCCGGCAAGCGCGATGCCGATCCTCTGGTCGAGTTCTATGCCCATTTGCGTCTTCAGGATCGCAGCGACGCTCTGGACGAGAATCTGCGTCTGGAGGCCGAACCAGCAGAAGGATGTCACCACCATCAGGGCGACGATCGCAAGCGAGCCGCGCGCGCCGAAGGTATGGCGGAGCAGCATCGCCGTCGGCAGGCGTGCCTTCACGCCGACATAGCCTGTGGCGATGCCCCAGAGCCCGAGCAGCAACGCGCCTATGAGAATGCCGGCGACGACCGTCTGGAACGGCGCCCTCGCGCCCAGCTGGCCACCGAAGGCGAAGAACGGAACCGAGATGGAGACGCCGACCAGCACCAGCGTGAGGAAAGGCCAGCCGCGTAGATCGCCCTGCTCCGGCGGGCGCTCGGGCGCGCGTTCCACCATGTTCGACAGGCGCTTCAGGATCGTCATCGTCAGTCGCTCCCCAAGCGCGTCTCGTTCGCCATCGTCGCGCGGAGGGCGACGTTCCAGGCGCTGTCCGGGCGGACATGATCGAGGTGCATCCAGAAGTGATCCAGCTCCGGCGTGCTTACCGTCACGTCGTTGCCCGCCGCCAGGAGAAGATCGGCCAAAGCGCGGCCGCCCACCGTGAAGTCATCGGTTTCGGCGGCACCCCAGCTCAGGTGAAAGCGCGTCGGCACCCGCCTGGCCCAGGCTATCGGGGAGGCGTCCGTCTCGTCGGCGGCGCTCGCCAGCATCGGCGCGGCGGACAGCCCCGGCACGACCGGCCGCGCATGCGAACCACGCAGATCGTACAGGCCGCTATAGCCGAAGCAGCTGCGGATGGCCCCGGGCGGCAGGCCGTGTGCCGCCTGCAGATCCGTGCGCAACGAGGCCAGCACGGCGATCTGCGCGCCGGCCGAATGGCCGCCGATATGGGTCGCCCTCGGATCACCCCCGAAACTCTCGCCGTTCTTGCCAAGCCACGCGATCGCCGCGAGGCAGTCCTCGATTTGGGCGGGGTGCTTCGCGTCCGGTGCCAGCCGATAGCCGAGGGAGACATAGATCGCCGGAAAGGCGGTGATCGCCAGCGCATCCAACGCCATCCATTCCTTATAGCCATGCGTCCACCCGCCGCCGTGGATGTTCAGGAAGATCGGAAGCAACGCGGCGCCCGGTGCGGGCGGACAATAGATGTCGAGCCGTTGTTCGGGATGCTCCCCAAAGGCGACGTCGGATCGATGCGGCAAGGTGGCACGGGCGTGCTGGCACAAGGCGATGCACAGCGCGTGATAGGCATCGCACGTCGCATTGATAGGGCTCTGGGCGGGAAGGATCATCGGCACGATGCTGGCATCGGACGAAGGTGGAGGCTAGGCCGCATGGCCTTCGTTGCCGCCCACGCAACAAACATCGCACGAATTCGCGCGAAAAACCGTCATACTGGCCGAGAAGCAGATCGGGGGTCGTGTGAATGAAACGGTTTCGCGTAGCGGTCGATATCGGCGGGACATTCGTGGATTCGATCGTTTTCGACGCACAGGAGGGGACGACCCGGCTGGCGAAGGCGTCCACCACCCCGGACGAACCGGTGCGGGGGGTTCTTGAGGCGCTTGGCCGTCTTGGCGTGGACCTCGCCGATGCGGAGCTTTTCGTGCACGGCACGACGCTCGGCCTCAATGCCGTGATCGAGCGGCGCGGCGTTGCGACCGGGATCATCACCAACGCCGGCTTCCGCGATATCTTCGAGATCGGCCGCGCCGATGTGCCCGCAGCCTCGATGTACGACTTCCGCTACCAGCGCCCCCCCTCGATCGTGCAGCGGCGTCATCGCCGCGGCGTGGGCGGACGAATCGATGCGCAGGGCCGCGAGATCGAGCCGCTGGACGAACAGGCGTTGTTGCAGGCGGCGGGCGAACTGGTCGGAGCGGGGCTGCGCTCGATCGCGATCTGCTTTCTCCACAGCTACCGCAATCCCGCGCACGAGGAGCGCGCTGCCGCGTTGATCGAGGCGGCCTACCCCGGCGTCGCGGTGTCCGCCTCCAGCGCGATCACCCGCGAGTATCGGGAATATGAACGGACGGCCACCGCCGTGGTCGATGCCTATATCAACCCCATCTTCAACGATTACGTCGGCCGGTTAGAGACGGGGCTGGTGAATGCCGGCTTCGACGGACGTCTGCTGATCATGCGCTCCGCAGGCGGCGCGATGACGGCCGAGATTGCGCGGCGGGCGCCCATCTACACCGTGCTCTCCGGTCCGGCCGGCGGGCTGATCGGCGCCGGCGCGCTGGCGCGCCAGATCGGGCGGAACCGTGTCCTGACCCTTGATTACGGGGGTACGAGCCTGGATGCAGCGGTGATCGAGGATGGCGAGCCGCTGGTGATGCATGAGGCGCCGCTCGCGGATCTGCCGGCGCTCATCCCGATCTTCGATATCCGCTGCATCGGCGCGGGGGGCGGTTCGATCGCCTGGGTGCAGGAAGGCCTGCTTCAGGTCGGCCCGCAAAGCGCGGGCGCGATGCCGGGGCCGATCGCCTACGGGCGCGGCGGCACGGAGCCGACCACGACCGACGCCGCGCTCATCCTCGGTTTTCTCGACCCGTCTACCTTCCTTGGCGGCACCGTCTCGCTGGATGTCGAGGCGGCAAGGCGCGGAATGGAGGAAAAGGTATCGGGCCCGCTCGGCACTGATCCGGTACGCGCCGCGGCCGGCATCTTCGACGTTCTCGTCGCGCGCACGGCCGGCGCGATCCGCGAGATCACCGTGGAGCGTGGCCGCGACCCGCGCGATTTCTCGATGCTGGCCTTTGGCGGCGCGGGGCCGATGATCGCGCCGCTGATCGCCCGCGAGGTGGAGAATGCCGAGCTGATCGTGCCGCAGTCCCCCGCCGTCTTCTCCGCCTGGGGCATGTTGATGTCGGACGTGGTGACCGA
>CAJYJW010000146.1 GCA_913775025.1 uncultured Sphingomonas sp. | reverse complement strand
ACCCCATCGGGCTGTCATGTTGCATTCACTTGATAACGATGATTAGCTTGAACAATAGAATGAACGGAGAGGTTGCCAGTGGCCCTGCCAGATCCTTACTCGCTGATCCTCGAGAGCGAGTATGACTTCGTGATCGTCGGTAGCGGCGGCGGCTCCATGGCGGCGGCGCTGCGCGCAAAGCGCGACGGCCTCAATCCCGTCATCCTGGAGAAGCGCGAGGAGATCGGGGGCTCGACCGGCTTTTCCGGCGGCGTCTGGTGGATCCCCAACAATCACATCATGAAGCGCCACGGCGTCGAGGACAGCAAGGCGCTGGCCAATCGCTACATGGACGCCACCGTCGACTTCGTCGGCAAAGGAACGACGCCGGAACGCCGAGAGGTCTTTCTGGACGAGGGGCCGGAGATGATCCGCTTCCTCGAGGACGAGGGGATGAAGTTCGAATATCCTGACGGATGGGCCGACTATTATGACGAGCGGGACGGTGGCCAGCCGCGCGGCAGATCATTGGTGGCCGAGACCTTCGATCTGCGGCAACTCGGCCCCTGGGCGAAAAAGGTCTCGCTATACGCACCCTTCGTCGGCTTGCCATTCAACGTGCTGACGATGATGAAAATCCTGATGTACAAACGCCATTTCGCCGCCAAGCGCGCGCTGGCGAAGGTGGTTTTCACCATGGCGCGCAACAAGCTGCTCGGCCGCAAGGTCGTTTCGGCGGGTGGCGCAATCCAGTCGCGGATGCTGGAAATGACATTGAAGCGCGGCATTCCGGTCTTTAGCGGCTTCGCCACCGATCGGCTGATCGAGGAGAACGGCCGCGTCGTCGCCGTCGAAGGCCTCTATCGCGGCAAGCGCGTCACCGTCCGCAGCCGTCACGGTATCCTGCTCAACGTCGGCGGCTTTGCCCGCAACCATGAGATGCGCCAGAAATATCATCGCAAGCCGATCACCGCGACCTGGACCAATGCCAATCCCGGCGACACCGGCGAGATGATCGAGGAGATGATCCGGCTGGGCGCCGATACCGAAAATCTTGACCTCGCGGTCTGGGTGCCGACCTCGCTGACCGCGGACGGCAAGAACCCGGCCGGCGCTGTCGGTAGGAACGGTGAGCAATATCCGTTCATGCACAATGCCGACGTAGCCATCCCGCATTATATGTGGGTAGACAAGACGGGGAACCGCTTCGTCAACGAGGCCAGCTCATATATGGAGCTGGGCGAGCGGATCTACGAGGTGGGGGCGATCCCGGCTTTCGCCGTCTTCGATGATCGGGCGATGAAGAACTATGCCTATGGCGCGCTGCTGCCCGGCATGAAGCCGGTCAAGAAGTGGCTGGAGCAAGGCTTCCTCATCAAGGCCGACACGCTCGACGAACTGGCGCAAAAGGCGGGCATTGATCCCGCCGGGCTGAAGGCGCAGGTCGAGCGCTACAATCGCTTTTCTGAAACTGGCGTGGACGAGGAGTTTCACAAGGGCGAGCGCCAATACGACCGTTTCCGCGGCGATCCGACGCACAAGCCCAACCCGTGCGTCGGCGCGATCGCCAAGGCACCGTTCTATGCCACCCGCATCTACCCCGGCGATGTCGGTACTTTCGGCGGCGTCGTCACGGACGAGCGGGCGCGGGTACTGCGCGTGGACGGGTCGATCATCGAGGGTCTCTACGCAACCGGGAACTGCACCTCGTCGGTGATGGGGCGCAGCTATCCGGGCGCCGGGGCCAGCATCGCACCATCATTCGTCTTCGGCTACGTCGCCGCCAAGGACGCGCTTCAGAGGTCGCACAACGCGGCCGCGTGATTGCGGCGGCGGCCTCGGCATACCGGCAGGATGGTCGGGATCAGCCTGCGGTCCGCGTTCACTGCGCATTGAACGCCGTTGCAGGCGAGCGGGATGACGACGGGCGTGCCATCGAGGGTGCGCGGCGCCGGGCTCGGGTCGTCTAGAGCCGGGTTGGAGGTGGTGCGGTTCTGCTACGGTGTCGCGGGCGGGAGCCGCCCCGTTCCGGAGGCCCCGTCCAAGCGGATGCATCTCCCCGCCCACGCGGTCGGCGGGCACATCGCCTTCAAGCGCGCGACGATGGAGAATACGGGACGGGCGACGCTACGCCTGAAACCACCGCCGCGCCGACGATTCTGGCCGCCTCGCGATGCGGCCGATGCCTGGATTGGTTCCGGACGACGGCGGCGTCGTCTGCCTGCGTGGCGTTCACGCCGATTACCTCAAGACGGCGTTCGATGCGTATCCGGCTGCGGCCGGTCTCGCCGGTGGTCGTCCACCGCAGATTCGCGAGCGACTGCTGCCGTGACTGCTCATCGGCAATTCAGCGTGTAGGCGATATCTCCGCGGCAGCAACCACAGTCGCAGGGCGACCCCGCCCAGTCGCCGCCGTTCGTGCTAGATGGCTGACATCTCGGCACGTCCGGCCCAAAGCGCGGGCGCTGCCGCCGGAGGAGAGTGCGCATGAGTATCGAGGCCGCCCCGCCAGCACCGCTGGTGGAGGAAACGATTGCCCGACTGATCGACGACGGCCGCGAGGTCGGTGTTCAAGTCGCCGCCTATCTCGGTGGCAAGCTGGTGGTGGACGTCGCCGCCGGCATCGCCGATCCAGAGACCGGCCGCGCAGTGACTGGCGACACGCTGTTCAACATGTATTCGGTCACCAAGCCGATGGCGGCGACCGCACTTCACATTCAGGTCGACCGCGGTCTGGTCGACTATGATGCCCGGGTCACCGAATATTGGCCCGAGTACGGCGCCAACGGCAAGGAAGCGACCACGGTGCGCGACGTGCTGACGCATCGCGCCGGCGTCCCGCAGATGCCGGACGGCGTTACGCCCGAGACGATGTGCGACTGGGAGTGGATGACCCGCGGCATCGCGGCGCTGACGCCGCTGGCACCGCCAGGCGAGAAGGCGCTCTATCTTTCGATGACCTTCGGCTGGATCGTCGGCGAGATCGTGCGTCGCACCGATCCCGCTCAACGCAGTATCGGACGGTTCGTGCGCGAGGAGATCGCAGCACCGCTGGCTGCGCCCGATCTCTGGATAGGGCTGCCCGACGATCAGCTCCCTCGGGTCGCCCGGCAGATCGAAGCGCGCCCGCCGTTGCCGCCTGAGCATCTGCCGCCGCTCTACGCCGCCTCGATGCCGCCGCAGGTCGACCTCGTCCCCGCTGTGTTCGAGCGTCCGGACGTGCGCCGCGCCGAGATCGCCGGTGTCGGCGGCGTCTTCACCGCGCGAAGCTGCGCACGATTCTGGGCGATGCTGGCGCAGGGCGGTGCGTTGGACGGCGCCCGCATCCTGTCGGAGTCGTTGGTCCGCACCTTCAACACGCCGCGCCCGATGAGCGACGAACCCGATCCGGTGATGTTCGGTCAACCGGTGCCGCTCGGCATCGCCGGTTTCTGGCTGGGCGGCGATCAGCCGCCGGTCGCCGCCGCCAAGCATCGGCGCGCGATCTGTCATCCGGGCGCGGGCAACTCGATCGGCTTCGCGGACCCGGAAACCGGGCTGGCGGTGGCCTTCACCCACAATCGTCTACAGCTGCCTTACACCCGCGAGGATGACACGGCGCTGATCGTCACCGACGCGATCCGCCGCCAGCTGGGCGTCGACTGACGGACGCCGATGCGCAAGGAAGGAGAGAAAAGATGAACGAGATGTCCACCGAGGGTCTCCGCGGCGCGGTGCCGCATGCCGTTACGACACCCGATCGCATCCCGGCGGCGCGCTACTACGACCCGGCCTTCTACGAGCTGGAGAAGCAGCATCTCTGGCCGCGCGTCTGGCAGATGGCGGCGCGGCTCGAGGAAATCCCGGATGTCGGCGACTATGCCGTGTACCGTAACCTCGATCAGTCGGTGATCGTCATTCGCACGGCGGCGGACGAGGTGAAGGCGTATCAGAACCACTGCCGCCACCGCGGTGTGGAATTGGTGCAGAAGCGCGGCAAGGCGCGCGGCGGCTTCATCTGCCCGTTCCACGGCTGGCGCTGGGACAAGGACGGCAACAACACCTTCGTCTACGAGCCCACCGCCTTCTCCGCCGACAACATGTGCAAGGCCGATCTCGATCTGGTGCCGGTGCGGCTGGAAACCTGGATGGGATGCGCCTTCATCAATTTCGACGACGGCGCGCCGCCGCTCCGCGATACGCTGGGCGACTTCGGACGCAAGATGGACGGCTTCAAGGCCGAGCAGCTGCGCGCCGAGTGGTGGCTGGCCGCCCGCCTGCCGGTGAACTGGAAGCTCGCGATGGAGGCCTTCATGGAAGGCTATCACGTCGCGACGACCCACCCCCAGCTGCTCCCAATGGGCGTCACGAACAAGCCCGGGGACGCCCGCTACATCAAGCTGCCGGATGACGCGGTGACGGCGACCTTCTGGATCACCATGGGATCGACCATGCCCGACGAGGTTGATTCCCGGCAGTTCATCGACGCCTATGCCGAAGTGATGCAGGTGCTGAGCGAAGGCATGGCCGGGATGACAAGCCCGGAAGAGGTGGAGATCGTCCGCTCGCTGCGCGACACTCCGCTGCCGGCGCATCCGGCCGCGGCCGCCGCAGCGTTCCGCACCATCCTGAACGATGCAATCGCCGATTACTACAAGAGCAACGGCATGGACTGCGGCGACTTCAACGCCCTTGATCGTGAACGGCTGGCGACCAACGTCAACTTCCTATTCCCGCATTTCTTCATGCTGCCGGTGCACGGCGCCGCCTCCAGTTACCGCATCCGTCCGACCGGGCCGGAGGAATGCATTTTCGAACTGTGGTCGCTGAAGCGCTATCCCGTGGGGCAGGAGCCGCCGATCCCGCCGGTGCCCGAGCCCAAGCCGCACGACGACCCTAGCTGGCCGCCGATACCGCGGCAGGACTATGCCAACCTGCCCCGCCAGCAGCGCGGCCTGCACGGCGCAGGCTTCGAATATATGCGGCTGTCCGAGCAGATGGAGGGGCTGGTCAGCAACTTTCACCGGCTGGAGGACGGCTTCATCGGCGGCGCATCGCAGGCGGCGCTGGTCAAAGGCATGCAGACCGTGTCGGGCGCGATCGACGTGCCGGTCCGGTACTGGGAGTAGGGAACGGGCGGGGCGGCGGCCCCGCCGATCAACGCTGGCGCGCCTCCCCGCCGAGGACGGCCATTCCCTCCAGAACCAGACCGTAGCACTTCGCTCTCAATCCCCGCCGCGAGTGTGCGAGTAAGCAGCTGGCGGGTGTAGCGGTTGGCGGGCGCTTGACGCGCCGCGATGACGCGGGCGAGCGCTCAAGCGCGTTGCCCAAGCTCTGTGGCCGGAAGCACCTCGTCGACGACCTCCATCCACAGCGCCGCTCGCGCATAGGGTTTTTGGCCGGCAGCAGGAAATAGCGACTGCTATTGGGGCCGAGCGGCAACATGATCGTCCCCTGGTTTGACGGACGCCGATGACAGGCTTTGCGGAGCCAGGAGGGTGTGATGGCGAGTAGGGCGAAGCGTCGGTTTACGGAGGAGTGAAAGCGCGAGGCGGTGGCGCTGCTCAGCGACGTGCGCCGTCTCCGGGCGCGCCATCAGGGACCATATGTGAACCGAGTTGGCACTTGCTGCCACGACGATGGCCGCTCAGCGGCAGCATCTAGCGCCCGGCCTCATCTGCCACTCGGATCGCGGGTCGCGATATGCCGCCGGGACTTATGTCGATTGCCTGTCGGCGATCCACGCCAAGCCCTCCATGAGCCGCACCGGCAGCTGCTAAGCCTAGGAGTATACCAATGCAGTCTGGGAGGCCCGACCTGCCGACTTTGCCCGACTCTTCACCACCAGCGCTACAGATTGTACGCTGATTGCCTGCTCGATCACATGGCCCTGCGGCGTCAGTCGCCGGAATACCGGGCCGGCGCTCATGCCGGCGGCGCCCAGCCATGCTCTATAGTAAAGAACCGGCTCAATGCACGGCCATCCAGACCACCACGGAAGCCCCCTCCCCCGCCTGGTCGCCTTTCGAAAACGGGATGTGTATCCTCAGGCCGCGGGGATCCTGGGCTACATCCTCTCTCCGTAGTGCCAACAGCTCTGACCGCCGGAATGCACCCGTCATGCCGAGGCCGAGCAGCGCGCGGTCGCGAAGGTCGACCAAGCTGCTGTTGGTAATCGCGCTCAGCCACCCGCACCCGGCGCCGCGTGTCCCTTGGCAGCAACGGCACCAAGCGCCCAAACTGCTCCTCGCGCGACCAGAACTCGCCTGCCATCTCCGCTCTCCTCGAAGAGCTCGAATCACAGCAGTTCAACTACGTGAAACCACTTTATGGGTTTGAACCCTAGAATATAAACTCCGAAAGCGGCGGCCCGAGGGGCAGGTCGAGACCGGACCATCCGTCGCGGTGAAACATCAGCGCGGCGCCATTCTCAAGTGGCGGGGCCTCCCAGTTTCCCTCATCGAAAGCGGCGATGGCCAGCATCAGCCGGTTGCCTTCGGCGATCCGCATCGCAACGGGCAGCATCGCAATGCGCAGTCGCACCGGCTGATCGCCCGGCGGCATCGCCAGTTGATCCGCGCGACGCGTCGGGTGATGCGGGAGGCCCAAGGTGGCGTAGCTTGCAGGACCTTCCGTTCGGTTGGCCAGCCGCAGAAATCCCTCAGTGACGGGAAACGCGCGCCCATCGTCCGACACTTGCAGCAGATAGGCGAAGAGGGCAGCGTCCTCCGCGGTCGCACCAACCGTCAGGCGAAGCAGCGGCGCCCCGATTATCTCGATCGCACGTTTGAGGGGCGGCGAGGAAGAAGTCCACGCGCGTGCCGCCCAAGCGCCATAGTCGATTTGGCCCGCGTCCATCGAATACCGGGTCGCAAGACCCCCTGTAGAGAGTGCACGATCAACCGGATAGGTCGCGACGCTCGCCGTTTCCGGCGGCTCGGTGCGAAGTCCATCCGCCGTGACATGAAGCGTAATCCGCGTCGTCGCAGGCGGCCAGTGGGACGCAGTTCGCCAGTCGGGGGAAGGCGCGGCTCCGCTCGCGGGCATGATCGCGTATCGAACGCGCGGCTCGGCATGCTCACCGCCGCGAAGGAAGTGGTCGTAGAAGCGCAGTAGGATGTCCGATAAGTCGATGCCTGCCCCGGCAGGGTCACGCTCCTGAGCCCCGTGCGTCCAAGGCCCCATGACGAGCCAGGACGGGTTAAAACCGCGCAACGTCTCGTAAAGGCGCAGCGTTTCGTCCGGGTAGAGGTCACGCCAGCCGCCGATGTGGAGGACGGCGACACCGGAGGCGGCGATTGCGGGCCATAGCGTATCGATGCCGCATTCCGCTGCGGGACCGTCGTCGGCAAAGCGGCGTGCACGCAGCACCGCCGCAGACGGTTGCATCCGACGATGCTCCTCCACCGCGGCAGCGAGGAGCACGCCCTCGGGATCGGCATCGACCGGCACCGCTGGCTGGTCGATGCCGATACGGTGCATCAGCCGGTCCACGCGTTCGCGAAAGGCGAGGTTCTGGATGCCGCCGACGTTCATGTAGCCTCTGAACGCCGACACCGCGACCTGCTGCGGGGCAATGCATTTGAGGAAACGCGACCCGGCCACCGCCGCCGCCAGTTGCGTGCCGGCGACATAGGAATAACCGTACATCCCGATCGCGCCCGAGCACCAAGGCTGCACGCCAATCCAGTCTAGGATGGCGGCCAGATCGTCGATGAAAGGGGACTGGGTCGGAATGTCGTGACCGTTCTTCGTTCCGAACGACGCGCCCGTGCCGCGCATGTCGAGGATCACGACCGCATAGCCCTCCCCGACGAGGCGCCGCAGCGACGGCGCCTCGTCAAGCATGGAGATCTCGCGCCCGTCGCGCTGGCGTCGGCGACCATATTGGGTCGCCGCCAGGATGACCGGCGCCGACGCCGCACCGTCCGGCAGGTACAGATCCATCGCGAGACGCGTGCCGTCCGGCATCACCACATATTGCGAGACCGGCGTCCTCACCCTCGGGCGACAGGTAGCCTCATCGGCCAAAGCGGATCGTCGCCTCAAGGCCATACATGCGCGGCGCGCCCGGTACCTGCCCGGCGACCCCAATCGAGGCGATGCCCGCGCCACCAGTGTAATATTTCTCTTTGAACAGGTTGTTGGCGAACACCGCGAGGTCCACCCCGCTGCCGCCGATCCTGTTCCATTCGATCCGGCCGTTGAACAGATCGTAGGACGGCAGGATCGTGTAAACTGGCTGGAAGCCGAGCGTGGTGTTGAAGCTAGATGTATGGAAGTAATTCAGCTGGACAGCGCCGGTGCTGCCACCGCTGCCAATATCGAAGGCATAGCGCGCAGTGGCGCCGGCGGTATATTTGGGAGCATAACTGAACAGATCACCTGATCTATCGAGAGCAGGTGTCAATGCAGCATCGATGTATCTATCATATCCCGTTTTGTTGTACGCGAAAAAGGCACTTATATCAAAGCCACGAAATGGCGTAGCATTATATTCCAGTTCCAGGCCGTAGATGTGCGCCTTCGCCGCGTTGGTGATCCCCGAAGGCAGCCGGACGACGCCGTTCAGCACGATCGCCGGAAACGTCACCGACCGCTGGATATCCTTGTACCAACCATAATAGCCTGCGATATTGAGCCGCATAGGCACACCGCCGGCGTTGAAGCGAGACTTTACCCCCACTTCAATGTCGTCGAGGAATTCGGGCCGAGCGAGATCGGTGGGCAGCGCATAGGTCGCGCGGACATTCAGCGCGCCCGAATGATAACCTCGGCGGTGCGCGGCGTAGAGCAAAACGGCGTCGCTTGCCTGCCAGCTGAGATCGACCGAATAGGTCGGCTCGGAGAAGGTCTCGGTGCGTTTGAGCGAGCACGGATTGGCGGGCGTCGTCACGACGACATCTGCCCCGTTCGGCCCGGCCCCCGGCGTGATCGAGACGACCGTGCCGAGATTGCAATTCGCCACCGGATTGGTAAGCGGATTGGAGATGTTGACGCTGCGCAGATCGACGTGACGCCGGTCCTTCGTATAGCGAACACCCGCGCTGGCCTTCAGGCGGTCGGTCAGCGCATAAGTGGCGTTGACGAATCCTGAATAGGAGGTGTTGCGTACAAAACCACCGGTGCGGGAGAAAGCGGCGGGCGTGTTGATCTGCGCAAAAGGAATACTGGTGAAGGCGGTGCTGAATTCCGTTCCAGCCTCCTTGAAATAGTACAATCCTACCAAGAAGTCTAGTTTTCCAAAACTTCCAATTAGTTGAAGCTCCTCACTATACTGCTTGAAGTCATGGATCGTGCCAACTGTGAGCTGTCGCGCCGCAGAACCGTCTTGATCGAAGACAGCATTGAACCTAGTTTCACGATAACCGAATATGTTCTTGATCGCAATCTCATCACTCAGATCGAACCGTGTGTTGTTGTTAACATCGAAGGTGTGGACGCGATCTTCCTGGATCTCGTTCGCTGCGTTGCGGTAGAAATTGGTGCGGCGGAGCGCACCCGCCGCGGCGATCAACCGCCGGTTCGCGGCATCCGCGACGTTGCTATTGGCGTTGACGACCAATCCACCGCTTACCGAGCCCACCGGATAGAGGCCCGGCGTCGTCACGCCCGTGCCGTTAGCGTTCTGATCGTAGAAGCTGATGATTGTCGTTGAAACGAGGTTGGCCGCAGGCTCGAGCAGCAGCGTGGCGCGGCCCCCGGCATTGTGCAGGTCGTTGAGATCCTGACCGGTGGTCACCGAACGGACATAGCCCTCTCGGCGATCGAGGCGACCCGCCAAGCGCAGCTTGGCCCAAGGCGCGAGCGGCAGGTTCAGCGCGCCTTCCAGGCTGCGATAGTCGTAATTCCCGATCGTCCCCCGGCCATAGCCCTCCAGCTGATCGGTCGGCGCCCGCGAAGTGACAAGAATGGCGCCGCCAACCGTGTTCCGGCCGAACAGCGTGCCCTGTGGTCCGCGGAGCACCTGCACCGAGCCGATGTCGTAGAGACTTGAAAGCACACCGTTCGGCCGGTTCTGAATCACCTCGTTGAAGTAGATACCGATCGACGGATCGATGCCCGCATTGACGTCCGCCGAGGAGATGCCGCGAATGCTGAGGAACGGCACCCCGCCCCCACGCGTGCTCGCACCGATGGTGACGGAAGGAGCCGCCCGCGTCAGATCCTGTACGTTGATAACCTGCAGCTTCTGTATATCGTCTCCGCCCAGCGCCGTCACCGCGACCGGAACCCGCTGAAGGCTCTCCTCGCGGCGGCGCGCGGTGACGACGATGTCGCCTGTCGCGATCGCGGGTGACGCCGGATCGGCAGCGGACGCTGCGATAGTTTCAGGTGTCTGCGCCATGGCGAGCGCGGGCGCGCAGAGTGCCGTGAGCGTCAGTCCGACCATGATCTGGTTGGAACCCATTTGAAATCCTCCCTATTTAATTCTCCTTCGGGCGGCGGCGCTACATCAGGCCCCGTCTGCGCCGCGCCGTCCGCGATCGTTTCTTTTCTTGAAGTCGGTTTGCCGCGTCAGGCGGCGAGCGCATGCCCTTCCATTCGCGGCAGGTCGATCCTGTAGAGTGCGGAGGCGTTCCCGCCCGTAACCTTGCGGCGCGTCTCCGGGTCCACGTCCGCCAGCGCGCGCTCAACGTAGCGGGCGGCATCAGGGTAGAGGCAGGTCGGATGCGGAAAATCCGTTTCAAACATCACATTGTCCGGCCCGATCTGGCGGATTGTGTCGGCGATGAAGCGGCTCTCGAACCAGAAACAGGCGTAGAATTGCCGCCGGAAATACTCGGAAGGCTTCATCGAGAACATTTTTGCGCTTTCCGGCATCATCTCGAGCGCAGCATAATCCAGCCCTTCGAGCAGATAGGGGATCCACCCCGCCCCGCTTTCCACGGACACGAAGCGCGCGCGCGGGAATCGCTCCGCCACGCCGGACATGATGAGGTTGGCGAGCACCTTTGCATTCTGCATGCTGACGGTGACGCCGCCGATCGCAAGCTTCTGGTCGTCCTCCATCGACGGCCACGGCGCGGTCCCGAACCAATCGCGCTGATCGTCGCTCGACCCGATGTGAAAATTGATCGGCAGGCCCAGATCGCTGCACATCTCGAACATCGGTGTCCAATGATCGTGCGCCAGATCAGGCAGGCCGGCGAGATGCGGCTCGGGGTTGGTATTGACGCCGCGCAGGTCCATCGCTGCGCAGCGTTCGATCTCGCGCAGCATCGCCGCCTTGTCCCACCACGGCAGGATCGGCATACCAAACAGGCGGCCGCCGGATTCCCGTTGAAAATCGGCCATGGCGTCGTTGTAGATCTGCGCGCTGACGGTCTTGAGCTCGTCATCGAAGGAGGCCATCAGTCCGCCACCGAAGCCGAGCAGGTTGGGATAGAGGATCTGCGCATGGATCCCCATCGCGTCCATCAGGCTGACGCGGTCGGCGACGCTGTAGGAGGCGGGGTGGACGTCGTCGTAGACGTTAGAAATCGCTCCCAGGCCGACGCTTTTGGTAAGATCGGGCAGCACAGAGCTGTGCGCACGCATCCCGGCGATTATCTTGCCGTCCATGACCCAACTTTCCACGCCGTCGACGATTTCGACCCGCGGCACGCGATCCCGCCATTTGGCGGGCGCGCGCGACACCCACAGGTCGCGCGGCTCGGTGAGATGTGTATCGACGTCAATGATCGTAAAGTCACGAGCGGATGCTGGCACAGTCATGAGCGCGGTCCTTGAGCTGTTGAGTTAATCACTGATGCGGGCGAGATCGCCGCTGAGCCGACGCGACGACAGCCAGAACAGACAAGCTGCGGCAAGATAGAAGACGAAGCCGAGTACGGCGAGCGTGAGCGGCAGGCTTCGAATGCCTGCGACCGGGCGCAGCACGTCGCTCACCAGCCCGCTGATCTGCGTGCCGAGGCCGTAGCCGACGAGATTGTTGAGCAGTGCCAGCAGCGCAATCGTGGTGCCCCGCATCGGGGCATGGACGAGGCCGGCACACAGGCCGTAGGAAGCGCCGTGCGCTGCCGGAAAGCTCGTGCCCCAAACAATCAATGCGGCAATCACCAAGGCTGGATCCCCAGCGAACATCGCCGTCGGCACCGCCAGGGCGGCGAGCAGCAGGACCGCGCTGGCGAAGCGCGGCTGCGCGGCCACGTCCCGGCGGCCTGCGCGATCGATCAGGTACGCGCCGCCGAACGATCCCGCGATGTTGGCAAATCCACTGATCCCTGCGGTGACCATCCCCGCCTGAGCAAGCCCGAAGCCGTGCACGCGCATCAGAAAGGTGGGCATCCACACGCCTACGGCGGCGTTCGCCAACGTCGCGGTTACCGTTCCGCCGAGCAGCAGCACCAGCCCCTTCTGCGATAATATGAAGCGCAGCGTCTCCGACAGCGGCACGCCGCGTTTCGCCACCGCCGGGCCGCCCCCGGCCAGACCGCCACGGTGAGGTTCGCGCAATGTAAGGAGCACGAGCAGCGCAACGAACAGACCGGGCAGACCCACCACAACGAACGCCGCCCGCCAGCCGTAGCGCGCAGCGACGAGGCTGCCGATCATCAGCCCGGCGAGCGCACCAACTCCGGTGCCGCTCATGAAAATGCCGGCCGCGGCCGCGCGGCGACGCTGGGGCAGATAATCCGCGATGATCGACATCGAAAGCGGCTGGCCGCCGGCTTCTGCCAAGCCCACCCCCGAACGGATAGCGACAAGCGAGACAAAACTTTGCGCCTGACTTGCCAGCGCAGTGAGCACGCTCCACGTCGCGATCAGCCCGGTCAGCAGATTACGGCGGTTGGTGCGGTCCGCCAGCAGGCCGATTGGGATCGCCGCAACACAGTAAGCAATCGCATAGGACATGCCGGCTAACAAACCGAGTTGCGCGTCGTTCAACCTGAATTCGCGGCCGATCGGCTCCAATAGTATAGTGAAGATGCTGCGATCGACGGTATGGATCGCGTATACCAGCGTGAGAAGCCCGACTACATACCAGGCATAACCCGCCGACTTACCCGCCGCTTCCGAAGAATTGACGGCGGACGGCCGAGCGCCGGATCGGGGCGTCGCGCTTGAGTGGCCGCCTTCGGCCTGCCCCCCTGCCACAGCCATATACCTCTCGCTTATTTCTTTAGCCTTCTTTGTCGAAAGCCTGACTAACGCTATTCTTAAGATACCGGAGCGTCAATATATATCGTTTGCTTATCGAACCTGCACGTGTCAGTCGATCAACGCGAACACCGGCAGGTGGATTTCTGCCGATGCGACGAGGAAACGCACCGCCACCGCTGATCCGCAGCGCACCGCATCCGGCTCCGCGGCGGCGACGTTGCCAGTCATCGACCAGCCGTCGTCGAGGTCGATTGTCGCGATGATATATGGCACCGGCCGATCCGGTCGCGCGGCGCGGCGCACCACCGTGAAGCTATAGATTACCCCCCTCCCCGGTGACGGCAGCCAAGACAGCTTGCGCGACAGGCACCCCGGGCACGCCGGCAGTGGAGGGAAGATGCGGCGCGCGCATGCCGCGCAATGCTGCACCGCGAGCGTACCAGCGCGGCATGCTGCCCAGAAGGGGGCGGTCAGTTCCGACGGCTCGGGAAGGGGGATGCCATTCCAAACGTCCATTGACTCATGTCCTCCCCAGAACACAGATTTCATATTTCTGGGCACCCGGCCCGCCGACCGCAGACAGCGCCAACCTCGCACCCGGCGTCTGCCGATAGCCTGCCTCGCCGCGAAGTTGACGAACGGACTCGATCACTTTCAGCGTCATCTGCTGCAGCCCGTTCCACGCATAGGAAAGGCAGCCGCCGTCGAGGTTCAGGGGATAGCGGCCGTCCGCTGCGATCGCGCCGCTCGACACGAACGGGCCGCCTTCGCCGGCCTTGCAGAAGCCCAGCGTCTCCAGCTGGCGAATCACTTCGAACGAGGTAGGATCGTACAGATTGAAGACGTGGATGTCGTCCAGCCCTACGCCCGCCATGCCCAGAGCGCGCTGCGCCGCCAGGGCACCGATATCGCCATCATCGCGATAGGTGGGCGCCTGGACATAGAGGCCGCCGCGTATCTCTTGCGCCGCGCCGAGGATCGTCACCGGCGTGCGGCGTAGGTCCCGCGCACGTTCCAGCGTGGTGAGCACGATCGCCGCGCCGCCCTGAGCGACGAGGCAGATGTCCAGCAAATGAAGCGGCGAGGCGATCGGCGGAGAGGCCAGCACGTCAGCCACGCTATAGGGCCCGCGGCCATACATCACCGCCTCGGGATTGACGTGGCCGTGATTGCGAATCGTCGCCGCCACCTGCGCGAGTTGCTCGGGCGTGGTCCCGTAATCGTGCATGTGGCGCTGCGCGACCATTGCAAACGAGGGCGCCACGTAGCCGCCCCAGGTGTCGAAGAATTCGAGCGACTGGGAGCCGCTGACGGTGGCGAAGCGGCGACGATCGGTGCTTCCCGCCATGCCGCCGCCGATTACGACCGTCTCGCATTGCCCCGTCGCCACCGCGGAGGCGGCCTGGATCAGCCCGCGAATGCCCGCCGTCTGATAGACGCTGTCCCCCACCCAGCCGAGCCGCACGCCAAGCTGCACCGCCCACGAGGCGAAATCGCCTGGCGCTTGGCCGGGGCCTGGCCACTCGATCGCCGCGCCGTCCACGTCCCGCGGCGTCAGGCCGGCATCGGCGAGCGCGCCGGCCACGCATTCGAGCACCAGGTCGGTCGGTTCGACATCGAGCCGACGCGCCTGCCGGGAGGCGTAGATCCCCGCGATCGCCACGTTTCGCAACGGCAAAAGCACCTCCCGTCCCGTCTTCGCGCCGCCGCGATCAGGCGTCCTCGAACGCTCCGACATCCCACGTCCGCACGCCGAGCCGGCCGTGCTGCCGCGCGACATCGCGTGCCGTGACGACCTGACCCCAGCGCTCCGAAGGCGGGATGCCGCTATTCTTGCCGACCGGCGTCATATCGACCGACCGACCGGCCTCGCGCAGCGCGCCGACAGTCACATTTTCCCGGCCAAGGATGGCGATTGGATCGAACTGAACGGCCGCGGCAGCGTTGCGGTGCGTGATCTTGTCGATCTGTTCGTCGGTCAGCCCCGCCTTCTCCGCATCGCGCAGCAGGCATTCCGGGCCGAGCGGCCACGTCACGTCGGCGTGGGGATAGTCGGTCTCGTAGCAGATCCGATCCTCACCGATGATCTCGAGGTTTCGCATCGCGAACACGTCCTCGATGAAGCAGCAATAGAAGCGCTCGCGGAAGATGTCGGTCGGCGACTTGGTAAAACGCTCGCGCTGGCCGGTCCAGGGGCCATGGCGGTCGAGCACCAGCTCCGCCCGCTCGAGAATATAGGGGATCCAGCCCGCATCACCTTCAGAGAAGGTGACGTTGAGCGTCGAATAGTCACGCATCATGTCCGACCACAGCCATTCGGACAGCGCGGTCATCGAACTCAGGCCGCGCTTGGTCAGCATCGTCTCGACAGGCGAATCGGGCGCGACATATTCGCAGCCGCCGCCACCGCCGCAGTGCATGTTGATCATCAGCCCCTCATCCACGATCGCGTCCCAAAGGGGCTTCCAGCCGGCATCGTGGATGTTCGGCAGGCCAATCGAAACCGGATTGGCGGGGAAGGTGATGTTGCGCACGCCCAGCTTCGCCACGCGCCGCACCTCTTCCGCCGCTAGTCGCGGGCTCCAAAGCGGCAGGCCGCACATCGGGATCAAGCGGCCCGGAGCAGCAGCCGCCCAATCCGCCACATGCCAGTCGTTGTAGGCGCGCACCAACGCGATCGCGAGTTCACGATCGTTCTTCGTAGCGGTGGTGAACAGCTCGAAGGCGAAACCGGGAAAGGTCGGGAAGTTGAGGCTGGCGGCGATGCCATTGACGTTCATGTCGCCGATCCGCGCCTTTACGTCCCAGCAGCCCGCGCGGATCTGGTCATAGGCCGTGGGCTCCCAGCCAAGCTCCTCCTTGGGCCGGCCCACCACCGAGTTCATCTGGCTATTCATGATCGTCTGGCCGGCGAACACCCAGTCGTCTTTGCCGGTGTCGGGATTGTGCACCACGCGCGGCGCACGATCTTTCCAACGCGCGTCAAGATGATGGTCGAGGATTGTCGGCGGTTCCACAATATGGTCGTCGACGCTGATGATGATCATGTCTTCAAGACGCATGGCTTATACCCTTCCTAATTGGATGACGTAGAATGAGTCAGGCAACCTCGAGCGCCCGCGCCCAAAAGGGCGCCTCTACACAGCGCCCCCGAAGCGGTGTCTCGGCGCTGCCGAACGGGATTGCATCCGCTTCGACTTTCGAAGCCGAGCGGAACATAGCGTCCACCACTTGCCGCGTGTGCGACCAAGACGTTTTCACATGCGGGTAATTGATTTGCCGCACGATGGGGTCGATTGCGTTGTCTCGCCAGCGGCCGAAGCCCACCGGCTCCTCGACCAGGCCGACCCAAAAGTTGCGCCGGCAGATCTCGGACGGCAACGGGTCGCTCGTGATCTCAGCCCATAAGCTGTGGTGCTTGAACTGATGGTCGGCCCGCTCACGCGCCGACAAGCGGCGATCGATACCGTCTTCGGGCGAGACGATCTTCCGCGCGAGGGGTTTGCGGCATCCTTGGCCCACCATCAGGGTCAATGACGCGGTGATCGCGATCACCAGCCACTCGGAGAACTCGAGCGATCGGGGCGGCAGATCCCAGCCCTCGGCACCCAACTCGATGTGCATGCGGATCGTTATATCCGCAGCCCCGCAGGCGCGGGAAAGAGGGTCGCGATGATCCGAGCAGAGCGATGGCAGGCCCAGCGTAGGCGAGTTATTCGGCAAGGTGATCGCGCGCGCGCTGCAATGCGCACAATGTCCGGTTTCGCACGCGGAGGCATCCTGATCCCACGGATGGACGATAATCATCGGCAGGCAGAGGTCCGCCGCACCCGCCGGGCACCATTCGTCGAGCACGAAGCCTTTACAGGCTGTAACGCACGCAACCGCGAGCGTGCGATCCTTGAAGGTCGCGAACAGCGATCCGCCGAACTTCGGCACTGACGCGAAGCAGAGGCTAGCGGCGGTGCCGTTCGACAGCATGTCATTGACCCGCGCCCCGGTATCGCAGCAGAAACGCCGCATGTCTGGGCGCCGCAGTGGCTCACGATCCCGTTCCTCCATCGGCGCGCGCGCCATTTCGCTGAGACCGATCGTCAGTGAGCGCTGCTCCTCATACCCCCACGGATCGCAGCCACCTTCCTCGCCCACCTGCCGCGCGCGGCCCTGAAAGCGAGCGGCGACGCGATCCTGGCAGACCATCGGTTTCTCGATGATGCGATCATCTGCGCTGAACAGCTTGTCCGGGGTCATCCGCTCTCCGCCCGAGGCGCGTTTTTATATATACAACTGAGTATCTATCTGCGAGTCGACAGAATTGCAAGCCAATCGAGGCGGAACCGAGAGGAAGCACGGGTATATGCCACAGGATATAGCGATACTGATGGCCAAGGATGCGATCCGCGAGCTGACTGCGGCCTATTGCCGGGCCGTGATGCGTGCCGACGGCAGCGGCTTCGCCGAGCTATTCGTGGAGAACGGACGGTTGGCGATCGCCGGCGGGGACGCGCTGATCGGCCGCCACGCGCTCGCCAACTATATCGGCAGCCTGCGTCCGCTCGAGACGCTGCCGCTGATCCACAACCACATCATCGCCGTCGCCGCGGACGGCGGGAGCGCGACGGGCTCTTGCGTGGTGTTCAGCCCGGTCGGTATTCCCGCACTCGGCGGATTTGTCGCCGATTACGAAGACAGCTATCGCCATGAGGGTGGCCGCTGGCGGCTGGTCGCACGACAAATCACGATGCTGTACGCTGAGCGCGGCAATTCGGAGTCCGCCGCGCTGTCCTCCGCCGCCCCCGCTTGACCCCCGCGCGTACGCTGGTTCAAGAGGAATTGCCCTCAGGAAAAGGCGTCTCGCTTATGCCGCCGGAAAATACTACGGCGACCGCGCCCGTCGCAAAGGGCCGCAAGCGCGGCCGGCCCACCAAGGCCGAGGGCATCAAGCTGCGTGAGCAGCTCCTCAAGGTCGCGACCAAGGTCTTTCTGGCGCATGGCTATGCTGGCGCCTCGATCGATGCGATCGCGCTGCGGTCCAAGATTGGAAAAATGACGATCTATCGCCATTTCCCCTCAAAGGAGCAGTTGTTCCGAGCTGTCGTTCTGCGCGCAAGCGAGCGCATGAAGAACGACTTCGCCGGGATCCAGCAGGACAACCGTGAGGTGCGCGACGTGCTGTCGGACTTCATCATGGCAAGCTACGACGATCCTGCGTCAGATGAGATGCTGGGCATTACCCGCATCGTGATCGCAGAGGGGCGGCGGCTGCCCGATCTCACCTACGCCATCTACCAGCAGCGCCGTGAAATGCTGCGCCCGCTGACCGATTATCTCGCGCGGATGTCCGCAGAAGGCGTACTCGCGGTCAAGGAAGCGGAGTTAGCCGCCTTTCAGCTCGTCGCGCTCGCCTCGGGCGGAATCCGTGCCTTGATGATCCCGCGGGAGGCGATCGATGCCGGCCGCGCCCAGTGGACCGCCGCCGCGCTCACGATGTTCCTGGATGGGGTACGCGTCCATCCCGACGCGCCCCAGCGGCCGAAGCGCGCGCGCACGCGAGCTTCGGGCAAAGCCTGATCGGTTCAGTCACCGGGCAGCGTGCGCCGAAAAAGCGCGATCAGCTCCGCCCAGCCCTTTGCGGCCGCGGCGGCGTCGTAGACTGGAAAATCCTCGTTCATCCATCCATGTGCGGCATCGACCGTATCGATACGGTGGGGGACGCCAGCCGTGCGCAGCGCCGCCTCGAAGCGCTCTGCCATCGCAGGCGGGTAGCTCGCATCCTCGCGCGCCGCGGCGACATAAAGTTCAGCCGTCAGCGCGGGCAGGCGCAGGTGCGGGCTGGACGGCGCATCGGTCGCCAGATTGCCGCCGTGGAAGCTGGCTACCGCTCCGAAGCGATCCGGGTAGGCCGCCGCGGACGCGATCGCGATGCCGCCACCCATGCAGAATCCCACCGCACCGACCTTACCCGGCAAAACCTCCGCACGCTCGGCAAGGGCGTTCAAGAAGGCACGCGTATCGTCCGCGCCGCGCGCCGGATCGGTGCTCGCCATGCGCGGACCGATGACGGAAAGGACATCGCCTGCGAACACTGCGCCCGCATCGAGCGGCTCAAGTGGGCCGAGCCGATAGAATAGATCCGGCAGCAGCACCGCAAATCCGGCCGCCGCAAGCCTCGCTGCCATCGTCGTAGTCGCGGGACGCAGTCCGAAGCCGTCCATATAGAAGATTACGCCTGGCCAGGGTCCGCCACCGCCCGGGGTCAGGAACTCGGCCGGGCAACGCCCCTCGGGCGTGTCGATGCCGATCTGGATGCGGTTCATGTGATCTCCCTGTCTGATTGGTTCGGCTCAGCGCCCATCGCGCGCCGCTACCGTCTCTAGCCACCGCTCGCGCTTGACGGTGATGAACGAAGCATCGCGGCGGAAATTAACGAAACGCGCCGGACCGTCTGTGCGGAAGCTGTAGCGCATCGCACCCGCGACTGCGAGCGTCTCACCCGGCGCAACGCGTAGCGTGCCCGACCGAACGGTACCGTCCAGCACATGGATCAGCTCGTCCTGCGAATGGCTATGCGGCGGGCCGAAGCTCGCGCCGTCGACCGAAACGATGAACAGCGCGGCGCGACCATGCGCATCGCTGCCATCCGCAAAATACCGGAGCGTGAAGCGCGCGCCGTCCGGGCCCACGCTGACGCGCGCCGACGCCTGACCGGCAGTGACGACGCGCGCGCGGCCGCAGCCGTCCGCCGGGCCGAACGGCCCGCCCGTCGGCGGCCCGCCGTGCGATCCGAAATGCACGATCCGCGTCTCCTCCACGGCGCGTACCGTAGCGGCGGCACCCGAATCGATCAGAATCGCGTCCCCCTCCCCCGCGCAAGCACTGTCGAGAACCAGCGCGCCCGCCAGCACCAGCACCGCCTGATCACCTTGCGCGCCCGACCAAGCGAGCGTCGTCCCCTCGGCGAGCAACCCGCTTGCTGCCCACAATCCGTTCGCGGCCTCCGTCGCTCCTAGAACACCATGAGGAGTGACACAGCAATCCGCAGGTCGGTAGCCGCCGACCCGCGGATTGTGCGGCAGCACTGCGGGAGGCGGCGGACGGAACTGGCGACTAGGCAGTTGCATAAATGGTCCTCCTCGTATCTATAATAAGGAGAAGCCGTGCCGCTGTCGAGCCGGCAACGACTAGGGAGAGTGGCATGGAACTGGGACTTGCCGGCAAACGTGCGTTGGTCACCGGCAGCAGCTCGGGCATCGGGCGAGGAATAGCCACGATGCTTGTGCGCGAGGGCTGCCGCGTCGCGGTGCACGGGCTGGAGCGCGACGAGGCGCAGGCCGTCGCGGCGGAGCTCGGGGCAAACGCGATCGCCACCGCGGGCGATCTCACCACCGACTCCGGCGCCGATGCCGTGGCGGAAGCGGTGAATGACGCATTCGGCGGCATCGACATCCTCGTGAACAATGCCGGCGGAACGGCGGGCGACTCTACGCTTCTGGACTGGGAGGCAGTGGACGAGGCGGCGTGGATCGCCACCTATCAGCTGAACGTCGTCTCTGCGGTGCGGATGATCCGACGATTCCTTCCCGCCATGAGGGCGGCGGGCTGGGGTCGCGTCATCCAGGTCGCCAGCGTCGTCGCCAGTCAGCCGCTCGCCTCCGGTCCCGATTACGGCTGCGCCAAGGCGGCGGTCGCCAATCTGAGCGTCAGCCTCGCGCGCGCGCTCGGCGATTGCGGCGTCACCGCCAACACGATCAGCCCGGGCACGACGATGACCCCGTCGCTCGGCCGCTGGATCGAGGGACTGGCCCGACAGCACGGCTGGCCGGGCGGACCGTCTGAATGGGAGGCCCGCATCACCCGCGACATGCTCGACGTGCCCGTCGGCCGCATCGGCCGTCCCGAACAGGTTGCGGGGCTGGTAGGTCTGCTGTGTAGCACGCCGGCCGGTGATTACTTCACGGGCGGCAATTACCGCATCGACGGCGGGCAGAGCCGCAGCGTCAACTGACCCGCACGGGGGCGTTGAAAGCGAGGTCGGAGGTGGTGTCGCTGAGCAGCATGCCTTGAATGTATGCCGAGGCGGTAAGATCACGCGCAATGATAGAGGCCGATCTTCGGTGGCATCCTCGCGGGGTCAAATGCGTGGCTGGCAGCGAGCGTTCTGCAGCGTCCTCGGGCAGCGCCAAGAGGCGTCCGCCCGATACCATGCCCCTTACGATAGCGCTGTGGCACAGCCTCGAAGAAGCCGAATAAGCCCGGTCCCGTCTCGTTGTCGTCGCGCACGCCGCGAACCAGCGTAGGCTGACCGGTCACGTCGGCATTCATCCTGGCGAACCCCGCGATCTCTTCGGAGCGGAGAACGTTCTTGCAGAAGACGGCGCTGGCATCCGCATTGCCAGCCTGTTCACAGCGTACCAAGAATTGGTGACGCCGCTGAACGAGAAGGCAACAACGCCGCGAAATGTTTTCGCAGCCCAGGCTTCCGCATCTTACGATGAATGCGGGCGATCATAGGCAATGGTGAACGGTGACCGCGGCACGATCGCGCCCTGCTCCTCGCCCCTGTCGATGCGCTCAGCCGCAACCGTTTGCCCGCGGTGTCACCAGGTTTGATGGCGACCCGCAGATTATCGCGCGCCGCCCAGCGTTCGACCGTAGCCAGTCCCGCTTCGGCGAAAGCGACGTGGCCGACCGCAGCTACACGCGCCTACTCGATCGCTCCAATAATACCGACATCCGCCTGCGTCGCGCAGACATCCTGCCGATCCTCGGCAAGGCAAGGTTCCTGTGCCGCATGGGCTTGAGGAACGATCCCGCGCCGGGCTGACGGGTTTCAGGCCGGCTCCGGCGCGCGCTCGAGCACGCGCACCGCGCCGACGCGCACCAGCGCCGCGACCTCGTCCGGGTCGTAGCCGGCCTCCCGCAGCAGCGCCAGCGAGTGTTCGCCGATCGCCGACGGCTCGCCCACCCGGCACGTTGCTGCCGAGAAGCGGACACGCGGCTTCAACTTCCAGTAGGTACCGAAGGCGGGGTGCTCACCCTGATCGAGAAATCCCTCTTCCGCCAGAAACCGCTCGAAAGACGGAAACACGGCTGCAGCGTGCACCCCCGCTGCGCGGAGCAATGCTTCCCACGCGTCGGGCGCGCGGGTCTCGAAAAGCGGCGTCAGGATGTCGATCAGTTCGGCGTCATGCGCGCGCCGAGCCGCCGCGTCGGCGAAGCGCGGATCTTCGGCGAGATCGCCGCGGCCGATCGCGGTCGCCAGCCGCACCCAATCTTCCTGACCGCGTGCAGCGATGAACACATACGCTCCGTCGCTGCCGCGATACAGGCGATAGAGAGCGTCCAGCCCATGCTGGCCTGCATCCATCTCCGGCATTGCTGGCGCGTCGGCAAAACGGGTCAGCATCTCGCTGTGGGCATAGCCACTGCTGGTCAGCATAGTCGTCTCGACATACTGGCCGACGCCACACCGCGCCTTCATGTATAGACCCATCGCAAGCGCCACGCCCGCGCCCAGCCCCGCGATCGGGTCAGGGTAGGATTCGTCGATCGGCGGATTACCGCGACCCGCCTGAAGGATGCCGCCGCCGCACAGGGCGTTAGGCGTGGAGTGGAAGGCCGGGCGGTGGCTTTCCGGACCGTGCGAGCCGTAGGACGCGCCGTAGAGATACACGATGTCGGGATTCGCTGCGCGTACGCTCGCGTAATCCACTTTGAGCCGCTCGGGCGCGCCGGGACGGAAATTGTGCAGCAGCGCATCGCATCCCGCCACCAGTCGCCCGAATACCTCCTGCCCCTCGGGCGATTTCAAATCGAGGCCGATGCTCTCCTTGCCCGCAACGATGTGCACAAATTCGAGACCGGATGTACGAAACGGGTCGCCCGCGACGGGCTCGACTTTGATGACGCGCGCTCCCAATTCGGCAAGCGTTGTCGCTGCAAGCGGCGCCGCCAGGAAGTAAGCGAGTTCGAGGATCGTGATGCCCTCCAACGGCGGCCTGTCTTGCCCCTCCCACCCAGCTCCTTGCGGCGGCGGCGCCTGGTCCCCGCGACGCGAAGCGATCAGGGCATCGATGTCGCCTTGATGCTCGCCCAAACGCGGGGCCGGTCGTTCGATCCGCGAGGGCGTTTCAGCGAACAGCGCGAGCGGACCGACCTGCGTCACCGGTCCCTTTTCGGGGTCGTCGAGCGTCACGACGCGATCGTTCAGCACCATCTGCGGATGACGCAAGAACTCGTCGGGAAGCAGGAAGGGGTCAGCACCCACGTCGTACTTGGTCGAGAAGATCTCGATCCATTCCGCCATCGTCCGCTTCTTCATCGCGGCACGTATCATCGCCTCCAGCGCATCGGCATCCTCGAAGCTGCGCAGGCCGAGCGGGGCAGCGCTAAAGCGCGGATCGTCAAGCAGGTGGCCAAGGTCCATCGCCGCCAACCAGTTGCGGAAATGCTGCACCTGCCGCGCGCACATCTGGATGTAGCGGCCGTCGGCACATTCGGGCGCAATGAAGCAGTTGTGGATGCAGCGCAGCACAAGATCGGCGCCGCCGCCGCGCGCCTCCACGGGGATGATCTCGTCGCCATGGCGCTCGAAGGCGAGCCGCATCGTCGCTGCGCTCAGGCCGTCGAGCAGGCTGGTCGACACCTCCTGCCCACGCCCCGTCCGCAAGCGCGCGATCAGCGCGGCCATCACGCCCTGCACGGCAAGGAA
>CAJYJW010000145.1 GCA_913775025.1 uncultured Sphingomonas sp. | reverse complement strand
GCAGCTCCAGCGCGTTGCGATCCTGCGCGACCTGGGTGACGAGCGATGCGCGATCGGATTGCGCCTGCCGCAGGACGGTTTCCGCCCGCCGCAGCTATGAACTGACGGACGCGCGCCGCGCCGGCGGCATCTCCCCCCGTTCCGACGTGCGGCAGGCGGAAACCGTCCTGCGGCAGGCGCAATCCGATCGCGCATCGCTCGTCACCCAGGTCGCGCAGGATCGCAACGCGCTGGAGCTGCTTGTCGGCGCGCCTGTGCCGGAGGCGCAACTGCCCGCCTCGATCGAAAGCGTCGACGGCACGCTGGCCGCACTGCCCGCCGGCCTCGACTCACGGATCCTGCTGCGTCGACCCGACGTGGTGGAGGCCGAATATGCCCTGCGCGCCGCCAACGCGCGGATCGGCGCGGCGCGCGCCGCCTTCTTCCCCACCATCGGCCTCACTGCCGTGGCAGGGCTTGCCAGCACGGCCCTGTCGTCGCTTTTCTCGGGCGGGGCGTTCAACTGGTCCGTCACGCCCAGCGCCACCCTGCCGATCTTCGACGGTGGCGCGAACCGCGGCAACCTCGCTTATGCCGAGGCCACGCGCGATCGGGCGGTGGCGCTCTATCGCCAGACGATACAGGTCGCGTTTCGCGATGTCGCGGATGCGCTCGCCCGGCAGGGTACGATCGCGGCGCAGGCCAATGCCCAGATCGCGCTGGAGGCGGCGGCGCGTGACAATTACACGCTGGCCGACGCGCGGTATCGCGAGGGCATCGACACCTTCCTTACCAGCCTCGATGCGCAGCGCACGCTTTACTCAGCGCGGCGCACGCTCGCCTCCACCCGGCTGGTACGGGCGAACAATCTCGTCACCCTCTACAGCGCATTGGGCGGAGACGAGCTGATCACGCCCCCCGCCCCCTGATCGCGACGGTCGGCGCGGACCACCGCCACCGCTTTCGCCAGCGCCGGGTCCACGCCGCTCCTCGCCTGGGCCAGGGTCGGCTTCACGACATGGCGCGGGGTCAACCCCACGCCTTCCAGCCGCGTGCCGGCGGGGGTTCGGATGTCATATTCCGCCACCGTCAGCCGGCCGCCATCGGGTAGTCGGTGCTCCACGCCCGCCGTCAGCGCGCCAGCCGTCCGTTCGCCGACAGTCTGCGCCCGACCTGTTTCATCGAGGAAGGCGGCGAGTGCCTCGGCCGCGCTTGCCGTGCGGGGGCCAATGAGCAGCGCCAGCGGCCCGGGCCAGATCACGTCGCCGCTGCTCCGCTCCCGCCGCTCGGTCCGCGCGTTCAGCCGCAGCACCACCTGCCGGCCGGCCACGAACAGGCCGGCGATCCGGTCCAGCACCTCGGCCTCGCCCCCCTCATTCTCGCGCAAGTCCAAGATGATGGCGGAGGGCTCGCTCGCCTCCGTGATCTCGCGCCGTAGCCAGCGATCGTCGCCGGGGGCGAACTGATCGAACGCCAGCAGCAGCACGCCGCCCGGCAACATCCGCGCGCGGCGGCTGGGCCGGGGGCTCAGCGGCTCGCCAGTCAGGCGTAGCGTGTGGCGCTTGCCGGTCTCGTCGGAGAGCAGCAGCGTCGCCATGTCGCTGTCGCCGAAATGCGAGTCGACGTTCACCGGACCGCCGTTCACCGCCAGCAACGTCCAGCCGATCTGCATGCCGGCGCGCGCCGCAGGGCCACCCGCCTCCACCGCGCGGATCACCCAGCGGCCATCCGCTTCATAGGCGTCGAAGCCGAACCCGCTCTCCCCCTCGCCAGCCGCGCGCGAAAAAGCGCGGCGTTCCGGGCTGACGGCATAAACGTGGCTGTCCCCCAACCGGTCGAGCATCGCATTGATCGCGGCATACAGCGCGTGGCTGCCTTCCGCATCGCGCGCGGCGGGCAGGAACCGCGCGCGTTCCGCAGCCCAGTCCAGCCCGTGCAGGTCGCGATCCCAATAGCGCCGCGCGACCAGCGACCACGCCTTGTCGAACACGCGGACATTGCGCGCCTGCACCTCCGGCGGGGGCGCCGCCGACGCGGGAAATGCCAGCGCGAGCATCAGGGCGATACAGGCCGCCCTCATGCCGGCGCGTCGCAGCGAAGGGTGAGGAGCAGCATCTGCGTATCCAGCCGTAGTTCGCCGCATCGATCCAGCCGGTCGCGGCCGATCGCCACCACGGGCCAGCCATATTGCGGCCGCACCTTGCGCCGGACGAGGATTTCACCTGGCGTCGCGGGATCGGTCGGCAGGCGACCCTGCCCCGCGAAGTCGGCGGTGCGCGTACGGATCGCGGCGACGCGAAAGCCCGCGAGACTTGCGGGACGTGTGAAGGCGAGAATCCGCGAAGGGCGGCTGACACCCCACGCCACCAGGACCGGCGTATAGCCGCCGACAAAGCGGCCGCCCCACGCATCGGCCAGCATCGCGCCCGAGGCGGCGGTCGCCAACGTCTCCTGCCGGTCGAGCGAGAATTGAATCGACAGGATATGTCCGTTCACCGTCTCCCGCATGCTCATGCCATGATCGTCGTCACGCCGCATCGTGAAGGTCCGCTCCGTCCCCCCGGCCATGCCGTCACGCACGAGGCGGACCTGTGCGTAGGGAAGGAGCGCCGCGTCGATCGCTCCGTCCACTCCATCGCAACAGTCGCCGTAGGACCACAGCGAGGTCGCGACCGGCCGCCCCGCGATCAGCAAGGTGGCGGGTGCGGCGATACCGGGAAGCCTCTCCCGGCCGATGTCCGCCGATGCGGTCTTCTCGAACGCGATCGGCAGCCGCGTCACGGCGGCGCGATTGAGCGTCACCACGTTCCGGCCATCGAGCACGACCCGCAGGCGCAGCGAGACGCCCTCGACCGTCGCGGTGACGACAGGATCGGGCAACGGCAGGGCGAGGGTGCCGGTGGGCGGCGCAGGCCTACGCGCGAGGGCGACGGCCGGCGTGCAAAGGGCAAGCGCCAGCAGGATCGCCCATCGCCTCATCCCGCCAGCCCGTATCGCGTCCGATGGTCGGCCAGGATCGAGGCGAGCGTGTCTTCCAGCGTGCGGCGCGGCATCCAGTCGGCCGCCGCGCGAAAGCGATCGGCGTTCACCCGCGCGATCGGCACCTCGCTCGGCCTGACGCGCGCGGGATCGGTGACGACACTGGTGTTCACCCGGCTCATCGCCCGCAACCTATCCAAGAGCGCCCCGATTCGCACCGTGCGGCCCGAGGCGAGGTTCAAAATGTTTCGCCCCGGCAGACTCTCCGCCCGGCCCAGAAGAGCGATATAGCCTTCGATCACGTCGCGCACGTCGAGAAAGTCACGTTCCGCGTCGAGGTTGCCGACGGCGATCCGGGGGTCGGCCCCCGCCTCGATCCGGGCGATCTGTGCGGCGAAGGCAGGGATGACGAAGCGTTCGTCCTGCCCCGGCCCGCTGTGGTTGGACGGACGCACCGCGATCAGGCGGGCGGTCTCCGGCAGCACATCGTCCAGCAGCGCCTCCGCCGCCGCCTTCGACCGCGCATAGGCCGATTGCGGCCGAAGCGGCGTGTCCTCCGTCGCGATGCCGTCGTTGAAACTCAGGCCATAGACCTCGACGCTGCTGACGAAGAACAGGGTCGCATCGGGCACATGGTTCGCCACCGCGCCGGCTACCGTCAGGGTTCCGCCCACGTTGATCGCCCAAGTGCCGGCCGCCGCGCCGAGGGACTGGCTGACGGAGGCCTGCGCCGCGAGGTGGACGATCAGATCCGGCCGCACCGCGGCAATCGCGGCATCCACGCTGTCCGGGTCGGTCAGGTCGAAGGGGACTTCCGCACGCGCGCCTCGCCGCCCGGGCGTGCGCGAGGCGACGGTGATCCCCGCGCCCGGCCGCAGCGCCGCCGTCAGCGCCGGCACCAGATGCCGGCCGACGAAGCCGTCCGCCCCGGTCACGAGGATCCGCTCGAAAGGCAAGCTGGAATGCGACTCAGTCATGGCTGGATGCCCGGCAGCGGCTGTTCGGTGGGGGCGGCTGGGGAGGAGAGGCGCTCCATGTCGGCGTTGACCATCTCGACGATCATGTCGCGCAGGCTCGTCTCCGCCTGCCAGCCGAGCGCCTTGGTGGCCTTGGCGG
>CAJYJW010000144.1 GCA_913775025.1 uncultured Sphingomonas sp. | reverse complement strand
GCGCCTCTAGCCGATGTTATGGCAAGGCTGTCTATCGTATGTTTGCGAATGGCGGACGAAAAGATGCGTCCATCATCGACGCGGTATTCGGCCTGATATCGTAAGAGACGTATCGCGCTGTCGGAAGGCGTCCAACTGCTCCCACAGTCGGACGCCTACAGGTCACATATGGATGGGCTTGCCCAACACCGCCATCGCCGCCTCCTTCATCGCCTCCGAATGCGTCGGATGCGCGTGGCAGGTATAAGCGATATCCTCACTGGTGGCGCCGAACTCCATCGCCTGTGCCGCCTGGGCGATCAACGTCCCTGCGAGCGAGGAGATGATATGGACGCCAAGGACCCGATCGGTCTTGGCGTCGGCGATCACCTTGACGAAGCCGTCGGTATCCCGGTTCGTCTTGGCACGGCTGTTGGCGAGGAACGGGAACTTGCCGACCTTCACCTCGATCCCGGCGTTCGTCAGCTCTTCCTCGGTACGGCCGACCCCGGCGATTTCGGGATGCGTATAGACGACCCCCGGAATGACCTCGTGGTTCACGATCCCGGTGAGGCCCGCGATATTCTCCGCGACGGCGATGCCCTCGTCCTCCGCCTTGTGCGCGAGCATGGGGCCGGGGGTGACATCGCCGATCGCCCATATGCCCTGCGCGGCGGTCGCGAAGTCGTGATCCACCTCAATCTGACCACGCTTGTTAAGCGTGAGCCCGGCGGCGTCGAGCCCAAGCCTGTCGGTGTTCGGGCGGCGGCCGATGGCAACCAGCACCACATCCGCCGTCAGGGTCTCGGAAGCACCGCCGGCTGCCGGCTCCACGGTGACGGTCGCCCCGCTGCCGGTCCGCTCCACCTTGGTTACCTTGGTCCCGGTCTTCAACGTGAAGCCCTGCTTCTTGAAAATCTTGGCGGACTCGCGTCGAATCTCGCCGTCCATGCCCGGGAGAATCTGATCGAGATATTCGACCACCGTCACATTGGCGCCGAGGCGTTTCCACACAGAACCGAGCTCAAGCCCGATCACGCCACCACCGATGACGATCAGCTCCTTCGGCACGGTCGGCAGCGCCAAAGCGCCGGTCGAGTCGATAACGACCTCATTATCAATCTCGACACCCGGCAGCGGCGTGACCGACGATCCGGTGGCGATGACGATATTCTTCGCCCGTACCGTGCGATCGCCAACCTGCACGCTATCCCTGCCGGTGAAGGTCGCATAGCCCTTCAGCCACTCGACCTTGTTCTTGCGGAACAGCCCCTCGATACCGCCGGTCAGTTCCTTGACGGCCTTGGCCTTCTCCCCGTGCATCTGGTCGAGGTTCAACTCGACGCCGGAGAAACTCACACCAAATTTCGACAGCGCGCCGGAGCTTGCTTCCGCATAAAGCTCCGAAGCGTGCAGCAGCGCCTTGGAAGGAATGCAGCCGACATTGAGGCAGGTGCCGCCCAGCGTCTCGCGGCCTTCGGCGCAGGCCGTCTTCAGGCCAAGCTGAGCCGCGCGGATCGCCGCGACGTAACCGCCGGGCCCGGCCCCGATGACGAGAACGTCGAAGTCAAAGTCAGCCATAACAGTCCCTTCCTCACCACGGCACGAGGCCCGGCGGGTTTATGTCAGAGGTCGATCAGCAGGCGCGTCGGATCCTCGATCGCTTCCTTGATGCGAACGAGGAAGGTCACCGCCTCGCGACCATCGATCAGGCGATGATCGTAGCTGAGCGCCAGATACATCATCGGACGCGCCACGATCTGACCGTCGCGCACCACGGGCCTTTCCTCGATACGGTGCAGGCCGAGTACGGCGGACTGCGGCGGGTTGATGATCGGGGTGGACATCAACGAGCCGAACACGCCGCCGTTCGAGATGGTGAAGGTGCCGCCCTTCATCTCCTCCATCTTCAGCGTGCCGTCCTTGGCGCGCTTGCCGAAGTCGGCGATGGTCTTTTCCACACCCGCGAAGGAAAGGTCCTGCGCATCACGGATCACCGGAACGACGAGGCCCTGCGGCGCGGATACGGCCACCGAAATGTCGGCATAGTCGCGATAGACGATCTCGTCGCCGTCGATCGCGCCGTTCACGCCGGGCACATCGCGCAGCGCCAACGTCGCGGCCTTCACGAAGAAGCCCATGAAGCCAAGGCGAATGCCGTGCTTCTTCTCGAACAGATCCTTGTAGCGGGCGCGGGCGGCGATCACCTCGGTCATGTCGACGTCGTTGAATGTCGTCAGCATGGCGGCGGTGTTCTGCGCCTCCTTCAGCCGCTTGGCGACGGTCTGGCGCAGGCGTGTCATGCGGATGCGCTCTTCCTTGCGGCCAGCCGGGGCGGCGGGAGCGGCCTGCGTCGGGGCGGAAGGCTGATCGCCACCGGCGCGCGCGCTCACCGGCTTGGCGGCGAGCACATCGTCCTTGGTGATGCGCCCGTCCTTGCCGGTGCCCTTGATTTGCGACGGATCAACCTGGCGTTCCAACACAAGGCGGCGCACGGCGGGCGAGAGGGTAAGAGCGGCGCTATCGACACCCTCCGCCTTCTGCTCCCCGCTACCGTAGCTGACGGGCGAGGTCGGTTCGGCGGGCGCGGAGGCCGGCTCCGGGCTGGCAGCCTGTTCGGCCTGGCTCACGCTGCTGCGGTTCTCGGCGGCGGGCGTCGCGCCGCTGGCCGCGTTGCCGGCTTCCACCAGCGCGATCACCGCGCCGACCTGCACGGTATCGCCCTCGGCGACGGCTTGCTCGCCCATCACGCCATCGATCGGCGAATTCACCTCCACGGCGACCTTGTCGGTCTCTAGGCTGGCGATTGGCTCGTCGGCCTTCACTGCCTCGCCCGGGGCCTTCAGCCATTGGCCGAGGGTGGCCTCGCTGATCGATTCGCCCAGGGTGGGCACCTTAACTTCGGTCGCCATCGTCAATTCGCCTTCACGTCATGCCCGAGCGCTTCCGCGACGAGCGCCGCCTGCTGGGCGGCATGGTTCCTGGCCAGTCCGGTCGCGGTGGCGGCGGATGCCTTGCGCCCCGCATAGACGGGCCGCTTCGGCCCGACGCCCGCTTCCGCGAGGCATTGTTCGAGATACTCCTCCACGAAGAACCAGGCGCCGTTGTTTTTCGGCTCCTCCTGGGTCCAGACGACCGTCTCGAGGTTCGTCATCCGCGACAGGCGCCTCGTCAGTGGCTCGCTCGGGAAGGGATAGATCTGCTCGATGCGGACGATCGCAGTCTCGGTGTCTCCGGCGGCGTCGCGGGCCTCGGCCAGATCGTAATAGACCTTACCCGAGCATAGCACGAGACGCTTCACCGCCTCATCGGCCGGCGCCTTGGGATCGGAAAGGATACGGCGGAAGTGGCTGTCGCCGGTGAAATCCGCGATCTCCGATACCGCCGACTTGTGTCGCAGCAGCGATTTGGGAGTCATGATGATCAGCGGCTTGCGGAAGTTGCGCATCATCTGCCGGCGCAGCGCATGGAAGTAGTTGGCCGGGGTGGTGATGTTGCACACCTGCATATTGTCCTCGGCGCAAAGCTGGAGGTAGCGTTCCAGCCGGGCGGAGGAATGCTCCGGCCCCTGGCCCTCGTAGCCGTGCGGCAGCAGCATCACCAATCCGTTGACGCGCAGCCATTTAGCTTCGCCGGCCGCGATGAACTGATCGATCATCACCTGCGCGCCGTTCGCGAAGTCGCCGAACTGTGCTTCCCACAGCACCAGCGTGTTCGGCGCCTGGCTGGCATAGCCATATTCAAAGCCGAGCACGCCGAATTCGCTGAGCGGGCTGTCCAGCACCTGAAACCGGCGATCGATCGTGGACAGCGGAATATATTTCCGCCCGTCCTTCTGATCGACCCACACGGCGTGCCGCTGGCTGAACGTGCCGCGCCCGCTATCCTGCCCGGACAGGCGGACCGGAAATCCGTCCATCAGCAGCGTGCCGAAGGCCATCGCCTCGGCGGTCGCCCAGTCGAAGCCTTGCCCCGTTTCGAACATCTGCTTCTTGGCATCGAGAATGCGGCCGAGGGTCTTGTGGATGACGAGATCGTCAGGCACCGTCGTCAGCACCCTGGCGACGCGATCCAGCCGATCCTGGCTGACGCCGCTTTCCACCGCCCGGCGATCGGTCACCGCTTCGCGCGGCGCGGCAAAGCCCGCCCATTCCCCCTCGAACCAATCCGCCTTGTTGACCCGGAAGCCCTTGGCGGCATCGAATTCGTCGTCGAGCATCTTTACGAAGCCCTCGACGATCTCGCCGATACCGGCCTCGTCGATCACGCCCTCGGCCTTCAAGCGGTCGGCATAGATCGCGGAGATGGGCGGATGACGGCGGATCTCGTCGTACATCAGCGGCTGGGTGAAGCCGGGCTCGTCGCCCTCGTTATGGCCGAAGCGGCGGTAGCACCACATGTCGATCACGACGTCGCGCTTGAAGGCTTGGCGGAATTCGGTCGCCACCTTGCAGGCGAAGGTCACCGCTTCCGGATCGTCGCCGTTCACGTGCAGGATCGGCGCCTGCACCATCTTGGCGATATCGGAGGGGTAGGGGGAGGAGCGCGCAAATTGCGGGCTGGTGGTGAAGCCTACCTGATTGTTGATGACGAAATGCACGGTGCCGCCGGTGTTGTAGCCGGCAAGCCCGGAGAAGCCGAAGCATTCCATGATGATGCCCTGGCCCGCGAAGGCCGCATCGCCGTGCAGCAGGATCGGCAGCACCTGCTCACGCTTCAGGTCGTCCAGCTTGGTCTGCTTGGCGCGCGCCTTGCCCAGCACCACCGGATCGACGGCTTCGAGGTGGCTCGGGTTCGGGGCCAGCGACATGTGGATGACGTTGCCGTCGAAGGTACGGTCGGTGGAGGTGCCGAGGTGATATTTCACGTCACCCGAACCGCCGACATCGGCCGGATTGGCCGAACCGCCCGCAAATTCGGAGAAGATCGCGCGGTACGGCTTCTGCATCACGTTGGCGAGCACGTTCAGCCGGCCACGATGCGCCATGCCCACGACAACCTCGCGCACGCCGCCGAGGCCGCCGTATTTTACCACGCTTTCGAGCGCGGGAATCATGCTCTCGCCGCCGTCGAGGCCGAATCGTTTCGTGCCGACATATTTGCGGCCGAGAAACTTTTCCCACTGTTCGGCGTGGATGACCTTGGTCAGGATTGCCGTCTTGCCTTCCGGCGTGAAGCTGATCTCGGTGTCGCGCCCTTCCATCCGGTCCTGGAGGAAGCGACGCTCCTCCACGTCGCCGATGTGCATATATTCCAGGCCGACGCGCCCGCAGTAATTCTTGCGAAGGACCGCGATAAGCTCGTTCACCGTCGCCGTCTGGAAGCCCAGCGTGCCGCCGATATAGATCGGGCGATCGAGATCCGCGGCGGAAAAACCATAGAATTCGGGCGTCAGATCGGCCGGCAGATCACGCCGCGTCAGGCCGAGCGGATCGAGATCGGCCGCCAGGTGCCCGCGCACGCGATAGGTGCGGATCAGCATCTGGGCGCGGATCGAATCCTCCGCTGCCTTTGCGATCACTGCGGCGGACGGAGCCTCGGCGGGTGCGGGGGCCGCGGCTTTCGGCCTCTCCGCCTTGGGGGGGAGGGCCGACTGGGTCGGATCGAAGCCCGCTGTCAGCGAGTCGGTATCGGTTGAGGGCCAGGTCGGGTTGGCCCAGCTGGGGCCGGTGACGGCGCCTTCGAGACCGGCGAAATACTCGCGCCACCCGGCGTCCACACCGTCAGGATCGGTGCGATACCGATGGTACAGTGCCTCCACGAACGACGGGCTGACACCCGCGACGCCCTCGATATCCAGCCCTTCGAAACCCATCACACCGTCCTCAGCTTCGCGCCGGCCGCCCGCCCGATGCGAACGGCCGGCGCGCGCATCACCCCTTCAGCACCGCCGCCAGCGTCGTACCGAGTTCGGAGGGGCTGGCCGCCACGCGGATACCCGCCGCCTCCATCGCCGCTATCTTGTCCTCGGCGCCGCCCTGGCCGCCGGAGACGATCGCGCCGGCATGGCCCATGCGACGCCCCGGGGGAGCCGTGCGGCCGGCGATGAAACCGGCCATCGGCTTCTTGCGGCCACGCTTCGCCTCGTCCCGCAGAAACTGGGCGGCTTCCTCTTCCGCCGATCCGCCGATCTCGCCGATCATGATGATCGACTTGGTCTCGTCGTCGGCGAGGAACAGCTCCAGCACGTCGATGAAGTTGGTGCCGTTCACCGGATCGCCGCCGATGCCGACGGCGGTCGTCTGGCCAAGGCCCTCGTTCGAGGTCTGGAACACCGCCTCATAAGTCAGCGTGCCGGAGCGCGACACGACGCCGACCGAACCCTTCTTGAAGATGGAGCCCGGCATGATGCCGATCTTGCACTCGTTCGGGGTCAGCACGCCGGGGCAGTTCGGCCCGATCAGGCGCGATTTGGAGCCGGACAGCGCGCGCTTGACGCGCACCATATCCAGCACGGGCACGCCCTCCGTGATACACACGATCAGCGGCACTTCCGCATCGATCGCCTCAAGGATCGAATCGGCCGCGAAGGGCGGCGGAACGTAGACGACGGATGCGGTCGCGCCGGTTGCGGCGACGGCCTCGTGCACGGTGTCGTAGTTCGGCAGGCCGAGGTGGGTCGTGCCGCCCTTGCCGGGCGTGACGCCGCCGACCATCTGCGTACCGTAGGCGAGCGCTGCCTCGGTATGGAAGCTGCCGGTCTTGCCGGTCATGCCTTGCGTGATGACCCTAGTGTTCTTGTCGACGAGGATGCTCATTCTATCTCCTCAGAAAGCGGGCGTGGCGGCCGTCCCGCCGGGGCGGCCGCACGGAACGTTCAGGCGAGCGAGTTGTCGATGCCGCGGCAGGCGACGAGCAGCTCCTTCACCGCGTCGACCGACACCTGCAGATAACCCTTCGCCTCGTCGTCGAGGGCGACCTCGACGATTTCCTCCACGCCGTTCGCCCCGATGATCACCGGCACGCCCACGTACAGGCCGTCCACGCCATACTTGCCCTCGACATAGGCCGCGCAGGGCAGGATGCGCTTCTGATCGTTAAGATAGGCCTCGGCCATCGCGATGCCGCTGGTGGCGGGCGCGTAGAAGGCGGAGCCGGTCTTCAGCAGCGCGACGATCTCGCCGCCACCGCCGCGCGTGCGCTTGACGATCGCGTCGATCCGGTCCTTGGTGGTACGGCCCATCTTGATGAGGTCGGGCACCGGAATGCCGTTCACCGTCGAATATTGCACCACCGGCACCATCGTGTCGCCATGGCCGCCGAGCACGAAGGTGTTCACGTCCTTGACCGACACGTCGAACTCGTCGGCAAGGAAGTGGCTGAAGCGCGCGCTGTCGAGCACGCCGGCCATGCCGACGACCTTGTTGTGCGGCAGGCCGGAAAATTCGCGCAGCGCCCACACCATCGCGTCGAGCGGATTAGTGATGCAGATGACGAAGGCGTCGGGGGCGTTGGCCTTGATGCCCTCGCCGACGGCCTTCATAACCTTCAGGTTGATGCCGAGCAGATCGTCGCGGCTCATGCCCGGCTTGCGTGCCACGCCCGCCGTCACGATGATGACGTCGGCGCCGGCGATATCGGCGTAGTCGTTCGATCCGGTGATCTTCGCGTCGAAGCCCTCGACCGGGCCGCACTGGCTGAGATCGAGCGCCTTGCCCTGCGGCACGCCCTCCACCACATCGAACAGGACGATATCGCCCAATTCCTTCTTCGCGGCGAGATGCGCCAGCGTGCCGCCGATATTGCCTGCGCCGATGAGCGCGATCTTCTTACGAG
>CAJYJW010000143.1 GCA_913775025.1 uncultured Sphingomonas sp. | reverse complement strand
CGACATTGCGGGGCTTCCCCTCATGGATGCCGCGACGCTTGCCGCCCGCAGCGATGTTCTGATCGACTTTTCTAGCCCCGATGCCTTGGCGGAACACCTCTCTGCCGCAGCCGCCGCGAACGTACCGATGGTCATCGGCACCACCGGCTTGCAGCCCGCCCATCATGCGTTGATCGATGAGGCGGCCCGCGCCCGCCCGGTGCTGCAGGCCGCCAACACGTCGCTCGGCGTCAATCTCCTGGCGCATCTCGTGGAGGAAACGGCCCGGCGGCTGGGCAATGATTGGGACATCGAGATCCTAGAGATGCATCATCGCCACAAGGTCGACGCCCCCTCCGGCACGGCGCTGCTGCTGGGGAAGGCCGCTGCGGACGGACGCGCGATAGCGCTCGAAGATGCGGCCGTGCGCACGCGCGACGGGATCACCGGTGCGCGGGCCGAAGGCACGATCGGTTTCGCCACGCTGCGCGGCGGCTCCGTGGCGGGAGATCACCAGGTCATCTTCGCGGCCGAGGGCGAGCGGCTGGAGATCGGCCACAGGGCGGAAAGCCGCGCCATCTTCGCGCGCGGCGCCGTCAAGGCTGCCATGTGGCTCGTCGGCCGTCCGCCGGCCCGCTACAGTATGACGGACGTATTGGGTCTGCGATGAAAAAAGCCGATGTCCTGCTGTTCTATCACCGGCTGGCGGAAGCCAATCCCGCGCCGGAGACCGAACTTGCCTACGTAAACCCCTATACACTGCTCGTCGCCGTGGCATTGTCCGCGCAGGCGACCGACGTGAGCGTGAACAAGGCCACGCGCGATCTTTTCACTCACGTCGACACGCCCGAGGCGATGGTCCTTCTGGGGGAGGACGAACTCAAGCGGCACATCCGCACGATCGGCCTGTTCAATACCAAGGCAAAGAACGTCATCGCCCTCTCCGAACGATTGATCGCCGACCATGGCGGCGTTGTGCCCGCCGATCGCGCCGCGCTGGAGGCGCTGCCCGGCGTCGGCCGCAAGACCGCGAACGTGGTGATGAACGTGGCCTTCGGCGCGGAGACCATCGCGGTCGATACGCATATCTTCCGGGTCGGCAATCGCACGGGGCTGGCACGTGGCAAGACGCCGCTGGCGGTCGAGCTGAAGCTGGAGAAAGTGACGCCGGCTCCATTCCGCCGCCATGCTCATCACTGGCTTATTCTGCACGGTCGCTACGTCTGCAAGGCACGCCGCCCCGAATGCTGGCGCTGCCCCGTCGCCGATTTATGTGCGTTCAAGCCCAAGACCCCGCCGCCCGACGCAGCGAAAGCCGACACCGCGCGTTGAAACGACGTTCTAGTGTCGGAGTATGATATGCGTGCCCTGCCCTTGATTGCCGCCGCGATGATCATACTGCCGGTCATTTCGCCGGCATCCGCGCGCGATCGGAAGGCGGAGGCGGCTTCCCTGACGCCCATACCTGGCGCAAAGCCGCAAAATTGCGTGCAGATCATCGGCATTCGCGAAAGCCGCGTACGGGATGATTCGACCATCGACTTCTACATGCGGGACGGTAAAATCTACCGCAACGCCTTACCCAATTCATGTCCCTCCCTTGGGTTTGAACGGGCATTCTCTTATGCCACCTCGCTGTCTGAGCTTTGTTCGGTCGATATCATCACGGTCATCCGGCAGGGGGGTGCCGGCGCGGGCGGCCTGACTGGGGCGAGTTGCGGCCTCGGTATGTTCCGACCTGTGCAGGCCGCATCCGGTACACGCAGGCGATAATCTGGGTTTCGTTGAAGGCGATGACTTTTCACCGGTCTTGCGCGGGGTCGAGGTGGGGCAGTAACGACCGGTCCATCGAGGCGCGTTTCCCGAACCTTGACGAAATTTGAATAATGATCGGCCCGCGGGGGCATTGTGGCATTCTGTACAGGCGCGGATAGTTCATGCAGCAGGAAACACCGGAGACACCCCCGGGCGGCGCGCCCCCCCATCTCTCGGGCGCTGCCAATCCCGATATGGGTGACGATAGCAACAGCATCTTCTTCGCGGCGGTTAAGACCACGCGTATGCCGATGATTGTCACCAATCCGAACCTGCCAGATAATCCGATCGTCTTCGCGAACCCCGCCTTCATGAACATGACGGGCTATTCCGCTGAGGAACTCGTCGGGGTCAACTGTCGTATCTTGCAAGGCGCAGAAACCGACCCAGATACGGTCAGCGAAGTACGTCGCGCGATCGAACAACGGCGTGAAACCTCGGTCGAAATTCTCAACTATAAAAAGAATGGCGCGGCATTCTGGAATGCCCTGTTCATTTCCCCCGTCTTCGACGCGGACGACAAACTCATATATTTCTTCGCCTCGCAGCTCGACGTCACGCGAAGGCGAGACGCCGAGGAAGGGTTGCGGCAGGCGCAAAAGATGGAGGCGGTAGGTCAGCTTACGGGCGGCGTCGCGCACGATTTCAACAACCTGCTGACAGTCATTCAGGGTTTCGGTGACATCCTGCGCAGCCAGATCGAAGGCGACGGAGATTTTGACCGCAAACGCGCCGCGCGATCCATCAACGCGGTACTGCAGGCGGCGGAACGAGGCGCCACGCTGACGCAACAGCTACTCGCTTTTTCGCGGCGACAAAAGCTGCAGGGGCGTGTCGTCAATCTGGTCGATCTGATCGATGAGTTGGAACCGCTCATTCGGCGCACCGCTGGCGGGCTGGTCGATATCCGGATCGTCCACGAAAAAAAGACGTGCAATGCCCGGATCGACCCGACCCAGGCGGAACTGGCGATCATCAACATCCTGCTGAACGCGCGGGATGCGATGCCGGATGGCGGCACGATCAATATCGACGTCAGAAATCTGCCGGTAATGGCCGGCGACAAGGGGTTCGGTGAGCTGGCGGCGGGCGATTATGTCGCGGTCACCATCTCCGACGAGGGCGTCGGCATGTCTCCTGAGGTCTTGCAGCGCGTCACCGAGCCCTTTTTCACCACGAAGGATCAAGGCAAGGGCACGGGTCTCGGCCTGTCGATGGTCTATGGCTTCATGAAGCAGTCCGGCGGCTCTCTTTCGATCACATCGGAAGAAGGGAGAGGCACCGTCGTCCGCATGCTGTTTCCGTGCGAGAATGCCAAGGTGGATCCGGTGGGCGCGCAACCCTCACGCTCGCTTGCCGATAAGCGCGGTAACGAGACGATCCTCGTCGTGGAGGATCAGGTCGACGTCGGCGACTATGCCGAGACGGTTCTGTCGGAATTCGGCTACAGGGTGCTGCGCGCCGATAATGCGAGCGAGGCATTGGCCGTGCTCGACGGGGAGGATCATGTCGATCTGCTGTTCAGCGACCTCATCATGCCGGGCGGAATGAACGGCGTGGTCCTGGCGCGCGAGGTAAAGCGGCGTCGCCCACGTATTCGGGTATTGCTGACGACGGGCTATGCCGAATCGTCGATCGAACGCGTCGATGCGCGCGGGGCCGAATTCGACCTCATCCAAAAGCCCTACAAGCGCAGCGATCTCGCGATCCGCGTTCGCCAGATCATGGACGGCCCGACCGGTATCGGCACGCACGGGGGATAACTGGCTCATCGCGAAGCCGCCGCTCGGCGCGATCCGTTACAGCCTGCGACCCGTTGGGACGCCTATGGATTTCGAGGTGGTAGCGGAGGAGGGACTTGAACCCCCGACACGCGGATTATGATTCCGCTGCTCTAACCAGCTGAGCTACTCCGCCCCGGATCGGCCGTGCCGTCGTGACGCGGGGCCTATAGGCAGCAAGGAACGAACGGTCAACTGGCGCGAGCGTGATCGACAGGATAGAGCGGCGCGGAATCTGATAAGGAGGGGATGGGCATGGAGCGGTACGACGTCCTGATCGTGGGGGCGGGCCATGGCGGCGCGCAGGCGGCGCTGAGCCTGCGGCAGCAGAAATTCGCAGGCTCCATCGCATTGCTCGGGGACGAGCCAGAGCCCCCGTACGAACGGCCGCCGCTGTCGAAGGATTATCTTTCCGGCGAAAAGTCGTTCGAGCGCATTCTTATCCGTCCCGCCGCCTTCTGGGCGGAGAGAAACGTCACATTGCTGCTCGGTCGGCGGGTGATCGAAGTCGATGCCGCGGCACATATCGTGCGGCTGGAGGATGGGGATACGATCGCCTACGGTACGCTGATCTGGGCGACCGGCGGCGCGCCCCGCCGCCTCTCCTGCCCCGGCCACGATCTCGTCGGCGTCCACGGCGTCCGCACCCGTGCGGACGTGGATCGCATGATGGAGGAGATGAGATCGGTCAGCAATGTCGTGGTCATCGGCGGCGGATATATCGGGCTGGAGGCGGCCGCCGTCCTGACGAAGTTCGGAAAGAAGGTCGTCGTGCTGGAGGCGCAGGATCGCGTGCTGGCGCGCGTTGCGGGGGAGGCCCTCTCCCGCTTCTACGAGTCGGAACATCGTGCGCATGGCGTGGAGGTTCGCCTCGGCGCGCAAGTCGCGGGGCTGATCGGCTTTCAGGGGCTCGGAGAGGACGAGCCAGCCCGATTGACCGGCGTGCAGATGGCCGATGGCGAAATGCTGCCGGCGGACATG
>CAJYJW010000142.1 GCA_913775025.1 uncultured Sphingomonas sp. | reverse complement strand
CTCCCGTAGGAGTCTGGGCCGTGTCTCAGTCCCAGTGTGGCTGATCATCCTCTCAGACCAGCTAAGGATCGTCGCCTTGGTAGGCCTTTACCCCACCAACTAGCTAATCCTACGCGGGCTCATCCTCAGGCGATAAATCTTTGGACTTTCGTCATCATACGGTATTAGCAGCAGTTTCCCGCTGTTATCCCGTACCCAAGGGCAGATTCCCACGCGTTACGCACCCGTGCGCCACTAAGGCCGAAGCCTTCGTTCGACTTGCATGTGTTAGGCATGCCGCCAGCGTTCGTTCTGAGCCAGAATCAAACTCTCAAGTTGATGTCCAAGCATAAGCTCCAGGCACTAATCCCAAAACCTACGCCCAACATATCCAGGAGCCGTTCCTGCACATATATTGCATAAAGCATATAAGACACATGAAACGGCTTCAGCTTTAACCGATCCTCCGTGGCCTGAATGCCCACAGAAACCGGAGCCGCCGCCCACATGTCCCTTCATCAAAACTACAATGAGAAAGAGCACCGGAGCAAAAATGATCCCAACCAACCGGTTGAGATTTTTTGCTCTTGGTTTATCAGAGGATGGAGGCAACGCTGTAAGCTCGCTTCCGTTCCGATGACGTGGCTTCTACCGGTCGAATCATCGGCTGGCAAGCAGAAAATGCGTCGCTCTTGTGACAGCGAGGTCCGTCGTCCGAAATGCTCAGTTTTTCTCAATGCGATCGCATTATGTTCGGTCGGCCCGTCGGAGGACATAGCATGGCGCAGATACCCCATATCCTTACGCTTCTCGTCGCAACCGCAGCCGTCACGGCCTGCGGTCCAAAGGCCGCTGGTGACGGTGCCCAGAACATGGCGATGGCCAAAGAGGCGGCGGCGGCACCTACGCTCGGCAATGCGATCGTCGTCGATCCCGCACGCTTAAGGGGTAAGGCGCCCGCTGTCGCGGCGGCGGGCGCGGGATCGAACTGCACCTTCGCCAATGGGCTTGCTTGGGCCCGGCGCTTGCCGAGAGAACTACCGCTCTATCCGGGGGGAAAACTCTTGGAAGCGGCCGGAAGCGACGCCGCCGGCTGCAAGCGCCGCATCGTCAGCTTTACCGCGCCCGTCACACCGACGCAGCTGCTTGCCTTTTACAAGGGCAAGGCCGCCGCTGCCGGTTATTCCGCCGAGCATCTGGTTGAGCAGGGGACGGATGTGCTGGGCGGCACGAAGGGGGACGCCGCTTATTATCTGACCATCACACCGGCCAAAGGCGGCGTGACAGCTGATCTGGTGGTGAACAGCGGCTGAGAGGATCGGTCAGCGCAGGCCTGTAGCAAGCGTCCAATAGTCCGGCGTGTCCCGCCGAACGGAGGCCGCCGCCGCATCGCGTGCATCCGACGTCTCGAAAAGGGCGAAACAGGTCGCACCCGATCCGGACATGCGCGACAATATCGCGCCTGGCGCCTCTCTTAGCCGCGCGATCAGCGTATCGATAACGGGCACCAGCAAGCGGGCAGGCGCTTCAAGATCGTTTCGCCCGCCTTCAGCGATCGTCATGGGATTACCCGACAAAAGCGCGCCGCGATCCACCCCGTCCCATCGTGCGAACACCGCCGCCGTGGATACCGCCACGCCCGGGTTCACCAGCAGCAGCGGGCGCCCCGTCAGCGCGCCGCTGTCGACCTCCGTCAGCCGATCGCCGCGCACATCGCCGCGCGTAGCGATCGAGCGAAGGCATGCCGGCACATCAGCACCCAATGTCGCTGCGATAACGCCCAGCCGGGGATCATCCCCCGCTACCCCCCACAGCCGCGCCAGCAGACGGATCGCCGCCGCCGCATCCGCCGATCCGCCGCCGATGCCGGAGGCGACCGGCAGCCTCTTGTCCAATGTCAGCGCCGCCCCCGCCGATACACCGAATGTATCCTGCATCGCGTGCGCGGCGCGAAAGACGAGATTATCGGCTGGGGCATCCTTCGCCAACGCGGGCGCGAACGGCCCCTCTATGGTCAGCGAAAGCGCTTTCGCCGGCTCGGCATGCAATATGTCGCCATCCTCGGCGAAGGCGAACAGCGTCTCGAGATCGTGATAGCCGTCCGCCCGCCGCCGCCGCACGTGCAACGCCAGATTGATCTTCGCGTGGGCCGTTTCGCACAGCCTCACGGTGCCGCGACCGCCGATGTCCATCCGGTATCGATCTTGGTCCGCAGCCGCCCGGCATCCTTCGCCTCGGCGAACGGCAGCGCCGCACGCCAGGCATAGCGCGCCTCCAGCCTGCGGCCGAGTGTCCAGTACACATCGCCGAGATGCTCGTTGATCGTCGGCTCGCCGGGCTCGCTCGCGGCGGCCGCCTCAAGCGTCGCCGCCGCCTTCGCCGGATCACCCCGCAGGAAATAGGTCCAGCCGAGCGAGTCGGCGATCGCCGCGTCGTCCGGTCGCAGGCGGCTGGCACGCGCGATCAGCTGTTCGGCCTCGGGCAGATTGATCCGGCGTTCGAGCTGCGCGTAGCCGAGATAATTGAGCGCGGAGGCCTGATCCGGCGCGATCCGAACCGCCTCCTCCAACAGAGGCTTCGCCGCCGCCCAATTCCCCGCCCGGTCCAGCGCCCCGCCCCGCTGAAGCAGCAGCGACCAGCGATCCCCCGCCACGCCCGACGCATCGAGCAGCGCCAGCGCGCGACCATAGGACTCGGCCGCCTCTGCGTGACGTTCCAATTCGGTCTGCACCTGACCCACGCGCACCCAGTCGTCGGAGGTCGCGCCGGGCGCGCGTGCCATCGCCAGCGCCTCGGCCAGAGCCTCCTCGGGCCGCCCCTGCCGGACCAGCAGCTGCATCTTGCCGAACCGCGCCGCGTCCGAAAAGGGATCGTCCGGCTTCACCATCGTCAAGGCGGCGAGCGCCGACTCATATTGCTCGGCCGCCCCCAATATCTCAGCCGTCACCACCCACCCCTCGGCGTTGGCGGGGGCTAGAAACGTGCCGAGCCGCGCCAGCGTGAGCGAAACCGGCGTCACCCGCTCGCGATTGATATCGACCGCTAGGCGCGTCAACAGCGCGCCTGCCCCCTCCGCCGGGGTGGAGACGCCGCCGGGCAGCGCCTTGCCCGCCTCGATACGGCGGCGTGCGGCGACAAGCGTGGCATCGTTCCCGGCCAGCAGGGATAGCGCACCCGGCCGGTCGCCCGCCTTCGCCAGGGCAGAGGCGGCGGCCAGTTGCAGCCGCACCGCCCGCCCGGCACCACCCGCGCCCAGCGCGCGCACCGCCGCCACGCCCTCGGCGGTGCGGCCCTGCGCCAGCAGGATCAGCGCGCGATGCTCAGCCGCATAGGCGATGGCGATCGCACCGCCCGTTCTCGCGCTATCCAGCATCGCCTGCGGATCGCCCTTGCCACTGCCGAACGCGATCCAGGCGCGCAGGACCGGAACGGCGAAACCGTAGACGCCTTCCTTCTCGATCCTGTCGACGATCGGGGTGGCTGCGACCCAATTGCGCGTGAGCAATGGTTCTGTCAGCAGCAACAGCCGGCCATCCGGCGGGAGCACGCCCTTGCCGTCCAGCATCTTCGCGACCTTCAGCGCGAGTGTACGGTCTCCCGCCGCCATCGCCTGCCGATAGGTCCGCAACCCCAGCACCGCATCATCGGGGGCGCTGGCCAGCACGTCCGCATAACCACGCGCCGCTGCCTCCGTATGTCCGGCGGCATCGGCGG
>CAJYJW010000141.1 GCA_913775025.1 uncultured Sphingomonas sp. | reverse complement strand
TGCCGTGGAATGCGCTGGAGCCGGCGCATGTGGAGGCGATCCTGCACGGCACGTCGAGCGAAAATCCGAAATGTTTGGCGAGGCTCGCCAGCACCTGCATGTAATAAGGCGACGGCGGGTTCGATTTCGCCCATGGCACCACCGCGCCTTTGGCGATCGAGAGATGCTCGTTCGGCACGACCAGTTGCGGATCGAAATACAGCTTCTCGCCCAGGCCGTCGCAGGCCGGGCAGGCCCCCTGCGGCGCGTTGAACGAGAACAGCCGCGGCTCGATCTCCGGTATGGTGAAGCCCGATACCGGGCAGGCGAATTTCTCGGAGAAGGTGATGCGGTTGGCCGGCACGCCGCCGACGCCCGCCGCCGCCGACCCCTTGGCGGCGCCCTTCTTGCTGGTGCCGGTCGCAACCGCGGTCGCCTCCGCCTCACGCCCCGGCACGACGCCCTCGGCCAGATCGACGTAGGCGAGCCCGTCGGCCAGCTTCAGCGCCGTCTCGAAACTTTGCGCCAGCCGCGTCTCGATATCGGGCCGCACCGCGAGGCGATCGACCACCACCTCGATGTCATGCTTGTATTTCTTGTCGAGCGCGGGCGCTTCCTCGATCTCGTGGATCTCGCCGTCGATCCGCACGCGGGTGAAGCCGGCACGCTGCCACTCGGCCAGCTCCTTGCGATACTCACCCTTGCGACCGCGGACGACGGGGGCGAGCAGATAGAAGCGCGTCCCCTCCGGCAGCTGCATCACGCGATCCACCATTTGGGACACGGTTTGCGCGCTGATCGGCAGGCCGGTGGCCGGCGAATAGGGCACGCCCACCCGCGCCCACAGCAGGCGCATATAATCGTAGATCTCGGTGACGGTCGCCACGGTCGAGCGCGGGTTGCGGCTGGTCGTCTTCTGCTCGATCGAGATGGCCGGGCTCAGCCCCTCGATATGGTCGACGTCCGGCTTCTGCATCAATTCCAAAAACTGGCGCGCATAGGCCGACAGCGACTCGACATAGCGCCGCTGTCCCTCGGCATAGATGGTGTCGAAGGCGAGGCTGGATTTGCCCGAACCGCTGAGGCCCGTGATGACCACGAGCTTGTCGCGCGGGATCTCCACCGAGACGTTCTTCAGATTATGTTCGCGCGCGCCGCGCACGCTTATGTGGGTCAGCATGAGGCGTGTGTTCCAGATTTGTTCGCAACGGGCAAGGGATCGGATCGAACCGTGCCGCACGATATAGGCGCGCCAGCACGACTTCCTAGGCGAAGCGGCCGGCATGGTTCGTGCACGCCTTAAGGGATTGGCGACGACGCCGTTAACCCAGGCAGCACCGAACGCCCCCGCATGCCCGCCCTCGCGAAGGATTGCCTTATGCCCCGCACGATGGATCCCCCCACGCTAGAAAGCCTGCTGATCCAAGCGCTGACCTGCAGCGATCGCCTCGGCTATCATCAGGTCGGCTCGCATGTCGCGACCGCGATCGATGCGCTGCGCCGCGAGGCGGCGCGAGCACGGCCCCGCGCCGCCGCGCCGACACTCTATCCCGTCGCCGCCCGCTGATCCGTTGACGGCAGCGCCGCCACGCCTACGTCTGGCAAGGTCGCGACGCGTCTGAAGCGCCGCCGGGCGGGAGATAATGCCGTGCGATTGCGCTACAGGGTCGGGTTCGCCGGCCTTGCCCTGCTGAACCTCGCCGGCTGCTCGCCGCTCACCACCTTCAACGCGCTGGTGCCCAAGGATGGCGGCGTCACCCGCATTGCGCAAAGCATTCCCTACGGCACCGATCCCCGGCAACGCCTCGATGTCTATGCGCCGCGCCGGCCGGCCGCGTCCGCTCGCCCGACGATCGTCTTCTTCTATGGCGGATCTTGGAGTTCGGGGACGCGCACGGGCTATGGCTTCGTCGCCCGGGCGCTCGCATCACGCGGCTTCGTCGTGGTGGTGCCTGACTATCGGCTGGTGCCGGAGGTTCGCTTTCCAGCGTTTCTGCAGGACTGCGCCGCCGCCGTCCGCTGGGCGATCGGCCATGTCGCGCGGTACGGCGGGGACGGCGAACGGATCGTGCTCGCCGGCCATTCGGCGGGCGCCTACAATGCGGCGATGCTGGCGATGGATCCGCGCTGGCTAGGGGCGGACCGCACCGCCGTGCGCGGCTTCGCCGGGCTTGCCGGGCCGTATGATTTTCTGCCGCTGGAAGGCCCGATCACGACCGCCACCTTCGGCGGCTGGCCGATGCCGGCGGAGACGCAGCCGATCACCTTCGCCGGCCCTTCGGATCCCCCCGCCCTCCTGCTTACCGGGGCGGACGATGTCACGGTGGAGCCGCGTAATTCATCGGCCCTGGCGGCGCGGTTGCGGGCGGCGGGGGTGGCGGTGGACATGCATCGTTACCCCGGCCTCGGCCATATCGGCGTGCTGACCGCCATCGCGCGCCCGTTCCGTGGCCGTGCGCCGGTGCTGGCGGACGTGACGACCTTCGCACGCCGTGTCACCGCCGCGCCGCATTTTTCGGCGACGACGGGGCGTTAGCGGAACGCCGCGATCGCTGGCGCGCTTCCGCGCCATACGACAATCGGGGAATAGGCATGCGGCTCGAAATCGAAGCAGTGCTGGATTATCAGATGGATATGCCGGTCGACGTGCTGCTGACGATCGAGGCCGCGCCCTTGCCGGACCAGATATTGATCGAGGATTCGCTGACCGTAGACGGCAGCGGCCCGCTGCGCACCGTGGAAGGCGAGGACGGGATCGGCCGGCGCACGTGGATGCATGCCGAAGGCTCCTGGCGCGCCACCTACCGCGCCACGGTCGATGTGGAGCGCACGGTTCCCGTGCTGTCCGATCTGCGCCTTTCCCACCGGCATGATCTGCCGGCGGAGGTTATCCCCTATCTATGGCCCAGCCGCTATTGCGAGGCGGACCAGTTCGCCACCTTTGCCGAACGGGAGTTCGGGCGGCTGGAGGGGGGCGAGAAGGTGCAGGCCATCGCCGACTGGATCTACGAGCATACCGATTACGTGCTGGGCACCAGCGATTCGACCACCACCGCGAAGGATTCGTTCGTGATGCGGCAGGGCGTCTGCCGCGATTTCGCTCATCTGATGACCACGCTGACCCGCGCCGCCGGCATTCCGGCCCGCGTCGTCTCGGCCTATGCTTGGCAGCTCGACCCGCCCGATTTCCACGCGGTGGTGGAGGTGTGGCTGGAGGATGGCTGGCATCTCGTCGATGCGACTCGGCTGGCCCCGGTGGAAGGGCTCGTACGCATGGCGGTCGGGCGCGATGCGCTCGATATCGCGTTCATGACGGTGTTCGGCGGATGCCGCCTGATCGAACAGAGCGTGACGGTCCGGCGGCTCGACTGATTCGCTTCGACGGCGGCCAAGCCATGGCACCATCCGAACGTTCATCGACGCGACTATGTCGTTTGTCGGCCGAAATGATGGCGGCAGGACCGTATTTGATGTTTGTCTAATCTGTCACACGAATTCCACGCACCTTCCCTAAGGGAAGCCCCGAAGACGCCGACGACATGATCTCCGACGTCTTATGCTTTCTGCCAGTAACCGGAAGGGAAATCGCGATGGACGCCACTATTCGCACCGCCTTTAGTCTATCTATAGCCGCAATCTTGGCTTGCGCACAAAGTTCAGCGGCATCCGCGGCGTCGGCGGAAGCCGTGCGGACCGCAGCCGTATCTTATCGCGACCTCGATCTGCGTTCCGAGGCCGGTATCGGCCGCCTCAATCAGCGTATCCATGCCGCGCTGAATATGGTGTGCGGCGAGTCCGGTACACGCGATCTCGCCGCGCGCGGCCAGGCGCTTGCCTGCCGGAAGGCGGCGAAGGATCGGGCCACCGCCAGCGTGCAACTCGCCGTCGCCGCCGCGCGATCCGATACGCAGCTTGCGGGGGTTTCCGCGCCGGCGATCCGGATCAGCGCGCGCTGATCCGCCTGCCCTGACGAGGATGCGCCCCGGCCAGCGCTTCAGGGCATATCCTCGTCATCGCCCCGCCAGCGCCTTGGCGTTCGCAAGATAGGTGCGGCCGATGCGGACCTCGCCGCCATCGCGCAGCGTGGCATGCCATACACCGAGCCCGTCATGCCGCAATCGCACGATGGTGTCCCGCCGCACCAGGGTCGACCGGTGCAGCCGGATGAACAGCGCCGGATCCAGCTTGCGCTCCAGTTCGCTGATCGTCTCGTGCAGCAGGAAGCTGCGCACGCCGACGTGCAGCCGCATATAGTCCCGCTCGGCATCGATGCGGTCTATGTCGATCGCGGCGAGACGGATTACTTCCGATCGGTACGGCACCCAGAATTCCTGCGTATGCGCCGCCGCGACCTTCGGTGAGGGGGTGGGCATCCGCAATCGATCGATCACCCGCGCCACGGACCTCGCCAGCCGCTCCTCCGAAACGGGTTTGAGCAGATAATCGACCGCCGCCACATCGAAGGCGGCAATGGCGAACTGATCGAAGGCGGTGCAGAAGATCACCGCCGGCATGGGACTGCGCGCCGCGAGGGTGGTGGCCACGCCGAGCCCGTCCAGCCCCGGCATCGCGATATCGAGCAGCAGCAGATCGGGGCGGAGCGCCTCCACCAGCCGCAATGCCGCCTCCCCGTCCCCCGCGGTGCCGACAAGGTCGATGCCGGGAACTCGCGCGCACAGGATCTGCAACCGCTCGATCGCCAGCGGCTCGTCATCCACCAAGAGCGTGCGGAGCGGGGCATCAGTCATCGGCGTGGACCAGCGGCATGAACAGCGTCACTTCGAAACCCCCGGCCGCGCCGGGGCCGAAGCGCACGCCTGCCGCCGAGCCGAAACGGGCGGACAATCGCTCGCTCACGTTCCGCAGGCCGACGCCGGTCCCCTCCTGCGATAAGCCGGCGGGGTTGGACGGGGCGCTGCCGGCCGCCGCCCTGCGCGCGGGGTCGAGCGGCGGGGAGAGTGGATCGGTCATCGGGCCGTCATCCGTCACGCTCAGCACAAGCCTCCCATCCTCCGTTCGAGCCGCGATCCGGACGGAGACCGGCCGCCCCGCGCGGGAGACGCCGTGCTTGATGGCATTCTCCACCAGCGGTTGCAGGATCAGCCCCGGCACCCGCGCCGCCTCCAGCGCCTCCGGCACATCGATCGCCGCCACCAGCCGATCGGGGAAGCGCACCGCCTCGATATCGAGGTAGAGCCGTTGCAGGCGGATCTCGTCGCTCAGGCGCACGTCCTCGCCCGGGTCGCCGGTCAGGCTGGTGCGGAAAAAGGTCGCGAGGTTCATGATCATGCGCTCGGCCTGCGCCGCCTTGCCCGTCATCACCAGCGACGAAAGCGAATTGAGCGTGTTGAACAGGAAGTGGGGATTCACCTGATACCGCAGGGCCCGGATCTCGGCGGCTTGCGCGGCGGCACGGAAGCGAGCCGCCTGCCGCTCCGCCACCCGCACCTCCGCCGCATAGGACAAGGCGAGATACAAGGCGGCCCATGTCGCGATGAAGAAATATCCGTTGGCCGCATTATCCGCGATTTCCATAAGGGGGGAGAGATGCTCCTCCTCCGTCGCATCGCCCACTTGCACCATGATGCGCCGGTTGACGTCCGATGGTCGCGGTGGCGGCGGCGGCGGCGTGGCCACCGCCCGGGCGGGCGGCACGGGCGGGGGCGCTGGAACGGACGCCCCGTCCGGCCCCTCGATCACGATCACGCGGGTGCTGCGGCGTTTCTTCACCGTCGCCTCCCGCTCGCTCACCGCGCGAAAGGCGAACCAGTTCACCGTTGAATAAAGCGCCGCCGCCGGCACGGAGAGCAGCGCGGCGACCATGATGCCCAACGCAAGCGATCGGCGCGGCAACCGCCGCAACACGAGATAGAGCAGCAACGTCACCGCCGCGCTCACGCCGGCCACGATCGACCGGCGGACCAGCCCTTCGCCGAATTCGGACAGGCCAAGCACCGCGCTGCGAACGGTGACGATCAGGAAATAGAACAGCCAGAAGCCGAGGATAGACAATAAGGCAACGCGCGTGCTCAGCGCCGCCCCGCTTTCCGTGCCATCTGAATCAGTCATGGGCCTTTCTATTCGCGAACCCGCCGTGGGCAGGAGTGGTTTGGTCGATCCATGTCGCATGTTGATCGAAACGCTATCGGAACGGGGAACAAGCGCGGACGTTGGCAACACAAAGACAAGGAGCAGGCGATGATGATCGACGAACAGACCGGTGAGAAGGAAAATCATGCCACCCCGCCCGTACGCGACGCGCACGATGCGAGCGACGATCGGCGGCTGAGCGCCAATCCGGGGCATGAGGATGCCAAACTCGACGTCGCGCTGGACGAGACGTTCCCGACATCGGACGCGCCATCCAATACGCAGCCAGGCAAGGGCAGCGATCCGGCGCCGTCATCAGGCTATGATGAGGCCGCCGAAAGGGAAAAGGCATCCGGGAACGACTGATCCGTGCTGCCGGGATAGAGTGTTCTAACGCTCTTTCCGGCAATGCGACGAACCGATGACGTTTATGTTGCAACGCACAAGGAAAGATGCTCCCATCGTCTCCGCCACAGGATGGCGCGATTAAGCTGCTCGAAAGCAAGGGCTGCCTATATCGTATCTAGACAGGCTTCTGCTTCGGGGGAGTTTCTGATGGGTACACGATCGAGACCGGCTGACGGCGCGATGACGCTGGCCGAAATGAAGGAATTCGCGAGCTTTCCCGCCGCAACGCAGCGGTACATTCGCCGGTCGCTGGATGTCGGGCTCGACCGGGAAGACGCGTTGCATCGCTGGTCCCGCGACGTGATCGAGGCCGCCAGCATCCGCGCGCAGGTCCGCGTTTACACACGGCTCGATCATCTGCGCCATACCGTACCGGATGATAGCGGCCTTGACGCGGTCGAGCCTTTTCTGGCGCCGCTCATCACGATGACGGCTTTCGATCTCGGGCAGGATCGGCTGTCGAATTTCGGCGCCTATCGATTTCTCTATGAGCGCCTGATCGGAGCCAACGTTCGCCCGTGGCTGCCGGGCGCCTTCTGCGCGGCGGCGGCGCTACCGCATCTGCATCCGGAAAAACGCCGCATCCTCCTGCAATCGATCAGCGAGGCAGCGGCAACCGCCCCCGGCTGGTCGAACCGCGAACCGAGCTTCTACCCGGAATGGGTCGAAAAGGTGGAGATGCGGGCGAGCTGAGCGGAGCCCGACCCTCGGCGGCGGACTGCATCATATCCGCCGCCAATATTGGTTCAAGGAGCCATCAAGAACTGCCATCTTCGTTTTGCAAGCGCTTATCGGCGGTCTGGTTTCAAGCCATCGCTCATCGTTCCGATATCGCTTCGAGTATCGCGGTCACGCGATCGAGCCGGTCCCCGTCAGCCTCCGTCGCCTCGCGCAGCAACAGGCGATCCCCTTTTGGCTCCAGCTCGTCCATGGCAATCGCAACCCCCTTGCGTGGCGTAAACGCGATGGCGGCCGGGCCGGCTACGATTTTTGCAAGGCCCGCTGATTCGGCCAGCAGTCGGATCCGGGCGGTGGCGAACAGGATGTCCACCTCGGGCGGCGGTGCACCAAAACGATCGGCCATCTCTTCCACCAGAGCGTCCAACGCCTCGGGCGTCGTGGCGCGGGCGATGCGGATGTAAAGGTTAAGGCGCAACTCGATTTCCGGGATCCACGCCTCCGGCAGGCAGCCCGATACACCCAGGGACAGCTCCGGCGTCACTCGATCGACCATCTCGCCACGCGCCGCGCGCAGCGCCTGCCCCAGCAGATTCTGGTACAGGTCCACGCCGATCAGCTTCATATGGCCGGCCTGCTCGTCCCCAAGCAGGTCGCCCGCACCGCGCATGTCCAGATCCCGCGCGCTTATCGCAAAACCCGCCCCCAGCCGGTCGAGTGCTTCCAGCGTGCGGAGCCGTTTGAGCGTGGCGGGCTTTATCGTCGCCTCGGGGTCGGTTAGCAGCAACACATGCCCACGCCGTGCCGCGCGGCCGACCCGCCCGCGCAATTGATGAAGTTGCGATAGGCCGAAACGATCCGCCCGCCACACCAGCATCGTATTGGCGCGCGGCACGTCCAGCCCTGCCTCGATGATATTGGTGGCAAGCAGGACATCGCCATCACCCTCAGCAAACCCGACCATCTCCTCATCGATGCGGGCGGCAGGCATTTTGCCATGCGCCTCGCGCACGACAAGCTCGGGGACCAGGCCGCGCAGCTTCGCCGCGATCGGCGCCATATCCTCGATGCGGGGGACGACGACGAAGCTTTGCCCGCCCCTCGCCTTCTCGCGCAACATAGCCATGCGGGTGACGGCGGCATCCATCGGCATCACGCTGGTACGAATCGGCTGGCGGACCGCAGGTGGCGTCGCGATCACCGAAAGTTCCTGCAACCCGACCAGCGCGGTCTGTAGCGTGCGGGGAATGGGCGTGGCAGTCAGCGTCAGGACGTGACAGGCTTTGCACATCGACCGCAGCTTCAGCTTGTCGGCGGCGCCGAAGCGCTGCTCCTCGTCGATCACGACGAGGGCAATATCCTGGAACGAGACGCCCTTGGCCGCGATCGCGCTGGTGCCGATCACGATCCGCACCGACCCGTCCGCCAGCCCGGCCTTCACCGCTTTCGCCTCCGCAGCCGAGGACAGGCGGGAGAGGCCCTCCACCTCGATACCCATGCCCTCGAACCGGCGACGAAAGGTTTCAAGGTGCTGGCGTACTAGCACCGTCGTCGGCGCAACCAAGGCGACCTGTTTGCCCGACAAGGCGACCATTGCCGCCGCACGCAGCGCCACCTCGGTCTTGCCATACCCCACATCGCCGACAACCAGCCGGTCCATCGGCTTGCCCGACGCAAGATCGGCGCGAACCGCCTCGATCGCACGCAGCTGATCCCGCGTCTCGCAAAATGGGAAACGACCGGAGAAGCGTTCGTAATCGGCGACCGGCGGTTCCAGCCGCGCGGTCTTTCGCCGGGCCCGTGCTTCGGCAAGCGCGGTCAATCCCTTGGCGCTTTCCGCCACGGCAGCGGCAATCTCGCCGCGACGTTTCTGCCAGCTTGAGCCGTCGAGCCGGTCGAGGGAGACGGCATCCGCATCGGCGCCATAACGCCAGATGCGGTCCGCCTCCTCCACCGGAACCAGACGCTGACCCTCCTTGGCATATTCGATGCGGATCGCATCGCCGGTCACGTCGCCAGCCGTCACGGGTTCAATCCCGCGCAATATGCCGATGCCGAAATCCTCATGGATCACGACATCGCCAAGACGGAAGTCCACCGTCTCGCCAGTCAGCGGATCGACTGAAGAGACCGCCTTATCGTCGCCGGCGCGTGTCCCGATCAGATCCGCCGCCGCGATCAGCATAACGCCCGGCGCGCGCCATCCGCGCTGTATCGGCGCGGTAAGCGCGACAAGCCCCGACGTTGGCGCATCGCGCGCTGCCGCCCAGTCCGGAACAGGCGTGGGCGCTTCCCCCAACAGCTTGCCGATACGGTGCGACAGAAAACGCAGGTCCCGCGCGCCACCCGCCAGGATGACGCGATCTCCGGCTGCGCGAGCCGCTTTCACTGCCTTCGCCGTCTTGCGAGCCGGCTGATCAAGTTCGACGAAGCGTTCGCCCGGTTCGAATACATCGCCCGCAATATCAATGACGTTGCGCGCCTCCAGCGCCTTGTCCCACGCGGCCGAGGTTATCGTCGGTATCGTCAGGCGCGGCGCCTTGCCGGCCTGACGGGTACGGGCTCCATCCGCAACGAGATCGAGAAAACGGTCACGCCGCGTCGTGGCCTCCGCGTCCATCGCCACCGCCGCATCGGGTAGGTGCGCGAAAATATCGGTTTTGCCGCCGGATGGTTCGCCGAGCGCAACCAAATTGACGGCTTCAACCGCCTCCCCGCCACGCTGGGTCACCGGGTCGTAGTGGCGGATGGCGGTAATCACTCCGTCCGTCAGTTCGATGCGCAAAGGCAGGGCTGCATCGGTGGGAAAGATATCCACCACGTTGCCGCGCACCGCAAACTCACCCGGCTCGTCCACCCGATCATCGCTGAAATAGCCGATCGCGTTTAATTGCTCGGTCCAAGCCTCGGCATCGAAGGAGTCGCCGGTAGCAATATGCAAAGGCTCTACGGCGAACGCTTCCGGTTCCGGGTACAGCCGCGCAGCCGCTTCCGCCGTCGTTATCAACGCCACCGGCTTCGCGCCCCGCTGCGCCAGGGCGGTGAAGGCAGCGACACGGCGACCGCTGTTAGCCGGGCTTGCCGGCGTATCGTCCCCCGGCAGGCCATCGGCATGCAGCAGCAACACGACATCTCGAGCGGGCGCGACAGCGGCGAGGACTGCCGCCACCTCCTCCGCACGCGCGCCGCTGGCCGCGACATAGATGATATCGCCAGCGTCCGCCTCTGCCAGACGGGTTGCAACAAGCCCGGGCAAAGGGGTCAGGCCCTGCTTCTCCGACTTGGCTTCGGCCACGTCTTGAGTGGGCGGGGCAACCGCAATGGCTTCATCTGTAAACATTTGGCGATCCCCGCTATTTACCGACCAACGCGAGGTTGTTGAGTCCCGTTCCGTCAAAGCGCCGCCATCCAAGCCGGAATAGAGGCAGGTTATTTTGCCCGAACGCAGCTTTGTTCAGACGGCGTCACTACCGCCACGGGCCCACCGGCCGATCCCTCGCGACAGGCGCGACAAAGGGCCATTCCTGCCGATCCATTGCGAATAGGCACAATAGACGGGGTCGCGCTCCAGATGCCGCTCCTCCATGCGGGCGCGCCAGTAATAGACACCGCTCACAACCGCCAGCATCGCGGTATTGCGAACCATATCTACCAAGCCGGTGGTGACGAGAAATGGCAGGGTCGAAAGCCACCAGAACAGGTTTTTCGAGACGTATGCCGGGTGTCGCGTCCAGCGATACGGTCCGTGCGTCAGGATCCCCCGGTGTGTCAGATTGGAGAATCGCGGGCCGAAGGCCACCGTCGCCCAAGCGTAGACAGCGGTCAGCGTCACGAGAATCGCGCCGGTCAGCGCCAGCAACCAGGGGTGGTCCGCCAGCCAATAACTCCAGTCCCGCGTACCGGTCTGATAATAGAGCGGCCCGCCCTGCCCCATCAGGATGAACGGCGGATAGCAGATAAGCGCGGCCGTCCACCCAGCGGCATAAGGATTGGCCGACCGAATGTGCGCATCGAGGGGGCGTAGAGTCAGGAGATAGCCAACCGTCGCCAGCGTTACGTCGACGAGGAACATCACGGCGATCAACCAACGCGTCAAGGACACCGGATCGCCAAGCGCCGTCGCAAGATCCCAATCGATCACCTGCGCATAATTACCCGGCACGATCGAGAGCATGAAGGCGATGAAAAAGCCCTTCACCGCCCATTGCCGGGCATGCTCGGCCAATGCCGCCCGATCTGGCGTAGCACCACCAAGCAATATTGCGCCGAACGCATATGCCCCGTCACGCGGCTCGATCAATCGACGATCCAGCCAGACAACATACGGCACGGACAGCGCTATCAGCCCAGGCGTAAGGGATGCCAGCACGCCCATCGCGAAAGAATAGGAGCCGGTCCAGTACCAGCGACCGCAGGCGTAGACGATCGCGATAAGACCCCACGTGCACCACAGGCCGGCCAGCTTGGTGAGGCTGATATCTATGGTTTCTTGGAGCGGCTTTGCCGGACCATTCCAGTCAATACCGGTCGAGGGGCTGCGGTGGACGCGGTCCACCAGGAGCGACCACATGATCATCACGGCCCCGCACACTAGTATCGCGACCAAGGCGGCGAACGGCCCGTTCAGTCCAAACCAGCGCGCGAACGTAAGCCACGCGGCGAGACTGGCCACGCCTGCCGATCCGACGGAACTCGACACCGCTGACGGTGGGCAGGGATCACCGTCGATCCGACAATCTGACTTCTCTGTCAAACCTGCCCGCCCCCATCCAAAGCGGGGACGGTATCACCCAAAAATCCATGGATGGTGAACAAGAAAGACGCGGGCTTCGGCGCTGATAAACAAGGCAGATCGGAGCTAGCTTACCGAAATCATGTACCTACGAGCTTCCTGCGCAGACGTCAGCGTCCCCGGCTAAGGTGATCGACTTCCTTCATGATTGTCTGCAAAGCCGTCCGACCGGTCGTCGGAACCTGGTCCCGGCGGGATGGCAGCTTGCCTTCGGTCAGCAATGCCTCCAGCGCCACCCGCCCGCGCGCGACCCGGCTCTTGATCGTACCGACAGCGCAACCGCAGATTTCTGCGGCCTCCTCATAGGCGAAACCACCGGCGCCGACGAGGATCAACGCCTCGCGCTGTGGCTGCGGCAGATGAAGCAACGCCCGCTGCATGTCACCAAGCTCGACATGCCGATCCTGACTGGCGGGGGCGGCGAGCAGCTTCGACGCGGTCAACTCATCCCACTCGCCCTTGAAGCGGGCGCGGCGCATTTGGCTAAGAAACAGGTTTCGCAGGATGATGAATGTCCAGGCGCGCATATTCGTGCCCGCCTGAAAACGCTTGCGCGCCGCCCATGCCTTCAGGAGCGTCTCCTGAACGAGATCGTCGGCGAGATCGCGGTTGCCCGACAGAGAGCGGCCGAAGGCGCGCAGATGTGGGATTACCCGCCCAAGCTCGACCTTGAACTCCTCATCGGAAAGCGGCACCGGCTCGACATACGTGTCTTGCCCCTGATCGTCCTGCATTCAATGATCCCGATAAAGCACCGCCGGCGCGATCGCATGGCGGAGCCAACATAAGCGCCCCGCCAGAATTTACGAGCCCGAGACTCGATCCGTCAAACTAACGCCAGAAGAACAGCAGCAAGGCGAACAGCAGGACGATCAGAACCAGCGAGATCGGTAGAACATAGCGCGTCACATGGGTGGAAGCACCGGCACGCGCCTGCTTGCGGGAAAGATGGATCTCGTCGTCGGCCATGTCGCGAACCTCCCTCGTTGTGTTGCCGTCACAAACGTCCCGGCTTCACGGCGAGTTCCCCGCCATGGCCGCCGGGTCAGGCCGGAACCGTCTGCATGTCGAAGAACAGCGCCTGCGCGATTGCCGCCTTCACGGTCGAACGTTGGAATGGTTTGGTGATGAGGAAAGTCGGCTCCGGGCGCTCACCCGTCAGCAGCCGCTCCGGGAAGGCAGTGATGAAGATGACGGGCACCGAGAATTCGGCGAGGATGTCCTTCACCGCATCGATCCCGGAACTGTCGTCGGCGAGCTGGATGTCTGCAAGCACCAGGCCCGGCCGCTGCGCCATCGCCTGCGAGACCGCCTCGTCACGGGTGACGGCAACGCCCGTCACGCCATGGCCCAGATCACGCACGATCGTTTCCAGATCCATTGCGATGATCGGCTCATCCTCGATGATAAGGACGTCAGCGCGGGTCTGCCGCTCAATTTCCGCCAGCGCGTCCGCGACCAGCGAGTCGACCTCGCCGGGCTCGGCGTCGATCAGGTAGCCGGCATCCTCGGAGGTGAAGCCCTCCATCGCCGTCAAAAGAAGCGCCTGGCGGGAACGTGGCGTGATCTGCGCGAGGCGGGCCTGGGCGATCGACTCACTACCCCCGTCTTCAAGCGCCTCCGCCCGATCGCTATCGTTGGTCGAGGACCAGATACGTTGAAACGTCCGATACAAGCCAAGCCGGGCATCGACATCACGCGGGAAATCTCCAGGCGCGGCGACGATCGCCTCAAGCGCGGCCCGTACATAGGCATCACCATGCGCCTGGGTGCC
>CAJYJW010000140.1 GCA_913775025.1 uncultured Sphingomonas sp. | reverse complement strand
TTCGACGATCAATTGCTGTTTGGTGATGAGTGCGTCGGTTTCGTTGATGCGGACTGGTCTGACCGCATCCTAACTATGCTCGCAGCCGCCCCCACACCGCCCGCCGCATCCCCGCCCGCGCCGTCTGCGCTGGTGGAGGATGGCTATCAGCTTGCGTTCTATGAACTGGCTGGACTGATGGGCATTGGCGCACGAAGCGCCTCACCTGGGCACGTTTGGCGTAGCGAGATGCTGCCGAAGATCGCCGCCGCCCTCGCCCACCACAGCGCGCAACCCGCATCCGATGAGGGTCCGTGCACCGACTGTTACGATACGGGCATAACCATACAGACGGAGCGCCGCTGTGCGTGCCAGACAAACCCGCAACCCGTATCCGAAGGGGGGGCATCGAAATGAGCGCGCCCGACACGCTGGCCGAACGGCTACAACGGTGGATCGACCATGATCGCGCTGGCCACCCGTTAAGCTATCACGAAGTAGCACATCGGAGTGACCTCATCGCCCTCCTAGCCGAGCGCAAGGCGATGCGGGAGGCGATCCAGCGGCTTCTCGATAACGAGGACACGTCTCTTGAGGCCGCCAATGCCTTCGCTGCGGCTACCCTAAAAGGACAGACCGATGACAAGTAATATCGTGATCGAGCCGGCGGATCGTGAGGCGTACTTGTCCATGAGTATGTTGCCCGAGTTTGACGCCGCAGACGTACGCGCTGGGCATTGGGATAAGACCACGGGCATCCGCGCTTTTGCCGCTCACCGCATAGCCGAGCGCGAACGGTGTGCTGCGGTGGCGCAAAAGGCCGACCTATTTGAGGGAGATTACCTCAAGAATAGCGATCCTCGCGTGACCATCGCCGCCGCGATCCTCGCACCACAGGAGGCGATGGGATGAGCGATCTAAAGCCGTGTCCGTTTTGTGGATCATCCGATCTTCGCTCTGCTTGGATAAGGGCGAGCCAAGAGCATCAGTGGTATAGCATCGAATGCGTTTGCGACGCTCAAGTTCAATGCCTGAGCGAAGGTGAGGCTTACGCAACTTGGAACGCCCGCGCCACCCCCTCCACCGATGCAGCGGATATTGCGGAGAAGGTGAGGGAGGCGTGGCGTGATGGCTGGGATAGCTGCAAGTCATGTCTGACAGACGATGAGGCTTTCTGCCTTACCGATGATGTTCAGCATGATGCTTGGCTCGACAGCAAGACGGCCGCCCTCGACCTCACCGACAACGGCGCTCCGGGCGTGGATCGGGGGGAGGTCGGATGAGCCATTGGGAAACCGCCGGCGCGTCCGATGAATGGTACACGCCGCCGCATGTGTTCGAGGCGCTGGGCTGCCGCTTTGATCTGGACGTGGCGCACCCGGCAGCGCGGACAACCCACGTCCCCGCCAAGGCCGTGTTATGCGCTCCGAACGGCTTGCTGGCAGACTGGTACGGCTTCGTCTGGATGAATCCGCCTTTCGGCGGCCGAAACGCGCTTGGGCCATGGCTCGATAAGTTTTTCGCCCACGGCAACGGCATTGCCTTGGTGCCCGATCGCACATCCGCGCCGTGGTTTTGGAACGCATGGCGGCGGGTAGATGCCGTGCTGTTCACTCGCAAGATTCGGTTCCTTCGGCCGGATGGCTCGGAAGGCGTGTCGCCGTCGAACGGAACGGCGCTGATGGCGGCGGGCAGCCGTGGCGTTGCGGCTCTTGATCTTGCCCGGTCGCGAGGACTTGGCATCTTGGCTTGGCCGGAAAGGAAGGCAGCATGACCCCGCCCGTCTTCACGGTTCAGGGCGTCGTGGTGACGCCGGAGCAGGTCGCGGCGGGTCTGTGTCCTCATTTTGAAGATCACACCGCTGCGCCTGCTGGATACCTTCAATGGCACGCATGGGCCACGAAGATGAGCAAAACCCATCAACAGCGCAAATGCGATGGATGCGGACGCTATTCGGTTTGGGAGCCGAAATGCGAACGAAAGGCAGGCCGCGTCCGCGTCGCCAAGGGCAAAGGCCGAGGCATGTGGGAGGTGTCGCCCGATCCGGCGGCGTTCAGGATAGAGAGGAAAGAGGGATGAGCGCAAGACAATGGAGTGCATGGATGGGGCTATGTTGTGCGGGATTATTTGCCCATTTTGGTGGGCTACCGATACAGTCAGTGGTGGCTTGGACCGGCGCGGTTGTTATTGCTGCTTTTGACGGTCGTAAGGTGATCCCATGACCCCCACCCCCAACAAAGCGGATCGAGAGGCGGCGGATATCTTCACGCGCGAAGATCATGCGAGAGGCTGTCAAGGCCGAGAATATACCTGCTCCTGTGGGTATGACGATCGTGTTCAGGATGCCTACGCCGCGCTTGAAGCTGAAAACCGGGCTTTGCGGGAGCGGTGTGAGCGGCTTGGTGCAAACGAGCCGGATGGTGTGGAGTGTGAAGCAGCGCTTACCGGCGAAGGCATCCATATGTGGGGACCGGATGGAGATCGGTTCGTCCGCATGTTTGCGGCGGCTATGAAAGTCCGCGCCGCCCTCGTGAACAAGGGGGTGGGTGATGCAGCTTGATAGCATCTACATGCCGGTCGCCTTCCTCATCGTCGGTGCGGGCGCATGGCTGCACGGATGGATGACCGGAATGCTTGAAGAAGCCAAGGCCCATCTGCGGACCCACGAGAAGCAAGCCGACTTCATCGAGAGCCTAGTCGATCGCGCGTATCGGGAGGACACCCGCAATGACACCTGAACACAACCCCGCCGAGATCGAGCGCGTGGCGCGGGGGCTGACGAAGGCGCAGCGGGACAAGCTGAACGACGCGGTATGGTATGGCTCAGGCGTAACGCAGTTTGCTTGCGTCGAATGCCTTGGCTCTGATTTGCCGCCCATGCTCGCTCATATGTTCACGTTGCGGTGGGACCGCCTCACCCCCCTTGGCCTCGCCGTCCGCACCTATCTGATCCAGCAAGGCGACACGCGCGCAAGAGGGGAGGGGTGATGGGCGACTTCCGCACCCTGGCGAAGAAGCTGGACCGCGCAATGCGGAACCACACCGGATGCAATCTGACGATCGATGAGATCGTGGCGTTGGGCGAAATTGGCACGCTGGAGGCTATTCAGCAGCAGAAGGTGAGAGAGCAACTAGCCGCATGTCGCGAGAGAATTCCCCCTGCATCGTCGGAGACTATTGGCTCGACAGGCGACGCGGCACAAAGACCAGCGAGATCTGGCAAATCGCCCACTACGATGCCAACGCTCGATCGATCCGCTATCGCAGCACTCACCGCAAACATGTAGATGAGGCGAAGGCCGTCATCCATGCTTACGTTGAGGCGCTTCGCTCCCGGCAGCCGCAGCGGGCAGAGGATGCAACGCTGGTCGCGCAGCTCGTCCTATATTGGAGCGAGAAGGCTAAGCGGCTTAGATCGGCGCCCACCATCGCCGGATCGATCCGGGCATTCATCGGCTTCCTACTTCAAGACGAGGCAGGACCGGGCGTGACCGTCGCCGCTCTCAATCCGAACATGTTCGAGCGGTTCCGCGTCTGGCGCATGGGGCCGCACGAATTCACGGTGCCGTGGGACGGGGATGAGGTGCACCTGTCCTCTCCCGGCGTCACCGGCGAAAGCGTCAGCACTAACCTAGATTATATCCGGGCCGCGCTCGGACATGCTGCCAGCCATGGCCGCATCCCGTATGCGCCCAAGATCCCGGCGATCGCGCATGAGCATCGATCGCCGCCGCGGGACCTCGTTCTGACGACGAAACAGCTTGGCGCAATCATGGCCTTCACAGCCGAGGACAAGCCGATGTTCCGCTTCCTTGCATTGATCCTGGGGACGGCAGTCCGCCCCGAGGCCGCGTTGAAGATGAACCCGGCCAAGCAATTCGACGAGACGACTATGCTGATCGACCTTCACCCGCCGGGCAATCGGCGAACAAAAAAGCATAATCCGGTCGTGCCGGTGATCCCGCAGCTTGCCACCGTCTTGAAGGAGTGGGGCACGGACGAGCCGGTCAAGTCGCGCAAGACAGCATGGCGCACTTTGCGGCGCGCGCTCGATCTGCCACCGGCGGCCGAACCCAAGACGATCCGCCATACGATCGCGACCCGGTTACGAGGTATGGGCGTGCCGGCGGCTGAGGTGTCGGGCCTGCTGGGCCACCAGGCGTTCAAGGGCGTCACCAACGTCTATGCCAAATACGACCCCGCCTACCTCAAGAAGGCGAAGGCGGCGCTGTCCAAGATTTGGAACGAGGTAATGGCGGAGGCGACTCGTTGGTCTGCGGTCCACTTGCGGTCCAAAGTCGGAAATAACCGCCTGACAGTGGTTGCCAAGAAGAGGGTAAAAAGCTAGTATTTCTGCGGGTTTATGGACGTAGTGGCTGACGGGCTCGAACCGCCGACCCTCTCGGTGTAAACGAGATGCTCTACCAACTGAGCTAAGCCACCATGACGCCGCCGTAGCAGCGTCGTGGGGTCGGGATCAACCGCCATCGACTGCGACGATGAAGGTCAGGGGGCGATGGTGGCCAGCCGTTGCGCGGCGGCGAGATAGTTCATCATGCCCTCGGCCGCCTGCTCGGCCAATTCGATGAACACGCGCCGCCCGTCGGTTGGATCGGCGACGCGGATCAATATGCCCTGATCCGTCAGCAGCTTGATCCAGCGCAGCGCGGTGGTAGGCGGCACGGCGGCGGCGATGCACAGGCTGGAGACCGCCACCTGCCGCCGTTCCAATCGCGCGGCCATCAGATCCAGCAGCATATCCCAAGCGGGATCCGCGAAGAGATCGGCGGGGAAGTATAAGTCTCGCAGGCGCCGGGCACGGATCATCGCGCGGACTTGCATCGCATCGATGACGGTATCGCCGGTGCGGCGGGCGGGGGGCGGCAGATCGGGGCGGGGGGTTGCGAGCGGGGCCCGCTCGCCCTCCGCGCCGCTCATCGAGGCGAGCACCTGGGCGATGCGGCTGACTTCTTCACTCAATTGGCGAAGGCGCGGCGTAGCGTTTTCGGTGCTTACGTCGTGCAGGCTGACGTGACGGTCGGCCAATGCCTCGGCCAGGGCGGCGGCGCGCTCGAACGCGGTGGGGGCGCACAGCAGCGTAACGTCGCCATGCGGCGCGGCAGCGACGGCGATGTCGATCATGTCGGGCGGAACGATCAGCACGCTTGGGTGGCCGCCGGCTTCCGCCGCCGCGTTCAGACGGGCGATCAGCGCGTCCAGCGCGGGAGATGCCTCCTCCGCCTCGGCCACCACCGCATCCACTGCGATGCGGGCTTCCAGCCGCGGCAACGCATCCTCGATCGAGGCCGCCTCCACCACGCGCGCGCCGAGCGCCTCGACCGCGGCGCGCAGATCCGCCCGGCGGGAAGGGCGATCGGCGAACAGCAATACGCTGCGCGCATCATCGTAAACAACGCCGTGCGACCGCCCTGCCGACACCATCACCATTCCCCTGCCCACCAAAACGGATCGACCCGAGCAATGCCGACCTTTTCCGCAAAGGTCAGCCAATCATTACTCCATTATCGAGAAAGCGATCAGTCCGGCATGGCTTTATAAAGATCGCGAAGAAAGGCGATCAGCGCATCGACGGCCGGCCACGGATGACGTTCTTGCGAGTGGACCGCATAGATGCCCACATCGGTAGAGCCCTGCCAGACCGGAAGCAGGCGGATGAGGCGCCCGGCGGCAAGATCGCTCTCGACATCCCACAGAGACCGCAGCGCGATACCCTCCCCCGTCAGCGCAAGTTCCCGTACGACCTCGCTGGAATTGGTCTTGATCACAGGGGTGCCGTCGATCACGCGCAGGCCGTCCGGGCCGCTCAACCGCCACGGCATCTGGCCGTCGGCCGCAAGCAAGCGGTGTTTGGTCAAAGCCTCGATCGTTTCCGGCGCGCCGGATGCGGCGAGATAGGCGGGTGCCGCGCAGAGAATGCGCCGGCTGGTGGCGAGGCGGTGCGCCGCCAGATCGGATGTAACATTTGCGGTAATGCGGATCGCGAGATCAACCCGCGCGGCGGCGAGATCGAGGAAGGCATCCGAAAGATCGAGCGTGAGGTCTATTTCCGGATAGGCGGCGAGAAAGCGACCGATATGGGGCGCGACATGCAGCCGGCCGAAGGACGTAGGGGCGGAGATACGGAGCGGACCGGATGGGATGCCGACCCTGCCGGTCGCCCGCCGCTCCGCCTCTGCTACGGCGGCGAGGATCGCGGTGACATCGGCATGAAAACGCGTGCCCTGGCTGGTAAGCTCCATCCGGCGCGTTGTGCGGTGAACCAGCTGTGTGGAGAGCCGCGCCTCCAACCGGGCCAGTCGCTTGGACACCATCGGCGCGGATATGCCGAGCCGTCGGCCTGCCCCGGCAAGGCTGCCGGCGGCGACGATCGCGGCGAACAACGCGTAATCGCCCCCTGCCATCATTTCCGTAGAGGAACGACTGTCGTCCATATCGATCGTCTACCGCAGGCAATGCGGGCCGTCTATTACGGGGCAACGATGGTGGAGGCGACTATGACGATGATCGACAAGCATGGGCTGAAGGTCGCGGAGCCGCTCGCCCGTTTCATCGACGAGCGGGCGCTGCCCGGAACAGGCCTGGATGGAGATGCCTTCTGGCGCGGCGTGGCGGATATCCTCGCCCGCTTCGCGCCGGACAATCGCGCGTTGCTGGATACGCGCGATGCGATGCAGGCGCGGATCGACGACTGGTATCGCGCGCGTGCGGGGCAGCCGATCGATATGGCGGACTATCAGGCGTTCCTGCGCGAGATCGGCTATCTCGTGGAGGAGCCGGCGGCGTTCACGATCGGTTCGGAGCATGTCGATGACGAGGTGGCGCGGTTGGCCGGACCGCAGCTGGTCGTACCAATCCTGAACGCGCGTTTTCTGCTCAACGCCGCCAACGCGCGCTGGGGCAGCCTGTACGATGCGCTCTACGGGACGGATGCGATCCCGGGCGGGGCGGCCGGCAAGGGTTACGATGCGGCACGCGGCGCGCAGGTGATTGCGCGGGCGAAGGCCTTCCTCGATCAGGCGGTGCCGCTGGCGGTGGGTTCATGGGGCGATTTCGGCGGCGGCGATCCGGTGCTGGCCGAACCGTCCCAGCTGGTGGGCCGTCGGGGCGACACCCTGCTGTTCCGCAACAACGGCCTGCATATCGAGCTGGTGATCGATCGCACACATCCGATCGGCCGGACCGATCCCGCCGGCATCGCGGACGTGGTGCTGGAGGCGGCGCTGACGACGATCTGCGATCTGGAGGATTCGGTCGCGGCGGTGGACGCGGACGACAAGGTGGCGGCCTACGCCAACTGGCTGGGGCTGATGAAGGGTGATCTGGAGGCCCGATTCGAGAAGGGCGGCGAGACGCTGACCCGGACGCTGGACGACGACCGCCGCTATACCGCTGTCGATGGAAGCGAGCTGGTATTGCCCGGGCGCAGCCTGTTGTTCGTACGCAACGTGGGCCATCTGATGACGACGCCGGCCGTGCTGTTGCTGGATGGCGGCGAGGCACCGGAGGGCATTCTCGACGGGATCGTCACCACGCTGATCGCGATGCACGATCTCAAGGGGCAGGGGCGCTATCGCAACAGCCGCACGGGATCCGTCTATATCGTGAAGCCCAAGATGCACGGCCCGGACGAGGCGGCTTTCACCGACCGGCTGTTCGATGCGATCGAGGACATGCTCGGACTGGCGCGCCATACGCTGAAGGTAGGCGTGATGGATGAGGAGCGGCGGACGTCCGCCAACCTTGCCGCCTGCATCCATGCGGTGAAGGACCGTATCGTCTTCATCAACACCGGCTTCCTCGATCGCACCGGCGATGAGATGCACACCGCGATGCAGGCTGGGCCGATGGTGCGCAAGGCGGACATCAAAACGAGCGACTGGATCGCCGCCTATGAGGACCGCAACGTGCAGATCGGCCTCGCCTGCGGCCTTTCCGGCCGGGCGCAGATCGGCAAGGGCATGTGGGCCGCACCCGATCGCATGGCGGACATGCTGGAGCAGAAGATCGGCCACCCGAAAACGGGGGCCAACACCGCCTGGGTGCCCAGCCCCACCGCCGCGACGCTGCACGCGATGCATTATCATGCGGTCGATGTGTTCGCTCGGCAGGCGGAACGGGCGGCCGAGCCCATCGCCTCGCTGGATCGGTTGCTGACGCCGCCGCTGGCGAAGGGGCGCAACTGGTCGCCCCAGGACGTCCAGGACGAACTGGAGAATAACGCGCAGGGCATATTGGGCTATGTCGTTCGCTGGGTGGATCAGGGCGTCGGCTGCTCGAAGGTGCCCGACATTCACGACGTGGGGTTGATGGAAGACCGGGCCACCTTACGGATCAGCAGCCAGCATATGGCGAACTGGCTGCTGCATGGTGTAGCCACGCCGGACGAGGCGGAGGGAGCATTGCGACGCATGGCGGCGAAGGTGGATGCGCAAAATGCGGGCGACTCGCTCTATCGGCCGATGGCGGGGCATGAAGACACGAGCCTCGCCTTTCAGGCGGCGCGGGCACTGGTGTTCGAGGGGGTGGCGCAGCCGAACGGCTATACCGAGCCGCTGCTGCACGCCTACCGCGCGCGGGCAAAGGCAGCCGGCTGATGGCGCTTTACGCGATCGACGGTACCGCGCCGGTACTGGCGGAGGGGGCTTGGGTTGCGCCTTCCGCCGATCTGATCGGCGACGTGCGATTGGGCGAGCAGGCCAGCGTGTGGTTCGGCGCGGCGATCCGTGCGGATAATACCCCGATCCTGATCGGCGCGCGCAGCAACGTGCAGGAGGGGGCGGTAATGCATTCCGACCCCGGCGTGCCGCTGACCGTGGGGGAGGATTGCACGATCGGCCATCGCGCGGTGCTGCACGGCTGCACGCTGGGCGCGCGCGTGCTGGTGGGGATGGGAGCGACCGTGCTGAACGGCGCGACGATCGGCGACGATTGCCTGATCGGCGCGGGCGCGCTGGTGACGGAGGGCAAGACTTTCCCCCCCGGCAGCCTGATCGTAGGCGCGCCCGCGCGCGCAGTGCGAATGCTGAGCGAAGAGCAGAAAGCGGCCTTGGTGACATCCGCGAGAAACTATGCCGCGAAGGCCGGACATTTCGCGCGGGGTTTGCGGGCCGTCGGTTAGCAGACCGGCACCGCGCTTCCGCCAGCCTTAAAGCGAGCGGACGAGGCGGACGGCGACGGCGGCCCAGGGTGGATCGGCAAGCGCCTGCCGCCGCGCGCCATGGCCGGGCGGCAGCACCACGATCTCCCCCTCGCCACGGTCGATGAGGCGCCCGAACAGAAGCCGGCCCGCCCCCTGCGGGACAAGCAGATCGCGATCCAATGCGGCGGCGAAGGCATCGGGCGCGATGCGATCACACCAGATCTCGTCCCCGCAGCGATAGTCGCCGATATCCGCATGGACGAGAATGGCGACCTGGCCGGGCGCGGGCTGCGGCACGGGCAGCGTCGCCACGCGGCGCGGGGCGGCGGCACCGGCGGCCGACAGCGTGGCGACCAGCGGCAGATCCGCGCGGGCAGGCAGCGTAACGAGATCGGACGCGGTGACGCCGAGGGCCGCCGCTATTCGATTGAGCCAATCGACGGAGACGGTGCGGGTGCCGGTTTCCAGCCGCCCGATTGTCTGCGCCGTGGTGGGCGGAACGCAGGCATCCGCCACATCCTGCAATGTCAGCCCCTTGGCGCGGCGTACTTCGCGAATACAGGTGATCACAGTAAAACCCTAACCGGAGAGGTTCGTCGCTTTCCTACGGGCGTCATGCTTTGGCAAGGTGTTTCCGGCAGGAGGATCACGGCATGGCTAGAATAAGTGAAACGGCGCGCACGGTAATGGCGGCGCTTGAGGCAGGCCGCGCATTTGTGGCGATGGGCGATGCGTGGCGCGCGGGGTCGCTGATCGCGACGGCGGCGACCATGGCGGAGCTGAAGCGCCACGATCTGGTGCGGGAGGCAGACGGGCAGCTGCTGCCCTCGGCGGCGGGACGTGGGTTTACGCAGCGGTCGGCCCGACCAGAGGATGGAAATCGCCTGTTGGGGGAGCGGGCGCTCTCCCCGGACGGGCGGGGGCGGCGCGTTACGGTGAACCACGGCGAATCACCCCTTAGCTGGTTGCGCGCGCGGGGGATGGTGGACGGGCGGCAATATGAGGCGGCGGAGCGGCTACGTGGCGATTGGGAAACGGCGATGCTGGCGCCCCGCGTGACGATGCGATGGGAGGCGACCCCGTCCTCCCACACGGCGCGCAGCGCGCCCGAAGCGATCGATCCGACGCTGGCGCAGATCGCGGCGAAGCGCCGTTTCGACGCGGCGACGACTGCGCTGGGGGCTGGACTGGGCGATGTCGCCTGGCGCGTGATCTGCGCCGGCGAGGGGCTGGAGACGGCGGAACGGGCCATGGGCTGGCCGAAACGCGCGGGAAAGCTGGTGCTGCTGATGGCACTGGACCGGCTGGCCGATCATTACGGCATTAAATAACCAAATAGGCACAAAATTATTGACAGCGCCCCGCTGAAAGTGCATAGAGAGAGAACGCTGAATAAATGCGTCGGGGCCGGGCGAGCGATCGCTTCCGGCCCCCTTTCTTTTTCGCGGGGGCGCGGATGGACGAGGCGGCGGACATGAAGGGGCAGGCGGCGTGGACCAAGGGTAAGCGCGACGCCTTTCTGGCGGAACTGGCGGCGACGGCGAACGTGCGGGCATCGGCCCGCGCGGTCGGGATGAGCGAGGGGTGCGTCTATCGGCTGCGGCTGCGCTCGACTGAGTTTCGCCGGGATTGGGAGGCGGCGCTGCGCGAGGGCTATGCCCGGCTTGAGCTGGTGATGCTGGAGCGCGCGATCAACGGCACCGATGCCGAGGCGGGCAAGGCGGCTGGCAAGATGGCGGACTATTCCGATCGGCTGGGGCTGGCGCTGCTTGCCGCCCACCGCGCGACGGTGCGCGGGGAGGAGACGCCGAAAGCCGAGAAGACGGACAAAGGCGCGGCGCGGCGGCGGATCGAGGCGAAACTGGCCGAAATGAACCGCCGCATGGGCGGCGAAACTTGAGCGCGCTGCCGCCCGGCGCATCGCTGGGCGAACGGCTGGCCATGCTCTCGGGCGCGGACCGGCGGGAGCGGCTGGCGACCTTGACCGATGGGGACATCGCCGAGTTCGAGCATCATTGGCCGGTGTGGGCACGGGACCCACAATTGGCCCCGGCGGGCGACTGGCGGGTGTGGCTGATTCTCGCCGGGCGCGGTTTCGGCAAGACGCGGGCGGGCGCGGAATGGGTGCGCGCCCGCGCCGAGGCGGGTGGCCGCCTGCGGATCGCGCTGGTGGGGGCGACGATGGCGGAGGCGCGGGCCGTGATGATCGAGGGGGAGAGCGGCCTGCTCGCCATCGCGCCGCCGGGGCGGCGGCCTTTGTGGGAACCGTCGCTTCGCAGACTGCGCTGGCCCGGCGGCGCGCAGGCGTTCCTCTATTCGGCGGCCGAGCCGGAGGGGCTGCGCGGGCCGCAGCATCACCTGGCCTGGGCGGACGAGATCGCGAAATGGCCGATGGGCGAGACGGCATGGGACAATCTGATGATGGGGATGCGGTTGGGCAATCATCCGCGCACCGTCGCCACCACCACGCCGCGCGCGGTGCCGCTGGTGCGTCGGCTGACGGGGCAGGGCAAGGGCGGCCCACCGCCGGGGGTGACGATCACCCGCGGCCGATCCGGCGACAATGCGGCACATCTGCCCGCCAGCTACCTTGATGCGATGCGTGAGAATTATGGCGGTACGCGGCTCGGGCGGCAGGAGCTGGACGGCGAACTGATCGAGGACGTGGCGGGCGCACTATGGTCGCGCGCGCTGATCGAACGGTGCCGGGTGGAGGCGGCTCCTGCGATGGCGCGCGTGGTGGTGGCGATTGATCCGCCGGCAAGCGCCGGGGGCGACGCGTGCGGCATCGTGGTGGCGGCGCTGGGCATTGATGGCAACGGCTATGTGCTGGCGGATGCGAGCATCCAGGGCGCAGCACCCGAAGGATGGGCGCGGGCGGCGGCGGAGGCGGCATCACGGTACGGCGCGGATCGCGTGGTGGCGGAGGCGAACAACGGCGGCGACATGGTGGCGAGCGTTCTGCGCGCGGCAGACACCGGGCTGCCGGTGCGGCTGGTGCACGCCACGCGCGGCAAGGTGGCGCGGGCGGAGCCCATATCCGCCTTGTACGAGGCGGGCCGCGTGTTCCACGTCGGCGCGTTTCCGGCGATGGAGGATGAGCTGGCGGGATTGCAGGCGGGGGGCGGCTATGTCGGCCCCGGCCGCAGCCCCGACCGGGCGGACGCCCTGGTGTGGGCGCTGACCGAGCTGATGCTGGGCATCGCTGCGAGGCGGCCGGGCCTGCGGCAGCTTTAGCATGACATGGCGGGCACCAAGAGGTGCCCGCGTCCTTCGGGAGATACGCATGAAATGGTTCGGTCGAAGGACCGCGCAGGATGCTGCGCGGCCGGTGCTGGTGCGTGCCGGCACGGGCATCGTCACGGGGGAATGGCCCCGATCGTACGAGGCACAGGTGCGCGACGGCTATGTCGCCAATCCGGTGGCTCAGCGCGCGGTGCGGCTGGTGGCGGAAGGGGTGGCGGGCGTGCCCGTCTATGCCGGCGAAGGGCATGAGGCGGCGGTTGCGCTGGTGACGGCGGCGAACCTCGTGGTGACGGTGGCGGCGCACATGCTGCTGCACGGTAACGCCTACGTGCAGATCATCCGCGATGCCGATGGCCGGCCCGCCGAGCTGGTGGCGCTGCGCCCCGAACGGGTGGCCGTGGAGGCGGACGCCAACGGCTGGCCGGCAGGCTATCTCTATCGGGCGGGTGAGGCGGCGGCGCGGCTGCCGGTAGAGGACGGCGAGGGCCGGCCGACCCTGGCGCATCTGCGCGCGCTGCATCCGACCGACGACCATTATGGGCTGGGCTGTCTTGGCGCGGCGGCGGGCGCGGTGGCGATCCACAACGCTGCGACGCGCTGGAACAAGGCGCTGCTGGACAATGCCGCGCGGCCATCGGGGGCGCTTGTCTACGATCCGGGCGAGGCGGGGGCGACGATGTCCGCCGAGCAGTTCGAGCGGCTGAAGGCGGAGATGGACGCCGGCTTCGCGGGTGCGGCCAACGCGGGGCGCCCGATGCTGCTGGAGGGGGGGCTCAAGTGGCAGGCGCTGAGCCTTTCGCCTGCCGACATGGATTTCGTGGGGCTGAAGGCGGCGGCGGCGCGGGAGATCGCGCTGGCCTTCGGCGTGCCGCCAATGCTGCTGGGGCTGCCCGGCGACGTGAGCTACGCCAACTATTCCGAAGCGAACCGAGCGCTGTGGCGGCTGGCGATCGTACCGCTGACCGAGAAGATCATGCGTGGGCTGGGGCAGGCGCTGGGCGCGTGGTGGCCGGGGCTATCGCTGCAACTCGACCTCGACCGTATCCCGGCGCTGTCTTCGGATCGCGAACGGCTTTGGGCGCAAGTGGCGGCGGCCGACTTCATCACCATGGACGAGAAGCGCGAGATGCTGGGCTTCGCGCCCATGCCGGAGGGGCCGCGATGAGCGTGGACATGCTGACCCGCCTGATCGCGCAGGCCGAGGAGCAGGGCGCCGACCTGGTGACGCTGCGCGCGATCATCGAGGAGGCGAGCGGCGCAGGGGCGACCGCCGCGCTGGAGCGGATGGGGCTGGGCGATGCCCGCGCGCACGCTGATCTGGGCGAGTTGCGCGAACTGCTGGGGGCCTGGCGCGACGCCAAGCGCAGCGCGCGCAATGCGGCGGTGACGTGGCTGGTGCGGATCGTGCTCGCCTCGCTGCTGCTCGGCATGGCGATGAAGCTTGGGCTGATGGCCAAGGGCGGTCTGGCCGGGATGTTCCGCGCATGAGTGGCGCGACCCGGTTCGCAGGCTACGCCGCCATCTTCGATTGCGTGGACCGGGGCGGCGACG